>NZ_CP029206.1:353333-706666 GCF_003101015.1 Actinobacillus porcitonsillarum | reverse complement strand
TTGGTTCAGCTTCTGACGCCGTGAGTTCTGTCGCCAATGACAACGAATTGGTCATCACGACTAACCCCGATTGGTGTAACATTTTCGCTAAAGCCCCTGTCGTACTACCGCTATCGAGAATAATACGATTATGATCACGAATACATTGGCAAGCCGCTTGTGCGATTGCCAATTTTTGTGCCGATAACTGGTCACCATTTTCTTCGTCCATCATTTCCGAAGAGAGCCGAATTGCGCCACCATAACGGCGGACTAAAAAACCACCTTCTTCAAGAACAGTAAGATCCTTACGAATCGTAACTTCTGATGTTTCAAAAAGCTGAGCAAGATGTTCCACACTCACTTCGCCTTGCTCAATAACCATATTTACAATCATTTGGCGGCGTTGTTGTGTATTACGTTTTGACATTTTGCGATTACCCTTTGAGTTTGTTTCGTTTTAAGTTTCGTTTCAAAACTTTGCAAATTATAAGCATTTTTTAACCGCTTGCAAGTAAAAGATAAAAAAATAGCGAGGACAACCTCGCCTATTTTTTAATACAGTAATAAAAACTTGCTTATTATTTCCGCATTTCATGCCCATTTATCACATAAATTACCGCCATCGTTGCCGCAATTGGCGTAATAGTTACAGCTAAAGCAGTAGAATAAGCCACAGCAACAGGCAACAACGTAATACTGCGTACAATATCTAATGCTATGTCATCAGCAATTACCTCTTTGCTCGACATTCGTTGCGATAACATTACCGTCATAGGCTCATTCATTGCATATTTCTGTAAAATTTCTTGGCGGTTTTTAAAACGAACACGTTTTCCGAAAGCCCGATATTGGCGTTTTAGTGCCGGCTGGTCTGTCCGCCAAGCGGTATTTCTCATCTGTAATGCTGGTAATAGATCAGGATGAATATAGCTAATCGGGTTAAACCAAAACTGTTTTTGAAGTTGCTTTTTCTCTTCTTCGTTATATTTACTCTCATCTAAGTAAACCGCATATTCACCGGTAACATCGCTATCAAGGCTATCGAGTTTCATCGTAAAGAAAAGCACTTGCTTTGCATAAGGGCTATTTAAAAACTCTCGCATTGCACCCACATCTTGATTTTGAAGAAGATAATCCGATTTTTTACCAACAAGATAAATTTTATCATTCTCGATCATAAAAGCATAAATTTGCTCTGTACTTTGTATCGGTTTGCTAATGTGGGTAATACAGCCTGCCAATAAACAGATAAAGATAAAATAGAGTTTTTTCATCATTTTTTAGGACATTGATAAAATGGTGATGTATTTACAATGGTTACTTTTTCTTCAGTAATATCAGTAATCACAACGCTGCATCCATTTGGTACATATTCGTATTGTTTTCCTGCCTCTGGAATAAATGAACGGCTATCATCGCGAGGTTCTCCACCATCTGTTGCGCCTAGCGTGATAGTGCGAATAAAGAATTGGCGAATAGACTTAATGCCTTTAGATACCACATCATTCCCAAAACCATATTGACAGAGCTCCTCCGTTTCAATCGTACAAGGCTTTCCTGCAACACGACAAACTGTTCTTGATATTTGATGAGAAGGTCTAATATTAACGACTTTACCGGCTGGAATAACATATTCTTTAAAAATACCGCCTTTAGATTGTGCATAATCAGTCGCATCTGTTTGTGTCATTCCGATACGTTTTTGCTTGTCTTGTGCCCCGACAAAAACATCCACCCCATCCGCTAAAACTCTTGTCCCTTTTTTGTTGGTTTCGCAATCTACGCCAATAAAAAATGCAGCAGCATTACTGCCATGACTAAAAATTCTCAGGCGAGAATGTTTAGCCGCATCATATTCATCGGGATTTATGACTTCAGAAACAGAGCAACCGCCTAAAAGCATAACAAGCGGTAGAATTTTAAAAATTTTTTGCATAATACTCCCCCTAATAAAAATGGCTGAATATCCATTCTATTCAGCCATTTAAAATTACCCTTTCACATTCTCAGCCAAAAACGCCAATAACTGCTCTTTGGCAATCATCTGTTTCTCGCCAGTGCGGCGGTTTTTGTATTCAATCTCGCCGTTTTCAAGGTTTTTCTCTCCAATAACCACCATATGCGGTACACCAATCAATTCCATATCCGCAAACATCACACCCGGGCGTTCTTTACGGTCATCAAAAATTACATCCACACCTTGCGCTTTTAAGGCTTTGTATAGCTCTTCGGCGAAAGCTTGGACTTTTTCAGATTTGTGCATATTCATTGGCACGATTGCCACGGTAAATGGTGCAATTTCATCTGAAGGCCAAATAATCCCACGTTCATCGTGGTGCTGTTCAATTGCTGCTGCCACAACACGTGTAACCCCGATACCATAACAACCCATTGTCATAATTAAAGGTTTGCCGTCTTCGCCTTGCACGGTTGCTTTCATCGCTTCGGAATATTTGGTGCCTAATTGGAAAATATGCCCTACTTCAATACCACGTTTGATTTGTAGCACACCTTTGCCGTCTGGGCTTGGGTCGCCTTCAACCACATTACGTAAATCAAAGATTTCAGGGATAGCCGCATCACGTTCCCAGTTTACGTTGAAGTAGTGTTTACCATCAATGTTTGCACCGCAACCAAAATCTGACATCAATGCCACCGAACGGTCGATAATCGCAGGAATTGGTAAATTCACTACACCCAGTGAACCCACGCCTGCACCGATTTTGGCTTTGATTTCAGCTTCATCAGCAAATTCAAGCGGGTCTGCCACTAACGGATGTTTTTGTGCTTTGATTTCATTTAACTCGTGATCGCCACGAATCACTAATGCCACAAGCGGTTGTTCTTCTGTCGCACCTTTCACAATCAAAGTTTTTACCGTTTTTTCAATTGGTAAATTGAATTGCTCTACTAACTCATTGATAGTTTTCGCGTTTGGCGTGTCCACTAATTGCATGTCAGCGGTTGGCGCTTGACGTTCGCCCACAGCGACCGCTTCAGCTAATTCGATGTTTGCGGCAAAATCGCTTTCTGTTGAAAATACCACATCATCTTCGCCACTTGACGCCAATACTTGGAACTCGTGTGAAGCCGAACCACCGATAGAACCGGTATCTGCTTGCACCGCACGGAAATCTAAGCCTAAACGAGTGAAGATGTTGCTGTACACTTGATACATTACATCATAGGTTTCTTGTAGGCTGGCTTTATCTACGTGGAAAGAATAAGCGTCTTTCATAATAAATTCACGTGAACGCATTACGCCAAAACGTGGACGAACTTCATCACGGAATTTGGTTTGAATTTGGTATAAGTTTAATGGCAGTTGTTTATATGAAGAGACTTCACGGCGCACTAAATCAGTAATCACTTCTTCGTGGGTTGGACCAAGCACAAAATCACGGTTACCACGGTCATTAAAGCGTAATAATTCTGGACCATATTGTTCCCAACGCCCCGACTCTTGCCATAATTCCGCAGGCTGAACAACCGGCATTAACACTTCAATTGCACCACCTTTGTTCATCTCTTCACGAATGATATTTTCCACTTTTTTCAACACTTTGATCCCAGTTGGCAACCAGTTATATAAGCCTGACGCCATCGGGCGGATCATACCGGCACGTAACATAAGCTGATGGCTGACGACCTGTGCATCATTCGGGGTCTCTTTTAATGTTGAAAATAAATACTGACTTGTACGCATTGTTTTTCCTATTTTGCTAAATTTATATTCGAAAATTTGCTTATTTTAGCCTAAAAAGCCCTTGTTGCGTGAAGATTTTTTTCTACGCCGAGCGTGGGTGCTTGTGGTATGATTGGGCATAATTTTCGGCTAAGAAAAATGAGATGATTTAAGATGATTGTAGTTACCGCAGGACACGTTGATCACGGTAAAACCTCTTTATTACAGGCATTAACCGGCACACACACCGCCCATTTACCTGAAGAAAAGAAACGGGGTTTAACCATTGATTTAGGTTATGCCTATTTACCGATTACCGATACAGAAGGAAAACAGGATATTTTGGGCTTTATTGACGTTCCGGGCCATCAAAAATTCTTATCGAATATGCTAGCCGGCGTGGGCGGCATTCAACACGCCTTATTAGTGATTTCTGCGGAAGAAGGGATCAAACCACAAACTGAAGAACATTTGGAAATTCTAAAACTCTTAAATTTCCAACATATTATGGTGGTCATCACGAAGGCGGATCGTGCGGAAGAAAATCAAATTCAACAACTGATTGAAAAAGTTAAACAAACTTACGCTTTCCTAGCACAAAGTCCATTTTTTATTACCTCTGCCACCACATTACAGGGCATTGAGAGTTTAAAACAACATCTTATCGATTTAAACCAACATTCACAGGCTGAAAACAAACCGTTCCGTTATGCGATTGACCGTGTATTTAACATTAAAGGGGCAGGGTTAGTTGTTACCGGCACAGCGGTAAGCGGTAAAGTCAAAATTGGCGATGAGATCTTTTTATCAAACGGACAGAAAGTCCGTATCAAAGGCATTCACGCACAAAATCACGAAGCTGAAATTGGTTTTGGTGGGCAACGCTTAGCCTTAAACATTGCCGGTGTTGAGAAAGAGCAGATTAAACGAGGCGATTGGCTTTGTGAACGACTGCCACAATACGCAAGCGAAAGAGTGACCGTAACCTTTACCGCTAACCAAATGGTTAAAGAAAATAGTGTGGTGCATTTATACCATTTTGCTTCACACATTACCGGTAAACTCAATCTGTTAAATCGCAAACAAGCGGTCAAAAATCAGCAATGTTTTGCAGAAATTATTTTAGACGAACCATTGCATATCGCCACCTCGGATAAACTGATTTTACGTAGCGGAGACGATAGCCAAACGCTAGGCGGCGCAACCGTTTTAGAAATTCATTCACCGAAACGTCACAAACGCACCGAACAACGCTTGGCTTTGGTAGAAAAATTGGCAAAAACGACCGCTTGCGAACATTTCCGCCAACGTGTCGAACTCTATTTACAACAGAAAGCCGTTCCTACGGATTTCTTATTATGGGCAGAACAATGTTTTCTGGAGGATGTTGCTCCTCTTGGTTTTCAGCTTTCCAGTAAATGGATTTTTACCGCAGCATTTAAACAACAAATACAACAACGTATTTTAGATAAAATGGCAGAATATCACGAAAATCATCAAGATCAGCTTGGACTGACTAAAGCTCGTCTCTATCGCATTGCTGCTTTAGAACAACCGGAGCCTTTAGTTTATCAATTTATTGATGAACTCGTTGAAGCCAAACAATTAACACAAACACGAGGTTGGTTACATTTACCCGAACATCGGATTGAGTTTAACCCTCAAGAGTTGCAAATTTGGCAACAAATTCGACCACTTTTTGAAGCGACAAATCAAGCACTTTGGGTGCGGGATATTGCTACCGAACTCTCGGTTGATGAAACGGAAATGCGTAATTTATTATACAAAGCAGGTAAACTGGGCTATCTCATTCCTATCGTGAAAGATCGCTTTTTATTAAGTGAGCAAATTACGGCTTTTGCCCATTTCATTCGTCAATTTATTGCAGAACACGGAGCGATTTCCGTTAATCAGCTCCGTGATGAAATTCAATATGGACGTAAATTAACCGTACAACTTATTGAATATTTCGACCGCAGCGGTTTCTTACGCCGCAAAGGGAATATTCACTTATTGCGTGATACTGAAAGCTTTAGCTAAATGTTATGAAAAAGAAACAAAATGCCCGTGCCGTGGCGGCACACATTATTTTACAGGTCTTAGATCAAGGCAAATCGCTTGCCACTCTTATCCCCGAAGCACAATCGCAAGTTGAGAGCAAAGATTTGCCTTTGGTACAAGAAATCGCCTTTGGCGTTTGCCGTGTGCTTCCTCGTTTAGAGCACATCATCAAACAGCTCGTAGAAAAACCGCTCAAAGGCAAAACACGTCTGGTACATTGCTTATTGCTTGTGGGCTTATATCAGTTGCTTTATATGCGAGTGCCGGCGCATGCTGCCGTAGATGAAGTGGTAAATGCGACTAAATCGCTCAAACTTGATAGTTTTCGTGCTTTAACCAATGGTGTTTTGCGCCGTTTTTTACGTGAACAAGAAACGATTTTGGCAAAAGTAGATAAACATTGGCAAACACTCCACCCTGAATGGTTGGTCAATAAGTTGAAAAAAGCGTATCCAAATTGGCGTGAAATTGTCGAAGCGAATAACCAAAAACCGCCGATGTGGATTAGGGTAAACACTCAACATACCAACCGTGCTGATTATGTCGGGTTGTTAGGCGATTTAGCAAAAAATACCGAAAATACTACCGCTTGCCTCCCTGATTGTGCAATTGCGCTGGAAAAAGCCGTTTCCGTCAATCAGCTTCCGCATTTTGAGCAAGGTTGGGCAACCGTGCAAGACGCACACGCTCAATGGTCGGCTGAATTGCTTGATGCCCAAAATGGTGAACTGATTTTGGATGCTTGCGCCGCACCGGGGGGCAAAACCACCCATATTCTCGAAAAAGCCCCGCAAGCGAAAGTCATTGCATTGGATATTGAAGAGGCTCGACTTGCTCGTGTTAAAGAAAATCTTGCTCGCTTAAATCAACGGGCAACGGTTATCTGTGGCGATGCCAGCCAGCCTGAACAGTGGTTAGATAACGGCGTGATGTTTGACCGTATCTTATTAGATGCCCCTTGCTCGGCAACAGGCGTTATCCGCCGCCACCCTGATATAAAATGGCTACGCAAAGAAGAAGATATTGCTGAACTCGCTGCATTACAAAGCAAAATCCTCAACGCATTATGGGCAAGACTAAAACCAAACGGCATTTTGCTCTATGCCACTTGTTCCGTTCTTCCTGAAGAAAACAGCCAACAAATTCAACAGTTTATTGCTAACACACCGAATGCAAAACTGCTTGAAATGGATTTCCACGGAGAAAAAGTACTGGAAAAACAATTCTTCCCACAAAACAATGGGGGCGATGGATTTTTCTATGCCAAACTAATGAAGTGCTAAAGTAACGATGAAAATAATTATTCTGGGAGCCGGTCAAGTCGGTTCCACGTTAGCCGCCTCGCTTGCGAATGACGAAAATGATATTACCCTGATTGATGACCGCCAAGATCTGCTTGATAAAATTCAAGATAAGCACGACTTGCGAGTGTTAAAAGGTAATGGCGCTTCGCCTCGTATTTTGCGTGAGGCTGGCGCAAATGATGCGGATATGCTGGTTGCGGTTACAGACAGCGATGAGATCAATATGGTCGCTAGTCAGGTGGCTTATAGCTTATTTAAAGTACCGACCAAAATTGTCCGTATCCGCAATAGCGACTACGTAAAAGAAAGGGAAAACCTATTCGGTAACGATAATTTGCCAATCGACCACGTGATCGCCCCTGAATTATTGGTGCAGAAAGATATTCTCCGTCTCATTGATTACCCGGGGACATTGCAAGTTGCCCATTTTGCTGATGAGCTTGTGAGCCTTGTTAGCGTAAAAGCCTACTACGGTGGGCCTTTAGTCGGCTACCCAATTTCGGCTATGCACGATCATCTACCGTATATTGATGCACGTATTGTAGCGATTTTCCGACAAGAAAAAGCCATTATTCCGCAAGGTTCAACCATTATTGAAGCCGGCGATGAGGTCTTTTTTATTTGCGAAACGCAAAACATTAAAGCAATAATGAGCGAACTGCAACGCCTTGAACGCCCCCACAAGCGTGTAATGATTGTGGGTGGTGGTTCAATTGGTTTGGGTTTGGCGAAAGATCTTGAAAATCAGTGTAGTGTCAAAATCATTGAGCGAGATCGCCAAAAGGCTGAAAAACTCTCCGCTCAACTGGAAAAAGCACTTGTTCTGCAAGGCGATGCTTCCGATCAAGAATTGCTCTTTGAAGAGCATATTGAAAATATCGATCTCTTTTTAGCGCTAACCAGCGATGATGAAGCCAACATTATGGCGGCACTCCTTGCGAAACGTTTAGGCGCAAAAAAGGCGATTGTGTTGGTGCAACGAATGGCATATCTCCACCTCATACAAGGGGGAACCATTGATATTGCAATGTCGCCGCAGCAATCCACTATCTCGGCACTTTCAAGCTATGTTCGCAAAGGCGATATTGTCAAAGTGGTTTCACTCAAACAGGGGATTGCCGAGGCTATTGAGGTGATCGCTCACGGCGATATAGATTCTTCAAAAGTGGTAGGTAGAAAAGTCCGTGAACTCAAACTCCCACAAGGCACCCTTGTAGGGGCAATTGTACGCAATCAAGACGTCATCATTGCGCATAAGTCCACCGAGATTCAAGCCAACGACCGAGTGATTTTATTTGTGAACGATAAAAAACACGTCAGCGAAATTGAAAAACTCTTCCAAGTAACGTCTTTCTTCTTGTAACAAGATACCGAAAACTTGCAGAAAATAAAGAAAATTCGACCGCTTGTAAAAGCGTAAAACAAAAACCCCCAGCATTACTGCTAGGGGTTTTAATTTTTATTGTTGATTAAGCAACTGCTTTTTCAACAACACGTACTAAAGTGTGTGATTTAGTTTTTGAAACAGGACGACATTCCTTGATTTCAACTACATCACCTAATTTAGCTTCGTTGTTTTCATCGTGTACATGTAATTTTGTTGTACGACGGATAAACTTACCGTATAAAGGGTGTTTAACTGTACGTTCAATAGCAACAACAAATGATTTGTCCATTTTGTCGCTGATTACTTTACCTTGTACTGTACGAATTTTATCAGTCATTACTCACCCGCCTTTTGGTTTAATACAGTCTTAACTTGTGCAATACTACGACGCACTTGTTTTAACTGGTGGGTTTGTTGAAGCTGACCGGTGGCTGCTTGCATACGCAATTTGAATTGTTCACCTAAAAGGTTTACTAACTCAGCATTCAGCTCTTCAACATTTTTGTTACGTAGTTCTTGAGCTTTCATTACATCACCGTCTTAGTTACAAATGTGGTTTTCACTGGTAATTTCGCTGCCGCTAACGCAAATGCGTGACGTGCGATTTCTTCAGAAACACCATCCATTTCATATAATACTTTACCCGGTTGGATTAAAGCTACCCAGTACTCAACGTTACCTTTACCTTTACCCATACGGACTTCTAATGGTTTTTCAGTAATTGGTTTGTCTGGGAACACACGGATCCAGATTTTACCTTGACGTTTAACTGCACGAGTCATAGCACGACGTGCTGCTTCGATTTGACGTGCTGTTAAACGACCACGACCAACTGCTTTTAAACCGAATGTACCGAAGCTCACTTCAGTACCGCCCGCGATACCACGGTTACGGCCTTTGTGTACTTTACGGAATTTTGTGCGTTTTGGTTGTAACATTCAGTGATTCTCCTTATTTACGACCTTTGCCACGTGGCGCCTTTTTAGGCTGTGCCGCTGGTTCTTTTTCAGATTCAATCACTGCAGCCATACCACCAAGAATTTCACCTTTGAAGATCCACACTTTAACGCCGATTACGCCGTAAGTTGTGTGAGCTTCTGCAGTGTTATAATCGATGTCTGCACGAAGAGTATGTAGAGGTACACGACCTTCACGATACCATTCTGAGCGAGCAATTTCTGCACCACCTAAACGACCGCTAACTTCAACTTTGATACCTTTAGCACCTAATTTCATTGCGTTTTGTACTGCACGTTTCATTGCACGGCGGAACATAACACGACGTTCTAGTTGAGAAGCGATGCTATCTGCAACTAATTTTGCATCTAGCTCTGGTTTTTTCACTTCAGCGATGTTGATTTGTGCTGGAACGCCTGCGATTTTCGCTACTGCGTTACGTAATTTTTCAACATCTTCGCCTTTTTTACCGATAACGATACCAGGACGAGCTGTGTGGATAGTTACACGAATGCTTTTCGCAGGACGTTCAATAGTGATACGTGATACTGAAGCGTTCGCTAACTCTTTGTTTAAGAATTTACGTACTTTGAAGTCGCCGTCTAAGTTGTCAGCGAAATCTTGTGTATTCGCGAACCAAGTAGAGTTCCAAGGTTTAACAATACCAAGGCGAATACCATTAGGATGTACTTTCTGACCCATTGTTATTCTCCTACTGATTAACGATCTGATACAACCACAGTGATGTGGCTAGTACGTTTTAAAATACGATCTGCACGACCTTTCGCACGTGGCATAACACGTTTCATGCTTGGACCTTCATCAACGAAAATCTTAGCAACTTTAAGATCGTCTACATCTGCACCGTCATTGTGCTCTGCGTTCGCGATAGCTGACTCTAAAACTTTCTTCACTAAAGCTGCTGCTTTTTTGTTTGTGAAAGTTAAGATTTCTAATGCTGCAGAAACTTTTTTACCACGGATTAAATCAGCAACTAAGCGAGCTTTTTGTGCAGAAGTACGAGCGTAACGATGTTTAGCAATAGTTTCCATCTTTTACCTCTTATTTCTTAGCTTTCTTATCTGCGGCGTGACCGCGGTATGTACGAGTCGGTGCAAATTCACCTAATTTATGTCCGATCATTTCGTCTGAAACATAAACTGGAACGTGCTGACGACCATTATGGACTGCGATGGTCAAACCAATCATTGATGGAATGATCATTGAACGACGGGACCAAGTTTTAATTGGTTTTTTATCCCCGCTTTCCACCGCCTTCTCTACCTTCTTCAACAAGTGTAGGTCAAGGAAAGGACCTTTCTTGAGAGAACGTGGCATGGGTTATCCTCTTTTTAGTGTATTAAATTATTTGCCACGACGACGTACGATGTATTTATCAGTACGTTTATTGTGACGAGTTTTCTTACCTTTGGTTTGAACGCCCCAAGGTGTAACTGGGTGTTTACCGAAGTTACGGCCTTCACCACCACCGTGTGGGTGGTCTACCGGGTTCATCGCTGTACCACGAACTGTCGGGCGAACGCCTCTCCAGCGGTTAGCACCAGCTTTACCAAGTACGCGAAGCATATGCTCTGAGTTACCAACTTCACCGATGGTTGCTGTACACTCAGCTAATACTTTACGCATTTCGCCTGAACGAAGACGTAAAGTTACATAGTTACCTTCACGAGCAATAATTTGTACGTATGCACCTGCAGAACGCGCAATTTGACCACCTTTACCAGGTTTTAATTCTACGTTGTGTACAGTTGTACCTACAGGGATATTACGCATTGGTAATGCGTTACCTACTTTAATTGGCGCTGAAGCACCCGCTTGAATCGTATCACCAGCAGCTAAGCCTTTTGGTGCTAAGATATAACGGCGTTCACCATCTTTATAAAGTACTAACGCGATGTTAGCAGAACGGTTTGGATCGTATTCTAAACGTTCAACTACTGCTGGGATTTCTAACTTGTTACGTTTGAAATCGATTAAACGGTAGTGTTGTTTGTGACCACCACCGATATGGCGAGTAGTGATACGACCTAAGTTGTTACGACCACCAGTTTTAGATTTAGTATCTAAAAGTGCTGCAAAAGGTTTACCTTTGTGAAGTTCTGCATTAACAACTTTAACTACATGACGACGACCAGCGGAGGTCGGCTTACATTTAACGATAGCCATAGTTTTCTATTCCTCCGAATTACTCTGCCGCACCTTCAACGAAGTCAAGTGATTGACCTTCTTGAAGAGTTACGTAAGCTTTTTTCCAGTCACTACGACGACCTGATTTAGCACCGTGACGTTTAGTTTTACCTTTAACGATCACTGTACGTACAGAATCAACTTTAACTTCGAAAAGTTGCTCAACCGCGTTCGCAATTTCCACTTTGTTAGCGTCTAATGCTACTTTAAATACGATTGTGTTACCTTTTTCTGCGTTATTTGTCGCTTTCTCAGAGATATGTGGTGCTTTAAGCACTTTTAGCAAACGTTCTTGTTGAATCATGCTAACATCTCCTCAATTTGTTTTACTGCATCAACAGTTACAACTACTTTATCAAAAGCAATTAAGCTAACTGGATCGATTGCTTGAACATCACGAACGTCTACTTTGTATAAGTTACGCGCTGCTAAGAATAGATTTTCATCTACGTTTGCAGTAATGATTAAAGCGTCATTTAACGCTAAATCTTTTAATTTTTGTACTAATGCTTTCGTTTTTGGTGCATCGATTTCGAATTTCTCAACAACCACTAAACGGTCTTGACGAACTAATTCAGAAAGAATGCTTTTGATTGCACCACGGTACATTTTCTTGTTCACTTTTTGGCTGTGATCTTGTGGTTTCGCTGCGAAAGTGATACCACCTGAACGCCAGATTGGTGATTTGATATCACCTGAACGAGCGCGACCTGTACCTTTTTGACGCCAAGGTTTTTTGCCTGAACCAGACACTTCAGCACGAGTTTTTTGTGCACGTGAACCCTGACGAGCACCTGCTGCATAAGCAACAACTACTTGGTGGATTAACGCTTCGTTAAACTCACGTCCGAAGGTAGTTTCAGAAACAGTTAGTGCGTTTGCACCTACAACTTGTAATTCCATCTCTATCTCCTAGACTTATGCTTTAACTGCTGGTTTAACAATAACATCACTATTAGTTGCGCCTGGAACAGCACCTTTAACTAATAATAATTTACGCTCAGCATCTACACGAACAACTTCAAGTGATTGAACAGTTACACGCTCAGCACCTAAGTGTCCAGCCATTTTTTTGCCTTTAAACACACGACCTGGAGTTTGGTTTTGACCAATAGAACCAAGTACACGGTGTGATAAAGAGTTACCGTGAGTTGCATCTTGAGTACGGAAGTTCCAACGTTTAACACCACCTTGGAAACCTTTACCTTTTGATGTACCAGTAACATCTACTTTTTTAACATCTGTGAAGATGTCAACATTGATTTCTTGACCTAAAGTGAACTCTTGAGTTTCACCTTCAGTACGAAATTCCCATAAACCGCGACCAGCTTCAACACCTGCTTTCACGAAATGGCCTGCTTCTGGCTTAGTTACACGACTAGCTTTTTTAGTACCAGTAGTAACTTGAATTGCAGAATAGCCATCGTTTTCAAGGGTTTTAACTTGAGTAACACGGTTGGCTTCGATTTCGATAACGGTAACTGGAATAGACACGCCGTCTTCAGTGAAAACGCGGGTCATACCAACTTTACGACCGATTAAACCAATCATTGTAATAACCTCTTAAAATTCCCAATTAACCTAGACTAATCTGAACATCAACGCCAGCAGCTAGATCTAAACGCATTAATGCATCAACAGTTTTTTCTGTTGGTTCAACAATATCAACTAAACGTTTGTGAGTACGGATTTCATATTGATCACGCGCATCTTTGTTTACGTGTGGAGAAATCAACACTGTGAAACGTTCTTTACGAGTTGGTAAAGGAATTGGACCACGAACTTGTGCACCAGTACGTTTAGCTGTTTCTACGATCTCCGCAGTTGATTGATCGATCAAACGATGATCAAATGCTTTCAAGCGGATACGGATTCTTTGGTTCTGCATTAGACCAGAGCTCCATTAAAATTTAGCTAATAAAAAAACCAAACTACCACTTACCTAATAAAGAATAAGGGAGCTCAGTTACACCTGTTATAGTTCCAAGATTAGGAACATTATATGTGTTACCCAATTGGTAACACCGTTTGATAAATGATTACACCAAACGACTATCAAGACATCTTCTCGCAAAGATGTACGAGAAAGTGCGTGAATCATACAGAATCTACGATCATTTTGCAAGCGTTTTTTACTTAATCTCTTTAAATTTCTTTGGCTTTCTTTAAGCAAAATATACCAGCATTAACTACCATATGAACCGTTGTATTTGAAATGCATCAAATTCATATTTTATAACTAAATATTTTTCTACATTTTTCGAGCAAGGTCATAAATTCATCATTTATTGGTTGAAAGTCTAACTAAATTCAAGAAAATAGCCTCGATTTTTCTTACAAATACACAGGAGTAAACACAAACATGCAACCCGTTCATCAAATCAGGCAAACTGTAAATGAAATTTTTAACCCGATTATTGGTGATATTCGAATCAAAACGTATTTTTCTTATTATGGGATTTTTTCTGATGGTTTTATGTTCGCACTTTATAAAGATGACCACATTTACCTTAGGACAAACCAAGAAACAAGTGCCGATATTCAAGCAGTCAAAGGTGTTTTTGTGCTTGATGATCCCAAAGCCGGCATACATACGAAAAATTTTTATGCCTTACCTATTTCTTATATTTTAAGCTCTACCCAATTTCCTGCTTGGGTAACAAGTATTTTAGATGAACTTCGTCAAGAAAGAACAAGAAAAGAAGAAAAACTCAAAACACAGATTCGTTCTCTTACAAACCTCAATATGAAAATTGAACGGATTTTAAAAAGAATCAACATTCACAACGTGGATGAGTTTAAACAGAAAGGCTATTTAGCCACTTTTGTCGATATAATTAAGCAAGGCGATGAGGGGTCTGATTTACTGCTCTATAAATTGCATGGTGCACTAGAGCAAAAATCTGTTTATAGCTTAACGCCTGAAGAGAAAATTAGCCTTTTACAAGAAGCGAACCAAGCACTATATGATGCCGGACTCCGTCATCGCTTCCATATTCCAGATTAAAGACAAGCGGTTATTTTCTGCATGGATTTTGCAAAAATCTCATAGAAAATAACCGCTTACATCAAACCTTAATTTGCAAATTGTTGAATCAATCGCTCAAAGCCTTCTTGGTCATAGCTATTGTCATACACAGTGTCCTCTGCCGAAGTGTACAACTCTTCATGTGAAGAAGGGCAACCATACTGTTCCAATTTATTTTTAGTAAATTGTGAGCGAGATGCCGAGCTTGAGTTATTTAAGCTAATGACCCCAATCGTTGCTGAATTACAAGGTTGCTTATTGATAAACACCAAATTATACCCCGACTCGCGGATATAACCCGTTTTATTGATTGCCGCACTAAAAAGCTCTTCCCTAACCAACTTATTAGTGTTTTTCACAAAAATATTTTTCCGCCCGGCATGAATATAAGCCGCTGCCATATTAGATAAAACCTGAATCTGACTTTTCCCTAACGAATACTTCGCCAGTTTCACTAAATCCATCACGCTCGACACATTCGCACTGGAGAGCCCCGAGCTATCGCTAAAACGTGTTGAACGCATACCCAGTTCTCTCGCCTTCTCATTCATTTTTTGGATAAATTGCGTACGAGACATCCCAGCAGCCCGAGAAAGTGCGTGAGCCGCATAATTATCGGAATGGACTAACATCGCTTTAAGCAACTCTTGGCAAGAAATCGGCGTATAAGTCGGTAATTTGGTAGAAGTCCCTTTAATATAATCAGCATCTTCATCTGTAATTGAAATCGCACAATTTCGATTTTGATTATTTTCTAAAAAGACATTCGCCGTCATCAATTTTGTTACCGAAGCGATCGGCTGAACAGAATGAGGCGAACGGCTTTCTAATACTCTATCGTGGGTAAAATCATATACTACATAAGATTGCGCCATACTTACCGCAGGTAATAAGGCAAAAAGAGAACACAGCTTTTTCAACATAAGATTTATTGGTAAGAAAGAAATTTGTGCATTTTAGCAGTTTTTTGAGAGGGTGACGATTGGGGGAAATGATGGGTTATCAAATTATTTTGAGACATTGATATCAAGCATATAAGTAAGCATCAGAATTCCTCACGTTCAGGCTAAATGCCGATTTCTCGCTCTTCTATAAAGTCGTCGCTGACAGTAGCTGAACCTAAGAAAAAGCTGTCCCAACTTTGGTTGATCGGCACCAAAATTCGCTCATTGCCCACCACTCGCACTGACAATTTTTTGACATAGCTCGCAAAACGCACTTCTGCGGGTAATCGCACCGCTTGGCTACGATTTGTCATAAATACTGAGGCTTCCATATTGAACTCCTTATATTTGGTATATATTGCGAGTATATACCACAAATAGAAAAAAAAGAAGTGATTGTTTTGTTGATGCAGGCGGTGGAATTTTGTAAGTTTTTCGCACAATTTGATCGTTTATTTAGATTTGTTAAGGGAAGCTACGATCCTAAAAGTTAGTTACATCAACAGGCTAAAAGTTTCTAATAAACATTCTTTATATTTTCGGGAATTGATGAGAATTTTATTGAAGCTTTAAAGTGAGGAGTAGGCTTAACTATTCTGGCACAAGCAAGTACACTTGCGCCAAGAGAGTTATGCTAGCTATGGAGTTAGCTTCTTACTCTTTTTTCCCCAATTTTTATGCATCCACTCAAATTTCTTAGTATTACCAAAGCCTGCCCACCCATTATTATTTGATATATCTAAGACAATAATAGTCCCTCTATTCACTAATTTTATCAACTCATCTCTAATGTTCTGACTTGTATCTGTATCTCTTGATGTAATTAACAACCAAGCATTTCCAATCCAGTGCCAATACCCAAATTTATCTTTTAAATATTTCGATATAGTATTCCGCTCATCTGTTGTAAAAGCTTCATCAACAAGGACAATAAATTTTTTAGACATTATTCCCCTCCTTAGTTTCATAGTGTGCATCTGTAATTATTTTAGAACTATCTTCTTCTAAAAGACCTGTATTATTATCGCCAAGTAGCCCTTGAGATATTTCTAACTTCCTAATTGAAAATTTTTCTGATTGCAATCTATCTGGATCCTTAATAGCAAAGAATATCGTAAGCCCCAATGCTACAAGTCCGATTATTCCAATAACAAAAAAACCGAAATATAATACAGCTTCATTATTTGTGGTCCAATAAAGTAAACCTATGCCTGTAAAAGATATACCAAACATCCATAAAATGGGAGACAATGCTGTGGATTTAGCATTAATTCCATCAACACTTCCCCAACGAGAAAATAAATTACGCATCAAATAGGGTTCCCACACTAATTTTCAAGTAGTTACTATTTTAAATAAATAAAATAAAAATAACTATATAACTGATATTATTTCTGTTCGTTCTCAATATTTATATAACTAAGCCCTCAGAACTCACTAGCTCTGGGGGCTTTTTCTATAACGGTGGACTCTGGCAAGCCCACCCTACGTTTTTACTCTTCCGCATCCATTTCAGCATTTAATAATGCTGCAAGGCTTTGGGTTGCGTCGTCTGCAACAAATTCGAACTCTTCTTCGATATCCGCATCGGTTACGAAGCTGTTTGCGTTTTGAGTTGCAACTTCCGGTTCAAATTTTACCGCTTGTAAGCCTGCCGCACGTTTTTCTGCACGGGCTTTGTGGTAAGCGAAACCTGTACCTGCCGGGATTAAACGACCAACGATAACGTTCTCTTTTAAGCCACGTAATTCGTCTTGTTTACCTGCCACAGCTGCTTCAGTAAGAACACGGGTAGTTTCTTGGAACGATGCCGCAGAGATGAATGACTCTGTTGCAAGTGATGCTTTGGTAATACCAAGCAATTCACGTTCAAATTCCACTTCCGGTTTGCCTTCAGCAACACGTTTGCGGTTAGCGATTTTCACGCGTGCAACTTCCACTTGCTCGCCCTCTAAGAATTCAGAGTCGTAAGCATTGGTAATTACCGCTTTACGTAACATTTGACGTACGATCACTTCGATGTGCTTGTCGTTAATTTTTACCCCTTGTAAGCGGTAAACTTCTTGCACTTCGTTTACGATGTACTCAGTTACGGCGTGAACGCCACGTAAGCGTAAAATGTCGTGTGGTGTTTCCGCACCATCAGAAATCACATCGCCACGTTGAACCATCTCGCCTTCGAATACGTTGAGCTGACGCCATTTTGGAATCATTTCTTCGTATGCTTCGCCTTCCGCTGGGGTAATCACTAAGCGGCGTTTACCTTTGGTTTCTTTACCGAATGATACGATACCTGAGATTTCCGCAAGGATCGCCGGCTCTTTTGGTTTACGAGCTTCGAATAAGTCTGCTACGCGTGGAAGACCACCGGTAATATCTTTGGTACCCACAGATTCTTGTGGAATACGTGCTAATGCTTCACCGACTGCGATTTCTGCACCATCATCAAGGGTTACAATCGCTTTACCCGGTAAGAAGTATTGCGCCGGTACATCTGTGCCTGCGATTAAGATATCGTTACCTTGTGCATCAACTAATTTTAATGCCGGACGTAAATCTTTACCTGCCGTTGCACGTTCACCCACATCTTGCACCACGATTGATGATAAACCGGTTAATTCGTCTGTTTGACGTGTTACGGTTAAGCCATCAATGATGTCGTGGAATTGGATACGACCTGATACCTCTGCGATAACCGGCATTGTATGCGGATCCCAGTTAGCCACTACTTCGCCAACCGTCACTTCTGCGCCGTCGTTTTTACTTAATACCGCACCGTATGGCAGTTTATAGTTCTCTTTGGTACGACCGAAGGTGTCAATCACCGTTAATTCGGTATTACGAGAAGTTAAAACTAACTTGCCATCTTTGTTGGTAACGTATTTCGCATTGGTTAATTTAATCGTACCGTTGTTTTTCACTTGTACGCTAGATTCTTTCGCTGCCGCAGATGCCGCACCACCGATATGGAACGTACGCATCGTTAACTGTGTACCCGGCTCACCGATTGATTGTGCCGCAATAACACCGACTGCCTCACCTTGGTTAATTAAGTGACCACGTGCTAAATCACGACCGTAACATTTCGCACACACACCGAAGTCTGTGTTACAGGTTACCACTGAACGTACTTTGATGCTATCGACTGAGTTTTCATCGATTACATCACAAAGTTTTTCATCGATCAGCGTATTACGTGCGATTAACACTTCGTCTGAACCCGGTTTTAATACGTCTTCAGCAACAACACGACCTAATACTAATTCACGTAATGGTACTTTCTCGTCTCCACCTTCAATATGTGGAGTCATCACGATACCTTCTTCCGTACCACAGTCATCTTCGATGATCACTAAGTCTTGTGCCACGTCTACTAAACGACGGGTTAAGTAACCAGAGTTCGCTGTTTTCAACGCCGTATCCGCAAGACCTTTACGGGCACCGTGGGTTGAAATAAAGTACTGAAGAACGTTCAAGCCTTCACGGAAGTTTGCGGTAATTGGTGTTTCGATGATCGAGCCGTCCGGACGAGCCATCAAACCACGCATACCGGCTAACTGACGAATCTGTGCCGCAGAACCACGAGCACCAGAGTCTGCCATCATAAAGATACTGTTGAATGACGCTTGTTTCTCTGGGTTACCTTCACGGTTGATCACTTCTTCCGTAGAAAGGTTGTCCATCATCGCTTTCGCAACACGTTCGTTCGCTGCCGCCCAAATATCGATCACTTTGTTATAGCGTTCGCCTGCGGTTACAAGACCAGAGTTGAACTGTTCTTGGATTTCAGCAACTTCTGCTTCTGCTGCACGGATAATTTCGTGTTTTTGTTCCGGGATAACCATATCGTTGATACCAACCGATGCCCCTGAACGTGCCGCATACGCAAAACCGGTGTACATTACTTGGTCAGCTAAAACTACCGATTCTTTTAAACCTAAACGGCGGTAAGATTCGTTGATTAATTTTGAAATTGCTTTCTTACCTAATGTTTGGTTGAATAATTTGTATGGCATACCTTTTGGCGAGATCATCCATAAAATTGCACGACCTACGGTGGTATCCACTAATGAAGTTTTTGGCTCAAATTCGCCCGCTTCATTTTTCTCGTATTCTGTAATACGTACTTTTACACGTGCGTGTAATTCTGCTTGACCGGTACGGTATGCTTTTTCTGCTTCACGTGGGTCAAGGAAGTACATACCTTCCCCTTTCGCATTCACTTTCTCACGGGTCATATAGTATAAACCTAATACAACGTCTTGAGATGGAACGATAATTGGGTCACCACTTGCCGGTGAAAGTACGTTATTGGTAGACATCATTAACGCACGCGCTTCTAACTGTGCTTCTAACGTTAATGGTACGTGTACCGCCATTTGGTCACCATCGAAGTCCGCGTTGAACGCCGCACAAACAAGTGGGTGTAACTGGATTGCTTTACCTTCGATTAAGATTGGTTCGAACGCCTGAATACCTAAACGGTGCAACGTTGGTGCACGGTTAAGCAGAATTGGGTGTTCACGGATAACTTCTGCAAGAATATCCCATACAATCGGCTCTTCACGCTCTACCATTTTCTTCGCCGCTTTGATGGTTGAAGCAATACCACGGCTTTCTAATTTAGAGTAGATAAATGGACGGAATAATTCCAATGCCATTTTTTTCGGTAAACCACATTGGTGAAGACGTAAGTATGGACCTACGGTAATTACCGAACGACCTGAGTAGTCTACACGTTTACCTAATAAGTTTTGACGGAAACGACCTTGTTTACCTTTGATCATATCCGCAAGCGATTTTAATGGACGCTTGTTAGAACCGGTAATCGCACGACCACGGCGACCGTTATCTAATAATGCATCTACAGACTCTTGTAACATACGTTTTTCGTTACGTACGATAATGTCTGGTGCAACTAAATCCAATAAACGTTTTAAACGGTTGTTACGGTTGATTACACGGCGATATAAATCGTTCAGATCTGAAGTCGCAAAACGACCACCATCAAGTGGTACTAATGGACGAAGATCCGGTGGAAGAACCGGTAATACCGTCATTACCATCCATTCTGGTTTATTACCAGATTGTTGGAATGCTTCTAAAAGTTTTAAACGTTTTGTGATTTTTTTACGTTTTGTTTCAGAATTCGTTTCTTGCAACTCTTCACGCATTGTTTCGCATTGGTGTTCTAAATCCATATCGCGTAATAATGCTTGGATACCTTCCGCCCCCATTTTCGCATCGAATTCATCACCCCAACGCTCTTCTGCGTCTAAGAATTGTTCTTCAGTTAATAACTGACCTTTTTCAAGATCGGTCATACCCGGTTCAATAACGACATAGCTTTCAAAATAAAGCACACGCTCAATATCACGTAACGGCATATCAAGGATTAAACCGATACGGGACGGCAGTGATTTTAAGAACCAAATATGTGCCACAGGGCAAGCTAGTTCGATGTGTCCCATACGGTCACGGCGAACTTTAGTTTGAGTTACTTCAACACCACATTTTTCACAAATGACACCACGGTGTTTTAAGCGTTTATATTTACCACATAAACATTCGTAATCTTTTACCGGCCCGAAGATACGTGCACAGAAAAGACCATCACGTTCTGGTTTGAATGTACGGTAGTTGATGGTTTCCGGTTTTTTTACCTCACCGAAAGACCAAGAACGGATCTTGTCCGGCGATGCTAAACCAATTTTAATTACATCAAAATCATCGTTTGATTTAGATTGTGCTTTTAAAAACTTAACTAAGTCTTTCACGTTTTTGCCCCTGATTTGAGGTTTTTGTTCTTGAAATGGTCGCCCACTTCAACTGAAAATCTTTGGTTGCAAGCGGTCGGTTTTGGCAAATATTTTGCAAAATTTGACCGCTTGTGGGAACGAATGTAGGGACACACTGAGTGTGTCCACGGACGCACGCAGTGCGTCCCTACAAATTGTCGTTCTTACGCTTCATCCAATTCCATATCAATCGCTAATGCACGGATTTCTTTCGTGATTACGTTGAATGACTCTGGAATACCCGGTTCCATATAGTGCGTGCCATCTACGATGTTTTTGTACATCTTCGTACGGCCGTTTACGTCATCCGATTTCACTGTTAGCATTTCTTGTAATGTATAAGCCGCACCGTATGCTTCTAATGCCCATACCTCCATCTCACCGAAACGCTGACCACCGAACTGCGCTTTACCACCCAACGGTTGTTGAGTAACAAGACTATAAGAACCTGTTGAACGAGCGTGCATTTTGTCATCAACTAAGTGGTTCAATTTGAGCATATACATATAACCTACGGTTACCGGACGCTCAAATTTTTCCCCTGTACGGCCATCATATAAAGTAATTTGACCTGATGTCGGTAAACCACCTAATTCTAATAAGCCTTTGATTTCGCTTTCGTGCGCACCGTCAAATACTGGTGTTGCAAGCGGTAAACCTTTACGTAAGTTTTGCGCTAAACGCATCACTTCTTCATCAGAGAAGGTGCTTAAATCCACAGATTGTGAACCATGACCTAAATCATACGCTTTTTGGATATATTCACGTAATTTCGCAACAGATTGTTGTTGTTTAATCATTGCGTTGATTTGATCACCGATACCACGTGCCGCTAAACCTAAGTGCGTTTCTAAGATCTGACCGATGTTCATACGTGAAGGAACGCCCAGTGGGTTCAACACGATTTCAACCGGCTGACCGTTTTCATCGTACGGCATATCTTCAACCGGGTTAATTTTCGAGATAACCCCTTTGTTACCGTGACGACCCGCCATTTTATCCCCTGGTTGGATTTGGCGTTTCACTGCAAGGTAAACTTTAACCACTTTTAATACGCCCGGCGCTAAATCGTCCCCTTGAATGATCTTGTTACGTTTGATCTCAAGTTTACGTTCGAACTCTTTGCGTAACTCTTCGTGTTGTTCAGCAAGCTGTTCTAACTGATTTTGTTTTGCTTCATCTTCTAAAGTTTGCTCTAACCATTTCTCACGAGCCACTTTATCTAATTCTGCTTCGCTTACGCCGCCTTCTACTAATAAGTTGCGTACACGAGTGAATAAGCCAGCTTCTAAAATTTCTAACTCTTCGGTTAAATCTTTTTTCGCTTCACGAAGTTGCATTTCTTCGATTTCTAACGCACGTTTGTCTTTTTCTACGCCGTCACGAGTAAATACTTGAACATCGATAACGGTACCTGATGTACCGTTTGGCACACGAAGTGAACTATCTTTAACATCTGATGCTTTTTCACCGAAGATCGCACGTAAAAGTTTCTCTTCCGGTGTTAATTGGGTTTCGCCTTTCGGTGTTACTTTACCAACTAAGATGTCGCCACCTTTAACTTCCGCACCTACATAAACGATACCTGATTCGTCAAGTTTGCTTAACGCTGATTCACCCACGTTTGGAATATCGGCAGTAATCTCTTCTGCGCCTAATTTCGTATCACGTGCCACACAAGATAACTCTTGAATGTGGATTGTAGTAAAGCGATCTTCTTGTACTACACGCTCAGACACTAACATTGAGTCTTCGAAGTTATAACCATTCCAAGGCATGAATGCCACACGGATATTTTGACCTAATGCTAATTCACCTAAATCCGTTGAAGGACCGTCTGCAAGAATTTCACCACGACCAACCGGCTCGCCTAATTTCACGCAAGGAATTTGGTTGATACAGGTATTTTGGTTCGAACGGGTGTATTTGATTAAGTTATAAATGTCGATACCTGCTTCGCCCGGGATCGTTTCATCTTCATTAACTTTTACCACGATACGTGAAGCATCAACGTATTGGATAGTACCACCACGTTTTGCAACTACCGCAACACCTGAGTCAAGTGCGATTGGTTTTTCCATACCCGTACCAACTAATGGTTTATCCGCACGTAATGTTGGAACTGCCTGACGTTGCATGTTCGCACCCATTAACGCACGGTTCGCATCATCGTGCTCAAGGAATGGGATTAACGCTGCCGCCACAGAAACCACTTGTTGCGTTGAAATATCCATATAGTGGATGTCTTCCGGTTTGTATAAACCAGACTCGCCGTGTTCACCACGACAGGTTACATAAGTATCGGTAAAGCGGAAGTTCTCATCTAAGTTTGAGTTCGCCTGTGCGATAACGTAGTTACCTTCTTCAATCGCTGATAAGTACTCGATATCTTCTGTTACTTGACCATTTACCACTTTACGGAACGGTGTTTCTAAGAAACCGTAGTTATTAGTACGTGCATACACAGAAAGTGAGTTGATCAAACCGATGTTTGGACCCTCTGGGGTTTCGATCGGACATAAACGACCATAGTGCGTTGGGTGTACGTCTCGCACCTCAAAGCCTGCACGTTCACGCGTTAAACCACCCGGACCTAATGCAGAAATACGGCGTTTGTGCGTTACTTCTGAAAGCGGGTTGTTTTGGTCCATAAATTGCGAAA
The DNA here is from genome assembly GCF_003101015.1 of Actinobacillus porcitonsillarum. Taxonomy (NCBI): domain Bacteria; kingdom Pseudomonadati; phylum Pseudomonadota; class Gammaproteobacteria; order Pasteurellales; family Pasteurellaceae; genus Actinobacillus; species Actinobacillus porcitonsillarum. Next base: position 682,650 of record NZ_CP029206.1, on the reverse strand, counting down.
GTTGTGATGAGCCGAAGAACTCTTTCACTGCCGCAGAAATCGGTTTCGCATTGATTAAATCTTGTGGTGTTACACCATCTAAATCGCCTAATGATAAGCGCTCACGCACTGCACGTTCTACACGAACTAAACCGATACGGAATTGGTTTTCTGCCATCTCGCCCACTGAACGAATACGGCGGTTACCTAAGTGGTCGATATCGTCCACTTCGCCACGACCGTTACGGATTTCGATCAATTTTTTCATTACGCCGATGATGTCATCGTTGCTTAAAATCCCTAAGCCTTCGCCTTCCGGAATGTTTAATGAACGATTGAATTTCATACGACCTACTGCAGATAAATCGTAACGATCTGCAGAGAAGAACATATTATCGAATAAACCTTCTGCCGCTTCTTTTGTTGGTGGTTCGCCCGGACGCATCATACGATAGATTTCAACTAATGCGCTTAAGCGATCGTAAGTTGGGTCTACACGTAATGTTTCAGAAATATATGGACCGTAGTCTAAATCGTTAGTAAATAGTACCTCGATCTCTTTGTAACCTGCTTGCGAAAGGTTCGCTAACATTTCTAAAGAGATTTCCATATTCGCAGGGCAGATAATTTCGCCGCTTGAAAGATCAACATAATCTTTTGCTGCTACTTTGCCTACGATATATTCAACCGGTACGTCAATTTTCGTTACACCGGCTTTCACTAAATCACGAGTATGTTTCGCTGTAATACGGCGACCTTTCTCAACGTAAACTTTACCTTCAGATTCAATATCGAATAATGCTGTTTCGCCACGTAAACGTTCAGGCACTAATTCCATTTGAAGTTTGTTATCGCTTGAAACGGTGAATTTCACTGTTTCGAAGAACATCGCTAAGATTTCTTCAGTGGTGTAGCCTAACGCACGTAAAATAATAGTTGCCGGTAATTTACGGCGGCGGTCGATACGTGCATAAAGGTTGTCTTTCGGGTCAAATTCAAAGTCTAACCAAGAACCACGGTAAGGAATGATACGTGCGTTATAAAGCACTTTACCTGAAGAGTGGGTTTTACCTTTGTCAGAATCGAAGAATACGCCCGGACTACGGTGTAACTGAGAAACGATAACACGTTCAGTACCATTGATAACGAAAGTACCGTTGTCGGTCATTAATGGGATTTCGCCCATATACACGTTTTGTTCTTTAATATCTTTTACTGTACCTGCAGCCGCTTCACGGTCAAAGGTCACAAGACGAAGTTTTACGCGTAATGGTGCTGCGTAGGTTGTGCCACGGATTTGACATTCACGCACGTCAAATACCGGCTCGCCTAATTCGTAAGAAACGTATTGTAATTCTGTTGCACCGTTGTTGCTCACAATCGGGAACACAGAACGGAATGCCGCTTCTAAACCTTGTAGCCCTTCCGGATCTTGCTGAATAAATTTTTCATAAGAATCAAGTTGGAGTGTTAATAGATAAGGTACGTTCAGAACTTGTGGACGTTTGCCAAAGCTCTTACGGATACGCTTTTTCTCTGAATAGGAGTATGCCATTGTTAGATAGCCTCTGATTTTGCTTTGTTGGTTGAGATTTCACAATCCGACACGAGAAGACTCGGTTGGAAGTGGCATTTATAAAATGATACGAGGTGTCGTTTTCCGAGTTCACACAAAGGGTCAAAAATCGCTACCGCAGCGGTTAGCTCGGGGAGGAACGGTTTTGCAGATTTTTCTAAAAATCACACCGCTTGTTAGAATTTTCCTAACAAATCAATTAGTTAGCTAAATTAAAACGACACAAATTTAGCCAATTTTATTCAAGCACAAAAGGCTAGACGAAAATTCATCTAGCCAAAATGCAAAATTTGGACTGCGAATTATAGCAAATTGATGATTTTTTGGCAATAAAGAGAACGCTGCTTTTTCGCATTAAAATTAAACTTATACCCACCATTCATTTATTTTTCACTTAGAAACCCCTTTTCATTTAAGGCTGCCCGATTTTCTTGAAAAGACTCCAAATCGGGCAGGTGCAAGCGGTCAAAAATCATACTTTTTTGCGTTTTTTGTGATGAGTTTCACAAAATCAGAAACTCATTGCAAAAGCTCTTTGTAAAAAAATATCGCTTATGGAACTATACTCACAGTTGCTTATTTAGCCAATTTCAGATTGTAATGGAGGCAGAAATGACGACATTAAAAACCGACACACCGTTACTCTCGATGAAAAATATCTGTAAATCTTTTGTGGGCGTTCAAGCCTTAAAGAATGTTCAGCTGGAGTTACATAAAGGAGAAGCCCACGCACTGATGGGTGAAAACGGTGCAGGAAAATCAACCTTGATGAAATGCTTGATTGGGGTTTATCACGCCGATGAAGGCGAGATTACCTACAAAGGCAGAACCGTCAATTACAACTCTGTGTTAGAAGCTCAGAAAGACGGTATCAGTATGATTTTCCAAGAACTCAATCTTATTCCACATTTAACGGTGGCAGAAAATATCTTTTTTGCTCGAGAGCCAAACCAATTCGGCATCGTAGATAAAGCTAAAATGAATAAAGATGCCGCTGACTTGCTCAATATGTTTGATATTGATGTGAAGCCGACCGATTTGGTCAAAGACCTTTCCGTTGCTCGTCAGCAAATGGTGGAAATCGCCAAAGCCCTTTCGTTTGATGTGGAAGTCTTGATTATGGACGAACCGACGTCCGCTCTGACGGAAAAAGAGATTGAGAAATTATTTGAGCTTGTCCGCCGTTTGAAAGAGAAAGGCGTGTGTATTGTCTATATTTCTCATCGTATGGACGAACTGAAACAGATCTGCGACCGCATTACCATTTTCCGTGATGGCACTTATGTGTCTAGCCACCGTTTCTCAGACATTACGATGGACGAAATCATTACCAAAATGGTTGGGCGTACACTCGATAACCACTTCCCACCAAAAACCGCCAAAATCAGTGATGAGTTGTTACTTTCTGTGATGAATGCAGAGCGTAAAGGCGTGTTTGAACCGTTAAACTTTGACTTGTTAAAAGGCGAAGTGTTGGGGATTACAGGCTTGGTTGGAGCGAAACGAACAGAGCTTGCCCGTGCCATTTTTGGGGCAGATCCCCTTGATGGTGGCGAAATTTATGTTCGGAATAAGAAAGTGGTTATTCGTGACCCAAGCGACTCGATTAAAGCCGGTATTGCTTATCTGTCCGAAGACCGCAAGCTAAATGGGGTGGCAGTACGAATGTCTATTCGTGAGAACATCACAATGGCTTCAATGGATAAAGTGTGCGATCAGTTAGGCATTATTTCACATAATGAGGAGCTGAAAGCGAGCGATACCTTTATTAAGAAAATGGAAATTAAAACGCCAACACCAGAGCAATTAGTGAACAACTTAAGTGGTGGTAACCAGCAAAAAGTAGTTATCGGCAAATGGTTGTTCCGTGATGCGAATGTGATGATTTTCGATGAGCCAACTCGAGGCATTGACGTTGGGGCGAAATATGCGATTTATCAGTTAATTGATGAACTTGCCGCCAATGGTGTCGGTGTGATTGTGATTTCTTCTGAATTACCTGAAATTTTAGGGATTACCGACCGTGTTATCGTGATGCGTGAGGGCAGAATGACAGGTATGTTGGAAACCAAGAAAACCAACCAAGAAGAGATTATGCAATATGCCACTGGCGTGAGAAATATGTTCAAAAACGAATATAAAAACTAAGGAGCTTTAAAATGAGTGATAAATATAAAGATCTGCTTCGCAAAATGGCGGCATTGGCAGGGTTAATCCTCTTAGTCATTTTCTTTAGTGTAACCAACGACTATTTCTTTACCTCTAATAACATTATGACCGTTGGCTTACAAACTTCCACCATTGCGTTAATCGGTATTGGCGCAACTTGCGTTATCTTAACGGGCGGTATTGATTTAAGTACCGGTTCTGTAGTTGCTCTTTCAGGGGTTGCCGCAGCAATGATTGTAAACGCCGGCGTGCCTGTGCCGATTGGTATGGTGCTCGGTATTTTAGTCGGCGGCGCTTGTGGTTTAACCAACGGTATTCTCGTAACTCAAATGAAGTTACCACCATTTATCGCCACCCTCGGTATGATGATGGTGGCCCGTGGTTTAGCACTTTATGTAACGAACGCTGCACCGGTTTCAGGTATGCCGGAAAGTTTCGCTGTCTTAGGTAACGGTGCGTTATTCAAAATTGTGGAAGAAGGTCCGAATGGTTTACCGAAAGTGGTGTTTGCCGGTATTCCATACCCTGTGATTATTATGCTCTTCATTACTGTCCTCTTTACGTTCGCTTTAACGAAATTAAAAGTCGGTCGCTACATCTATGCTATCGGTTCAAATGAAGAAGCGGCACGATTATCAGGGATCAAAACTAACGTGATTAAAATTTATGCCTATGTAGCCAGTGGTTTACTCTCTGGCTTAACCGGCGTAATCCTTGCCTCTCGCTTAGTAACCGCACAACCAAACGGTGGCGTGGCTTACGAGTTAGATGCAATCGCAAGTGCCGTTGTTGGGGGAACATCGTTGATGGGCGGTGTAGGTACTATCCCTGGCACACTCATCGGGTCATTCATTATCGGTGTACTCCGTAATGGTTTGAATATGAATGGCGTCTCATCGTTTGTGCAAATGATTGTTATCGGTTTAGTGATTATCGTAGCCGTGTCTTTAGACCAGCTCCGCCAATCGAAAAAACTCGGTAAAAAATAATTATCCTCTTAATCCTATAGGAGATTTATCTATGAAAAAATTAGCAATCGTAACCGCAACTGTATTAGGTTTATCAACCCTCTTTGCAGGCTCTGCGTGGGCAAAATCAGACGAAATCGCAGTCATCGTAAAATCGGCTAACTCAACTTTCTGGCAAAATGTGCGTAAAGGTGCAGAAACTGCAGGCGCAGATTTAGGCGGAAAATATAAAGTTACTTTCCAAGGCCCTGAAGCTGAAACCTCTATTGACGCTCAAGTTAATATGGTGGACAACGCCGTAAACCGTGGTGTTGCAGGTATCGTCCTTGCAGCTTCTGACCCTGTGGCACTCGTACCGGCAGTGAAAAAAGCCTATGAAAGCGGTATTCCGGTGGTATTAATCGACTCAGGCTTAAACAGCGATGGTAAATACTATCAATCATTCCTTGCAACCGATAACCGTGCAGCAGGTAAATTAGCCGCTGAAAAATTATTAGCCAAAGTGAAAGGCGGTAAAGTGGCTGTGATGTCATTCACGCAAGGGGCAGCTTCTGCGATTGAACGTACAGGCGGCTTCATTGATGAAGTGAAATCTAAAGCAGATTACAAAATTGTCGGTCCATACTACTCAAATTCAGAAATGGTTACCGCATTGAACCAAACTGAAGACGTTTTAGGTTCTAACCCTGATATCGCAGCGATCTTCGGTGCAAACGAACCAACCGCAGTGGGTATGGCTCGTGCAGTGAAACAAAAAGGCTTCGCAGGTAAAATCGTTGCCGTTGGTTTTGATGGTAACTCAGACCTCCAAAACTTCGTCCGTGATGGAACCTTAGACGGTATCGTGGTGCAATCTTCATACCAAATGGGTTACAAAGGCGTTGATACTATCGGCAAAATCATCAAAGGCGAAAAAGTCGAAAAAGTTATCGACACCGGTGTAGTTTATGTCACGAAAGAAAACATCGACTCGCCAGAAGCGAAAGCGGTGCTTTACTAATCCATATCTGTGGACGAAAGATCTTTCGCCCCATATCAACCATACACAACCCTCGCCCCTTGAGGGAGAGGGATAATTTCAATTCGTTCAGAATTGAAATTTGGGAGAGGGGTAAAATTTACTCTCTCTGAAAATAATACCGAGAGGGATCAAGCGGTCTATTTTCTTCTAAATTTTACGACATTATGTAATAAAATGCGTAGGGGTGGGGTTTATCCCCACCCGTTGGAATACCATATTTTAGGGCAGGGATAAACCCTGCCCCTACGATAAATACACGATAACATAATATCCAAAGTTTACGCTTTTCCCCTCTCTTATGCATATTGATCTTATAAATTTTAAGAGGAAAATATTATGGCAAATCGTCTTATCCTTAACGAAACCAGCTATCACGGCAAAGGGGCGATTCAACATATCGTCCACGAAGTAAAAAGCCGTAGTTTTACCAAAGCCCTCATTGTTACCGACAAAGATCTCGTGCGTTATCAAGTTGTGGCAAAAGTGACTAACTTACTTGACGAAGCAGGCTTACCTTATGAAATTTTTGATGAAGTGAAAGCAAACCCAGCTGTTGATGTGATCAAAAAAGGTGTAGAACGCTTTAAAGCTTCAGGGGCAGATTATATGATTGCTATCGGTGGTGGTTCGCCGATTGATAGTGCAAAAGGTATCGGTATTATCATCAATAACCCTGAATTTGGCGATGTCCTTTCCCTTGAAGGCGTTGCACCAACCCACCAAAAATGCGTGCCAATCATTGCCGTGCCAACTACCGCAGGTACTGCCGCCGAAGTAACGATCAACTATGTGATCACTGACGAAGAGAAAAAACGTAAATTCGTCTGCGTGGACGTTCACGATGTGCCAACCGTTGCCGTTGTCGATCCGGATATGATGTCATCAATGCCGAAAGGCTTAACCGCTGCAACCGGTATGGATGCCTTAACCCACGCTATTGAAGGCTACATTACCAAAGCAGCTTGGGAATTAACCGATGCACTTCACCTAAAAGCGATTGAGATTATCGCTCGCTCACTGCGTGGTGCAGTAGAAAATGACCCAGCCGGACGTGAAGGTATGGCGTTAGGTCAATACGTGGCAGGCATGGGCTTCTCCAATGTCGGCTTAGGTGTGGTTCACAGTATGGCTCACCCACTTTCTGCCTACTACGACACCCCACACGGTATCGCTAACGCTGTATTACTGCCTTATGTGATGGAATTTAACAAAGAATACACCGGCGAAAAATACCGTGAAATCGCTCGAGCAATGGGCGTGAAAGGCGTTGATGACATGAGCCAAGAAGAGTATCGCAACGCTGCAATTCAAGCCGTTCGACAACTTTCTACCGATGTTGGTATTCCACCAAAACTCTCCCAAATCGGCGTAAAAGAAGAAGATTTACCGGCTCTCTCTATTGACGCTCTCAATGATGTTTGCACCGGCGGCAACCCACGTGATTGCACTGCAGAAGAAATTTTAGAAGTGTATAAAATTGCGTTTTAGTATTGTTTGATATTCGATAAAAGTTAAACTCCTAAATTAAGCGGTTCGTTTTCACAAGAAATTTGCAAATTTCTTTGGAAAACAAACCGCTTATCTTTATTTATCAAACCGCTAAGACTTGCTGGATTTCATCACGATATTGTTGGGCTTTTGTCCCCAAAATTACGTGAACCACTTGATTAACCTCTAACACGTCTAACGCGCCCGCTGCCAGTAATTTTTCTTTACTGATTGCAGCATTATTTTTTAAAGAAACACGTAAACGCGTCATACAGGCTTCAACTTCTTCTATATTTTGAGCACCGCCTAACGCTTCAATCATTGCTTGAACGGGTGTTGTTTCTGCCATTTTCTTCCTCCTTTTATGATGAATAGATACACAAACAGTCTAAAACTTCTACTTAAAATTGCTACTTTCTTATCACTAAATTGTGATGTAGTTCACAAATAAAAACATTGTGCCTGTTATTTTTTGCCAAATTCCCTACAATCAAAATCTCTATTGTTTAAGGATAAACACTATGCAACATCGCCAACAATGTATTCTGAAATATGTCGAAACTTACGAAGAAGCCAGTGTTCAAGAGCTTGCCGAACAACTGGATGTTTCACTTGAAACCATTAGACGTGATTTAAATAAAATGGCAAATGCCCATTTGCTTCATCGTACCCATGGTGGTGCCGTCAGCCTGAAAAATCGGGATATCGGGCGTTCTTTTGATGCACGCCGCCGTATGAATAGCGAGGAGAAAAAATCCATCGCCGAAAATGCATTGGCCCATTTTTTTGAAGGCGCGGTCATTGGCTTAGATGCCAGCTCGAGCAGTTGGAATTTTGCCCAACTTTTACCGGACACGCCTTGCACCGTGGTAACCAGTTCAATGCATAACATTCGCGCATTGGCAAATAAAACCAGTATCGAAGTTATTGCGACCGGCGGTGTGTATTCCGCGAAATATGATGCCTTTTACGGTTCACTTTCTGGGCATTTGCTCTCTCGTTTAAACATTGATATCGCCATTTTTTCCTGCACAGGCATCGCCGAAGGGACTATTTGGGAATCGAATGAGATGAATGCGATTGCTAAACGGAAAATGCTTGCTTCCAGTAAACAGGTTTTTCTGTTAGCCGATCATACAAAGTTTGAACGGAAGGACCTCATTCAGCTTGCGCCTCTCTCTTCCGTTCATCATATTTTTACCGATAAAATGCCGCCCCCCAACATTCAGGCATATTGTCAGCAACATCAAATTAATATAACTATTTAAAAAATGTTGCTCTGCTCCTTACTTCGGTCTAGGTTCAGGAACAGAGCAATTTTGTTTTAAGTATTCTATTTACTTACTTGAGTTTTATTATAATCAGGATGTTTTGGCCCAACAAGCAAACCTCCATTTCTCCCTAAGTAAATAAGATTTGATGTTGCAGGAGCGGCGACTTGATATCCTTTATCTTTACTCGTATCCATAATTTGACTTACAGCAGCTTTGACTAGCATAACTAATAGCCCATCATTGCTACTTGATGACCCTTCTGCGAAAGAACCTGTTCCTTCCCATAAGGTTTTTCCTGTTTTGAGATCAACTAGTTTTCCTTCTAAGGATACTTTAGTTACGCTATCAATTAATTTATAGCTCGTACCATATTCCTCAATATTCACATAGAAGATCGCATCGGCACCAAAAATTTCACGGATTTTGTTTGTTTTTGCTGAGCGGATTGCATTTCCATCAGTTAAACCATTCTGTTTGAATATTTCATCAACTAATGCAACAGGAAAAACATAGTAACCTAGTTCACCTAAAGGGTAACTTGCTCTAGCCAAAACACTCGTATCTGCTTTTACATCCACAGAACTATTTGTAGGCATCACCATTAAGATTGATTTTGGTTTACTATTTTTTAACTCCGTATAATCATAAGGATTTTCTTTTTGTCCTGCACAACCAGACAATAATATTAAGCTTGTTAATAAAAAAAATAACTTTTTCATAAATTATCCTTATTTATTACGTTGTAGATATTGTATAAATGTTGCACTTTCAGGGTGTAATTCCTGCTCTTTTTTTAAGGCTATTTGAGCTTCGGATTGTTTTCCCTGTTTTTGTAATACAAGCGCTAAGTGCCCATATACACCGGGAGCAACAGTTTTTTTATGTGTCGCTGCTTCTGCAATAATTTGGTTTAAACTCTCTTCTTGTTTACCAAAATCACCAGGTTCATTGTAATAATGATATACAACATCAGAATAATTTCCCCAATAATAAAGGTTTTTATTTGTATTATTAGAAGAGCAAGCCGATAAAATTGCTGTGCTAACAAGGAAAATAATATATTTTATTCTTTTCATATTTATTCCTTATCGAGATGGTTGCCAATGACCTGATTCAATGCCATTTACAAGGTTATTTACAGCTTCACGAATTGCAAGATCAAGAACTTTTCCATTTAGTGTTGCATCATAGCTTGCCGTACCACCAAAACCGAGTACTTCACGATTTGATAAATTATATTCTCCAGCTCCTTGTGATGAATAAACTACTTCCGATGTTTCTACATTAACGACATTTAAAGTTACTTTTGCATAAGCAACTTGTTCTTTGCCTCTGCCCAAAATACCAAATAATTGGTGATCGCCTACTGTTTTACGCCCAAATTCTGTAACATCGCCAGTAATCACATAGGTTGCACCTTTTAGATTTTGTTTTTTTCCTTTGATTTTTGCTTCAGAAGCAATTTCACTCATATTTGTACGATCAACAACAGAAAAACGACCAGTTTGTTGCAAATGAGAGATTAAAATTGTTTTTGATTGGTTACCTAATTGATCTGGACCATCAGAGAAAACTCCGTTTTGGAAACTTGATTTGTTATCAAATTTTCCTACTGAAATAACTGATTTTACGCCTTTATATTGATGTGCTGTTGTTGCTGCTTGAGTTGATGTTGGTGCAATAACTCTAGAACCTTCAGTAGCACAAGCAGATAAAATTAATGTTGCAAGACATAAAGAACCTATTTTCATTTTTTTCATGAGAATTTCCTTGTGTAAAAATTGAAATTTGTTAAAAAATATATTCCTAAATTTAGCTCATCATGTTAGATGAACAATCATCATATTATTACACTTACGTTTTCTTGACAATATGCCCGATTTTCCTGTTCCTTTGGTAAATCGGGCATCTCTTTTGCAAAAAATTCTCCCAATTTAACCGCTTTCTCCGCCCTTTTTGTGAACCAACTCACAAAAACCATACAAATTACTTCTCTCCCCACAAAGAAGGGGCAAAATACTTTCAACAATCCATTATTCAGGAAGCCGAATTACGGTTAAGGGGACTCATATGACTCAACTCAAATCAACTCCAGTAAAAATTGGTATCCGCCCAACCATTGATGGTCGCCGTCTTGGGGTGCGTGAATCATTGGAAGATCAAACAATGAATATGGCGAAAGCGGTGGCGAAGCTCATTAGCCAAGAAGTTCGCCATACAAACGGAGATTTCGTCGAATGTGTGATTGCCGATACCTGTATCGGTGGTGTATTTGAAGCAGCAGCTTGTGCTGAAAAATTTAAACGTGAAAATGTGGGTGCAGTGATTACTGTAACACCTTGCTGGTGCTATGGTTCAGAAACCATTGATATGGATCCGCATATGCCAAAAGCGATTTGGGGCTTTAACGGTACGGAACGCCCGGGCGCAGTTTATTTAGCCGCTTCTCTTGCTGGGCATAACCAAATGGGCTTACCAGCATTCTCTATCTACGGCACAGAAGTGCAAGAAGCAAGCGATCAATCTATCCCTGATGATGTGCGTGAAAAATTACTTCGTTTTGCCCGTGCAGGTTTAGCGGTAGCGACCTTACGCGGTAAATCTTATCTCTCTATCGGTTCTGTCTCGATGGGTATCGCAGGCTCTATCGTTAATCAAGAGTTCTTCCAAGATTACCTTGGTATGCGTAACGAATATGTCGATATGTCTGAACTCACTCGCCGTATGGAACGTGGCATTTATGACAAAGAAGAGTATGAGTTGGCGTTGAAATGGGCAAATGAATTCTGCATTGAAGGGGTGGATGTCAATGTACCTGAAAGCCAAATGAATGCAGAAGAAAAAGCAAAATTGCGTGAAACCTTGGTGAAAATGACCATTATTACCCGTGATTTAATGGTGGGTAATCCAAAACTTGCTGAACTCAATTTTGGTGAAGAAGCCTTAGGCCACAATGCGATCGCAGCCGGTTTCCAAGGACAACGCCATTGGACAGACCACAGCCCGAACGGCGACTTTATGGAAGCCTTACTCAACTCAACTTATGACTGGAACGGTGTTCGTCCGCCATATATTCTTGCGACCGAAAACGACTCGCTCAATGCAGTCAATATGTTGTTCGGTAATCTCTTAACCGGTCAAGCACAAATCTTTGCCGATGTGCGTACTTACTGGAGCCAAGACTCCGTAGAACGTGTCACTGGCTGGCGACCGGAAAGTGGCTTTATCCACTTAATCAACTCAGGTTCAGCTGCATTAGACGGTACAGGACAACATACCGATAAAGACGGCAAACCGGTTGTAAAACCTTGCTGGGAAGTGACAGAAGAAGACGGTAAACGTTGCTTAGAAAATACCCGTTGGTGTCCGGCGGTTTACGAATATTTCCGTGGCGGTGGTTTATCTTCACAATATCTCACCAAAGGCGGAATGCCGTTTACGATGCACCGCATCAATCTCGTGAAAGGTGTCGGCCCGGTATTACAAATTGCGGAAGGCTGGTCTATCGACTTACCTGAACACGTCCACGACATTCTCAACAAACGTACCAACGAAACTTGGCCAACCACTTGGTTTGTACCACGTTTAACAGGACAAGGTGCGTTCACCGATGTTTACTCTGTGATGGCAAACTGGGGAGCTAACCATTGCGTTGCTACTTACGGACACGTTGGTGCGGACTTAATTACCCTTGCTTCAATGTTGCGTATTCCGGTCAATATGCACAACGTGGCAGATAAAGATGTGTTCCGCCCAAGTGCGTGGAGTATGTTCGGACAAGATAAAGAAGGCCAAGATTACCGTGCTTGTGCGAACTTCGGGCCGCTTTATCGTTAGCTTTTCCATACCGTCCTCCCCTTTCCTCCCTCCATTTACGGAGGGAGGTGCCGAAGGCGGAGGGAGGCGGTATACAAGCGGTAAAAATTAACTTATTTCTTGCAACTCCGTTGCAATCCCTCCCTCAGGGCTTCGCCCAGCTCCCTCCGCAAGCGTAGGGAGCGAGGTAACCAACGATACGGAGGCTCTATGCCAATCGCATTTATCTTCGATTGTGGTGCAACCAATTTACGTACAGTGGCAATGGATCATCACGGCAAATTACTGGCGGTACATCACATTGCAAATAATACCCAACAAGGTGAAGAAGCAACCGACTATCACATTTGGGATATTGAAGAGATCTGGTCAAAACTAATGACCTGCGCCAAACAAACCCTAGCACAACTTACCCCTGAACAACGGCAAGATATTGTCGGGATTTCGGTCACGACCTTTGGGGTGGATGGGGCGATTTTTGATAAACAAGGCAAACAGCTCTACCCGATTATTTCGTGGAAATGCCCACGCACTCAGCCGATTATGCGAGCACTCGGCGATTATCTTGATGTGGAAAAACTCTACCAACGTAACGGCGTAGGGCATTACAGCTTTAACACCTTATTCAAACTGCTTTGGTTGAAACAACATAAACCCGAACTTTACGCACAAGCGGAAAGTTTCTTGTTTATTTCTTCCATTCTCACTTATCGTTTAACAGACGTACAAAGCACCGACAGAACAATGGCTGGCACATCAATGATGACCAACATTGCAAGCGACTCGTGGGATAGCGAAGTGTTAGATGTGTTGGGCTTAACAGAAAATCATTTCCCACCGATGAAAAGTGCTGGGGAAAAAATCGGCACATTACTGCCAACACTTGCTGAAGAGCTGGGGTTATCAGCGGATATTCCTGTTCTCTCTTGCGGACACGATACCCAATTTGCGATCTTCGGTTCAGGCGCAGGCTACAACCAACCTGTATTAAGCTCAGGCACTTGGGAAATTTTAATGGCTCGCACCCAACAAGCCAAACCTGAATGGCAATATGTCAAAGACGGTTTAACCATTGAATTTGACAGCCAAGCAGGTTATTTCAACCCCGGTGTGCAATGGGTTAGCTCAGGCATTATGGAGTGGCTCGGTAAACGCTTCTTTAGCGATGTCGCAGGCACATCGGATTATTATCCAACGATGATTAACGAAGGATCACAAGTTCCGGCAGGCTCAAACGGCGTAAAACTGGTCGGCAATTTTGACGGCACCAGCCAACAAACCGGCGCAATCGAAGGGCTTTCAATGCACACCCAACGGGGCGAAATTTATCGTGCCGGTTTGGAATATATGGCTCACCGCTTGAAAGCAGGACTTGACGTATTGCAACAAGTCGGACAGTTCAACGCAGAAAGTATTATCTGTGTCGGTGGCGGTTCAAAAAATGGCTTATGGAACCAAATCCGTGCAGATGTACTTAACCGCCCGATTGATGTGGTCGATATGTCCGAAACCACCGTGTTAGGTGCAGCAATGTTCACTCTCACAGGTGCAGGCGTATTCGAGAATATCGAACAAGCTCAACAGGCAATGAAACCTGCGTTTAAACGGGTGGAGCCGAGTGGTACTTAATTCCCCTCTCCCGTTTACGGGAGAGGGAGGAGAAAATCCGAAGGATTTTCGGAGGGAGAGGGGTTGTAAAAAATTAATGGAATCAAACCGCTTGTGCCCTCTCTCTGATTTTCGCAAAGACGTTGCTTTGCTCAATTCTGTCTCTCTCCCGCAAGCGGGCGAGAGGCATATACAAGGAGAATATATGTTAAAAGGCATTCACCCTGCACTTTCCCCTGAATTGCTGAAAGTGCTTGCAGAGATGGGACACGGCGACGAGATCGTATTGTCAGATGCCCATTTTCCTGCACATCAATTACATCATAAAGTGATCCGTGCAGATGGTATTCAAATTGCCACCTTACTTGAAGCGATCACCCCATTATTTGAATATGACCAATATGTCGAACGCCCACTGGCAATGATGCAAGCGGTTCCTGGCGACAGCCTTGATCCAGCGGTTGAAGAACGTTATCTCACTGCAATTGCAAAAATTAACAGAAAAGCACCGCTTGTTGAACGTGTCGAACGCTTTGCCTTTTACGACCGAGCAAAAACCGCTTATGCCGTAGTGATTACAGGCGAATTAGCCAAATACGGCAACATCATCTTGAAAAAAGGCGTTACCCCAGTGTAGGGCAAGCGGTTAAAAATCACGAAAAATTTACGAAAAGATGGAGTTTTATTATGAACAGAACAGCTCTTGCCAGACAGATTATTGATACCTGTCTTGAAATGACCCGTCTCGGGCTAAACCAAGGTACCGCAGGCAATGTTAGTGTACGTTATCAAAACGGTATGCTCATCACACCAACCGGCACACCTTACGAAAAAATGACGGAAGATGATATTGTTTATGTCGATAACAACGGGCAACACGAGGAAGGTAAGTTACCTTCCAGTGAATGGCAATTCCACTTAGCCGTTTATGAAGCTCGCCCGGAGCTTAATGCTGTGGTACACAATCACGCATTAAATTGCGCAGCCGTGTCGATTTTAGAACAAGATATTCCACCTATTCACTATATGATCGCTTGCACCGGAACAGATCATATTCCTTGCGTACCTTATGCCACATTCGGCACACATCAACTTGCCGATTATGTCCGTGAAGGCATTGCAAAAAGTAAAGCGATTTTATTGGCTCATCACGGCTTAATTACCGCGGATGTTTCTTTGGATAAAGCATTAAGCATTGCGCACGAAGTGGAAGTGATTTCGGATTGGTATTTAAAACTATTGGCAACCGGCAAAGAAATCCCTCTGCTTTCCAATGAACAAATGGCAGTTGTGCTAGAGAAATTTAAATCTTATGGTTCTTGGGTAGAGGAAAAGCAAGAGTAGCAGACAAGCAAGAATAGAAAGCAGGCTTATGAGACAACAAAAAACCCCGATGGAAACATCGGGGTCTTTTTGAACTTCGAAAAGTTGGCTAAAAATCAAAATTATTTGATTTCTACTTTCGCGCCAGCTTCTTCTAATTCTTTCTTAAGTGCTTCAGCTTCTGCTTTAGAGATGCCTTCTTTTAAGTTAGCTGGAGCAGATTCAACTAAGTCTTTAGCTTCTTTTAAGCCTAAACCTGTTGCACCACGTACTGCTTTGATTACAGCTACTTTGTTAGCACCAGCGTCTGCTAATACTACGTCAAATTCTGTTTTCTCTTCTGCTGCCGCTGCGCCTGCTGCTGGAGCTGCTGCTACTGCTGCCGCTGCTGAAACACCGAATTTTTCTTCCATCGCTGTGATTAATTCAACGATTTCTGATACTGATTTAGAAGCGATCGCTTCAATGATTTGTTCGTTAGTTAATGACATAACAATCAATTCCTAAAGTAAAAAATTTGTTAAACGAATAAAGAAGTTTTCTGCCTAAAATTATGCAGCTTCTTGTAATTTGTCGCGTAATGCCGCAAGAGTGCGAACAAGTTTGCCTGCCGCAGCTTCTTTCATTGTGCCCATTAAACGTGCAATTGCTTCTTCGTAAGTTGGTAATGTCGCTAAGAATGCAACATCTTGGATTTTACCTTCAAAGGCTGCACCTTTAAGTTCAAACTCTTTGTTTGCTTTTGCAAACTCACTGAACAAACGTGCTGCTGCACCTGGGTGTTCGTGAGAGAAAGCAATAAGAGTTGGACCAGTAAACGTATCTTTTAAGCACTCGAACTCTGTGCCTTCTACCGCACGACGTAATAAAGTATTACGTACAACACGCATAGTTACACCAGCTTCACGAGCAGATTTACGTAACTCAGTCATTTTCTCAACTGTTACACCACGAGAATCCGCAACAACAGCTGAAAGGGCACCTTTGGCAGCTTCGTTTACTTCAGCAACAATTGCTTGTTTGTCTTGAAGATTTAATGCCATTGGTTTTAGCTCCTGATACACTTCGCCAGAGGCGAAATTACAAAAAATCCCAAAAATTCAACCGCTTGCACGGCTATCTTCTTGAGGCTCAGGTGTCCAGAAGCAGAAAATTCTGTCTGTTCACCATCTACGTAGGTTGTTTTCATTAAGAAACTGTTCACACAGGTTCACCTACGGTCTTGGACGGGGCTGGAGATAAGGCTCAGCACCATCATCTTGCTTTCGCAAGGTAAGGTCGTAAATTATACAGATAATCTACGACCCTGTAAAGATTTAACTTCTGATTAAGAAATTATAATGTTGCTTGATCAACTGCAACACCAGCACCCATTGTTGTAGAGATGCTTACTTTCTTGATAAAGATACCTTTTGCTGTTGTCGGTTTCGCTTTCACTAATGCCGCTAATAACGCTTGAAGGTTCTCTTTTAATTGCTCTGGAGCGAAGTCTGCTTTACCGATTGTAGTATGGATAATACCATTTTTGTCGTTACGGTAACGGATCTGACCAGATTTAGCATTTTTAACTGCTTCAGCTACGTTTGGCGTTACTGTACCAACTTTCGGGTTTGGCATTAAGCCACGTGGACCTAATACTTGACCTAATTGACCTACAACACGCATTGCATCTGGAGAAGCGATAACAACGTCAAAATTCATTTCGCCTTTCTTGATTTGCTCTGCAAGATCTTCCATACCTACTAAGTCTGCACCCGCTGCTTTCGCTGCTTCTGCGTTTGCGCCTTGTGTAAATACTGCTACGCGAGCTGTACGACCTGTACCGTGTGGTAATACTGTTGCACCACGTACGTTTTGGTCTGATTTACGAGGGTCGATACCTAAGTTTACTGCAACATCCACGCTCTCAACGAATTTAGCTGTCGCGAATTGTTTTAATACTGCGATTGCTTCGTTGATGTCATAAGCTTTAGTAGAATCTACGCCAGCTTTAATTGCTTTCATTTTTTTAGTCAATTTAGCCATTGTATTATTCCTCTACGATTAAGCCCATTGAACGAGCTGTACCAGCGATTGATTTCATTTTGGTTTCGATAGTTGCACCAGTCATATCTGCTGCTTTAGTTTCAGCGATTTGACGTAATTGTGCTTGAGTTACTGTACCCACTTTATCTTTGTTCGGTTTACCTGAACCAGATTTGATACCCACAGCTTTTTTCAATAATACTGCTGCCGGTGGAGTTTTCGTTACGAAAGTGAATGATTTATCAGCATACACAGTGATTACAACTGGAATTGGTAAACCTTTTTCTAAGCTCTCAGTACGAGCGTTGAATGCTTTACAGAATTCCATGATGTTAACACCTTGTTGACCTAATGCTGGACCAACTGGTGGTGATGGGTTAGCCATACCCGCTGCAACTTGCAGTTTAACGTAGGCTTGGACTTTTTTTGCCATTTTTAAGTTTCCTCTAAGTGGGTAATAACGCCGATACCGGCTCCCCTGTTACACAAAAAATACGAGTTAGGCAAGCTAACTCGTAAATGATGGCGCATTATACTTGAAAGAGTGATCGAATTTCAAGCATTTTCTATGAGATAGTAAATTTATTCTGTGTTAATCTTTGGGTGTACTATAAAAAACCGCTTGCTACATCACTGTAACAAGCGGTCTCTTTTTATCATCAATTTGCAAATTAACCGTTTTGTTTTTCCACTTGGTTAAATTCAAGCTCAACCGGTGTAGCGCGACCAAAGATCGAAACAGACACTTTAACACGGCCTTTTTCGTAATCCACTTCTTCCACCGTGCCGGTAAAGTCTGCAAACGGACCTTCTGTAACACGCACGCTTTCGCCCGGGAAGTATTCATTACGATGGCGAGGTTTATCCGCTGTTTCTTGAACACGGTTTAGAATGCGATCAGCTTCTTTCTTAGAAATCGGTGCCGGTTTATCTGCCGTACCGCCAATAAAGCCCATTACACGAGGCACACTACGCACTAATTGCCACGTATAATCATTCATTTCCATTTCAACTAATACATAGCCTGGGAAGAATTTACGTTCTGTTTTACGGCGTTTGCCACCCACATTTTCAATAATCTCTTCGGTAGGCACTAATACTTCGCCGAATTGCTCTTCCATGTGGTGTAATTTAATATATTCACGTAATGTTACTGCAACACGGTTTTCAAAACCGGAAAACGCTTGTAATACATACCAACGTTTTTTACTTACTGTTTCTACTTCGCTCATCTTTTATGCCTTATTATAAATTAGTTAAGAAGGTAATTAATGCTACGATAAGAGAGTCAATTCCCCAAAGTACCAATGAAACTACCACACACATAGCCAATACGATTAAAGTGGTTTGTGTCGCTTCCGGACGTGTTGGCCAAATGATTTTACGTAATTCTGTGCGAGATTCTTTAGCAAACCCAATTGCTTTCTGACCTTGGTTTGTCAAAGCGGCGATACCTACTGCCCCTACAACTAACAACACCATCAGTACAACGCGGATTGCCGCTGAAAAATGAGATGCAAAATAAGCATTACCTACTGCTGCAACTGCTAAAAGAACAATTGCGACAATCCATAAAGCTGTATTTAAACCTTTGCTTTTTACTCCTTTATTTTCAAGCTGTTCAGGAGCTTTGTTTTTGTTCTCAGTAACCATATAAAACCTAAAATTTGTGTAGAAAATAGACGTCTAATTTTTTAAAGCGACAGATTGTAGCATTTTTATTGCCCATTTAACACGATATTTTACAAAAAAATGTAATTTCTTTAGGCTCGAACATAGCCGCCATTTACCGACTTGATGACCGACAAGAGCTCTAAATTCAATAACTCTACCAATAATTCCGCAACATCAAGCGTTAATGCTTTTGCCAAATCATCAATGGCTATTGGTTCAAGCCCTATTTGCGTAAAAATCCGTTGCTGACAAGCGGTCATTTCGGGTAACGCTTTTGCATTTTTAGGCGGTGGGGTAAAGGTTACAAAAGAAAAAGAATTTTCAACCGCTTGTTCATCATCGAATAATCCGACTTGTTCCGGTAGTCGTTGCTGTTGATATTGAATTGCCTGCAAAATATCTTCAATGTTTTCTGTAAGCAACGCCCCTTCTTTAATCAATTTATGACAACCTTGTGCGTAAGGATTTTGCACGGCATTCGGCAACGCAAACACCTCTCTCCCCTGCTCTAAGGCATAGCGAGCGGTAATTAATGAACCACTGTTGATGGTGGCTTCAATGACTAACGTCCCTAACGATAAACCACTGATAATTCGATTTCGGCGAGGGAAATTCTCCGCTAATGGGGGCTGATGGGGCAAAAATTCAGAAACCAATGCGCCCCCTTTTTCAATAATCTGCTCTGCCAATTTTTTATGGCGTGCGGGATAAATCTGGGCTAAACCACTTCCCAACACGGCAATTGTAATCCCATTCTCGGCAACCGCTCGCTGATGACAAAATCCATCAATGCCAATCGCCAATCCACTTGTTACGGCGATGCCGTTTTTTACTAATTCAGCGGCAAAATACCCCGCCCAATACTCGCCATAGTGAGAATAATCTCGGCTCCCCACAATCGCCACTTGAGGTAAGTGCAAACTCTCAACCGCTCCTTGGACAAATAAAATCGGTGGAGCGGTGCTGATTTGTTTTAACAAAAAAGGATAATGCGGATCTAAAAGCGTGAGGATATGCTGATTTTCTTGCTCTCCCCAAATCAGTGCCTCATCAATCCATTTTTGGTCTGGGTTAAACCAACGCTGTATCTGCTTTTCATTCCAACCTATTTGACGTAACTGGGTTTTATCAAACTGACAAAACGTTGAAAAATCCACTTCTGCTAATAAACGAGCAATTTTCTGTGCACCAATTTGCGGCACTTGCATCAATTTTAGCAGGGCTTCTAAATGCGACATCTTTCTTCCTTTGCGTAAATTTAGCACGAGTATTTCCCTAATCATAAGAAAACGGCTAAAATATCCAATTAAATCTTTTTAAATTTTCGAGAGAGATCGCAAAAAATGGCTGTATTAGAGGTTGTTCTTTACCCTGATGAGAATTTGGCAAAGGTGTGTGAACCGGTTGCCGTGGTTGATGATGAATTAAACCGCTTTATTGATGATATGTTTGATACGATGTATGAACACGAAGGTATCGGCTTAGCCGCACCGCAAGTGGATGTGCTAAAACGTGTAATTACCATTGATATTGAAGGGGATAAAACCAACCAAGTGGTACTGATTAACCCGGAAATTATTGAAAGCAGTGGCGAAACCGGCATTGAAGAGGGCTGTTTATCGATCCCGGGACATCGTGCACTTGTGCCACGCAAAGAAAAAGTGAAAGTGAAAGCACTCAACCGCCAAGGCGAAGAAGTGGTTTATGATGCAGACGGTTTATTTGCCATTTGTATTCAGCACGAAATCGACCACTTAAACGGGATTTTATTCGTTGATCATCTTTCCCCTTTAAAACGCCAACGTATTAAAGAGAAGATGGTTAAACTCAAAAAACAGATTGCACGAGCGAAGTAATCTATAAGCAAGCGGTTATATTTTGTAGGAATTTGCGAAATATGACCGCTTGTTTTTTATTGTTGGATATGCTCTATGGCGTTCTTAATCGCCTCTTCAATAACATTACCGTGATCTTTTTGTTTAATTATTTGGAAGTGAGGTTCTATGCCTTGTTTTTGTAATAATTCTGCAAATTGTCGGGTGGAAAAAACACCTTGCCTTTCTTTTATTCTCGTGAGTCGTTCTAGTGTTATATTTGGGTTACGTTCAGGGTTTTCCTCATATTCCCCTAAGATAATTTGCAAATAGCTTGGTTTTATTTTTAGTTTTATGGCTGTTTTAGGCACAATCACGCCATTTCCCCACCATAATGAGGGGCTGGCGATGGTATAGTGCTGAAAAATATCAGGCTGGTTAAACAATACATACAAGCCAAATAGACCGCCAAATGAATGCCCAAAGAAATGCTGTTCGTTTAAATCAATATCATAATGCTGGGCAATATAAGGCTTTATTTTTTGAGTGATAAAACGTAGAAAATTGGCAGCTCCACCACCTTGTTCAAAGGCTTTTCCGTCGGCAAAAGGTGTGTAATCCCGAGTGCGTTCGGCAATCGGATAGGCTTTGTCTGATGGATAACCGATACCAACTATAAGCGGTAGATTTTTATCTAAATTTTGCAAATTGACCGCTAAGGGAAATTGAGCATTGCCATCTAACAGATATAAAACTTTATATTTTGACGTTGTTTTTTGTCGTGGTGCTGCTACAAAAATACGATAATTTTTTCCCTCAAAATGAAAATCTTCGATCAAGATGTTAAATTGTTTATTCATTGTATTTGAAATTGTAGGCATACTTTGATTCGGTTGAGTTTTCCCAACCGAACCAGTAAAAAGTAATGAAAAGATAAGAATAAATTTCAGCATAAGTTATAGACTGTTAAAAATAGCCTTTTCTATTGATTAAAAGGAGATATTTATATTCGCCCAATAGCGGCGACCATCTTCAACCGCCCAGTTGCCGCCATTAGTATCAATTTTATCTGAACGTTCATTACCTACGTTCAGTATTGCAAGATTTAATAACACGTTTTTATTGAACTGGTAATTTCCACCAATATCAACCGTACTATATGCTGAACGGTAACGAGCGATATTTCTATTGTCGCCATTACGTTGATTTGCCCAAATTTGTTTACCTTGATAGTGGACTCGTGAGTATAAATTGAGTTTATCCGTTGCAGTCCAAGTTAATTTAACTGACGCTGAATGCTTTGGCGTATTATCTAGTGGATAGCCTTTTAAAGATAAGCCAGAGGCTGACCGATCTTCATCGGTTTTACGTTTTGAATGTTGGAAGGTGTAGGTTAGATCTAAATCCACTTTTTGGTGTAACGGAATTTTTGAGGTGATTTCTACCCCTTTTATATTCGCTTTACCCACATTGTCGTAAACATATAAATTTGCGCCTGTGATTGGATCTCTGCCACCTGTAGCGTAACTGGTTAATTTATTTTTAAAATCGGTATTAAATAACATTGTGCTGAAATTAAAACCTTGAGCATTTTCATACACAAAGCCCATTTCCTGATTCACACTGGTTTCAGGTTTGAGGTTTGCATTACCATAAATGACACCCACTCCAGCTTGCGTTGAAGTCACATAACCTTCACTGACTTCTCGAATGCTTGGAACTTTAAATGCTTTGGCAACACCGCCTTTTAAGCTCAAATTATCAGTTAAATGGTAGACCAAATAACCACGTGGATTCCAGTGCGAGCCATATTTTTCGTGATGATCCAAGCGTGCACCAAGGGTAAGCAGTAACTTATCTGTTAGTGTAATTTCATCTTCAAGGAAGAGCGATTTTTGAATGGCTTTGTTATTGGTTAAAGCAAAATTAGCTGTTGAACGGGTAGCCCCTGTTCTTGGATTTGTTACTTGATTTACGCTTTTTACCGAATCATCTGATAATTTTCCGTGTTGATATTGCCCACCAAATACTAAGAAATGTTTTTGGATAGGCAACATAAATTTAGCGTCTACTACGGTGTTAGTGATTTCAGGTTGTCGAGAGTTATAGCCTGTTACATATTCTAATTGGCGGCGTGCTTTTTCTTGATAAATACTTAATTCTGAACGCAAAATATCCCAATCGACTAAATAACTTAAGCTCCAATGATTACGGCTTGCCACTGTTGTTACATTGCTATTTTGTGTGCAACTACCTGCCCGACAGGTTTGTAATGCCAAAGATTTCCCTGCCGTCTCAGATTTTTTCTGCACATTTCTACCCATTTCAAATATAAGTGTTTGTTTTTCTGTTGGGGTGAATGTTAATTTCGTATTGATATTTTTATTATTGTTTTTATTAAATCCACCTACAAATTTATCTTCTTGGCGGAAATTACCCCCACCATAAACTTGAACACCTAATTTATTCGCAATGATAGGACCAGAGAGAAAAAAGCTACTATCATAGCCACTTCCAGCATTATCATTTTCTTGCAATGTTCCACCTAACGAGAATGCGCCAGTCCATTCTTTACTGGCTTCTTTAGTTATAATATTAACAACGCCACCCATCGCATCCGAACCATACAGTGATGACATTGGTCCTCTCACAACTTCAATGCGAGAAATAGCGCCTATTGGTGGAATAAATCCGCTCTCAAAACCACCATTTCCATTTGGGCGAGATTCACGGCTATTTTGGCGTTTACCATCTACCAAAATGAGCGTGTAATCTGCAGGCAAGCCACGAAGCGCAATGTCTTGTTTATTGACTCCACTGCCACTTATAGCAACACTTGGAACATCTTTTAACATGTCGATTAAATTAGTTGCTGGTTGGTTCTTTAATTGTTGCTGATTAATTACCGTAACACTTGCTGGCGCATTTTTAAGTTGCTGAGCTGAACCTGATGCGGTAACGATAACCCCTCCAATTTCTGATACATTCTCTGTAGCGAAGACAGAAGAGCTATACATAACCCAAAAGGCTAAACTCACTTTAGAAAATGGATAAGCGATAAATTTCATAATACCTCACATGATTAATGAAAAAACACAATACAACTATAATGATAATAATTTTTATTTCAATATGTAGATATAAAAAATATAATAAGAAGTTAAATTAGGCAAAATTTTGCAAAACGTGGCATAATATCCACAGTTGTAGTTTATATAAAGGAATACAATATGATTATCGTAACCGGTGGTTTTGGAATGATTGGGAGCAATATCGTTAAGGCTTTAAACGATATTGGTCGTAAAGATATTTTAGTGGTAGATAACCTAAAAAATGGCGAAAAATTTATCAATCTAGTGGATTTAGACATTGCTGATTATTGCGATAAAGAAGATTTTATTGCCTCAATTATTGCCGGTGATGACTTTGGCGACATTGATGCGGTTTTCCATGAAGGAGCTTGTTCTGCCACAACAGAATGGGACGGTAAATACTTAATGCACAACAATTATGAATACTCTAAAGAGTTATTACATTTTTGTTTAGATCGCCAAATCCCCTTCTTCTATGCTTCAAGTGCAGCAACTTACGGTGGTCGTTCAGACAATTTCATCGAAAAACGTGAATTTGAATCGCCATTAAATGCTTACGGCTATTCAAAATTCTTATTTGATGAATATGTCCGTAAAATTTTACCGGAAGCAGAATCACCGGTATGCGGCTTTAAATACTTCAATGTGTATGGCCCACGTGAGCAGCACAAAGGTTCGATGGCAAGTGTCGCTTTCCATTTGAATAACCAAATTTTAAAAGGCGAAAATCCAAAATTATTTGCCGGCTCAGAAAACTTCCTACGTGATTTCGTTTATGTTGGCGATGTCGCACAAGTAAACATTTGGGCGTGGCAAAACGGTATTTCGGGTATTTTCAATCTTGGCACTGGCAATGCAGAGTCATTCCGTGCAGTGGCTGAAGCGGTCATTAAATATCACGGCAAAGGCGAAATTGAAACGATCCCATTCCCGGATCACTTAAAATCTCGCTATCAAACCTTTACTCAAGCGGATCTTACCGCATTACGAGCTGCCGGTTATCAAGGTAAATTTAAAACCGTGGCAGAAGGTACGGCAGAATATATGGCGTGGTTAAATCACTAATCGCATTACAAGCGGTCGGAATTTTTCTTGCTTTGCAAAATAAGTGAAAATTTCGACCGCTTTTTGACCCAAATCATATCCTTACCCCTTTTTGATTATAGAAGAAAAAGATAAGCCCTTTAAAATCTGACTAAAATAGTTGGTTATTTTATAGGAGCAATATCATGTCAAACCCAACCCATCATTTTAACGATGCCCCTCTCGGACAAATCATCGATTTTATTTTGCCAAATTTTCACGATAAACATCGCACCCAGCTCCCTGAACTTATTGCAATGGCAGAAAAAGTTGAAAGCCGCCACGCAGATAGTCCTGCTTGTCCGAAAGGTTTAGCGACATTATTACGCAAAATTTATGATGATTTAGTGCATCACATGATGAAAGAAGAGCAAATTCTCTTCCCTTTAATTAAAAGCGGAAGAGGTCCTATGGCTGCCGCGCCAATTTCTGTCATGGAAGCAGAACACGATGAGGCGAATAACGATTTGGCTCAGATCCAACAATTAACAAATCACTTTACCGCACCGGAAGGTGCTTGTAACACTTGGCTAAATCTATATCAAGGTACAAAAGCCTTTGCAGAGGATTTAGTTGCACACGTGCATTTAGAGAATGAAATTCTCTTTCCTCGTGCCTTAAAAGGCGAGCAACCTTAATAACAACTTCCTCTACGGCTGGTGCTTCCAGCCGTTTTTTTATTTTAAACGAATGCGGTAAAATAAAATTTTACTCGGAGAAACATATGAACCCTTGGATTTTATTAGGCTTTGCGATTGTTATTGAAGTCATTGGCTCAAACTGCATTAAAGCTAGCGAAGGTTTTACCAAACCCCTTCCTACGATAGTCGCTATCGGCGCATTCGTGATTGCCCTTTACCTGCTTTCGATTATTACCAAAACCCTCCCGCTCGGAATTGTTTATGCGGTTTGGTCCGGCGTTGGGATCGTTCTTACCGCGCTCGTTGCCTTTTTCGCTTTTGGGCAAAAGCCCGATTTCGCCGGCGTAATTGGTATGGCGATGATTATCGGCGGCGTATTGGTCATCAATCTTTTTTCAGGGAATTCACACTAAACCCCATTCAAGCGGTTTGATTTCTGCCCTTTTTTGCAAAAATATGGCAAAATCAGACCGCTTACTTTTTGGAGGAAAAATGACACAAGTTTATATCACTCACGGCTATATGGCGAACGGCGACAAACATTGGTTCCCGTGGTTAGAAAATGAATTAACCAAGCTCGGGATTACTTGCCAACGCCTCTCTATGCCAAATCCTGAAAATCCCAGCCCTGAAGAGTGGCTCGCCTATCATCAAGCACAAATTACCTTAGACGAAGAGACGATTTTAGTCGGACACAGTTTAGGTTGTATCGCAACCCTGAATTTACTTGCCACAGAACAAAAAAAAGTGAAAGGCACAATTTTTGTTTCCGGCTTTTACCAACCATTACCCAACCTACCTGAACTTGACCCATTTGCAAATTGCTATGCCAATTTAACCGCTTACCGACCTGAAAAATCATTTGTCATCGCCTCGCTGAATGATGAAATCGTCAAACATTCTTTTAGCGATCAACTCGCCCAGCACTTGGGGGCGGATTACATTCGTTTTCCTACGGGGCAACATTTTTGTGATCGAGAAGGCGTAACCGAGCTACCGATTGTACTCACATTAATTAAAGACTTATTAGGAAAAAGCTAGAAAAGCAAAACCCCGTTACCTTTCGATAACGGGGTTTCTAAATTTAATGGCGGAGGAAGTGAGATTCGAACTCACGGAGGGCGTAAACCCTCGCCGGTTTTCAAGACCGGTGCCTTCAACCACTCGACCATTCCTCCGTGATTGATAGACCACATAATAATATAGATTTTCCTTCTCGTAAATAAAAATCCGAGCAACTTCATTCGATCGAGCTTTTTTTATTCATCTAGGAAATTTTTTAACCAAAGCTTAACGACTTAAATTCATATTTTCTCATTTTACTCACCGCCCGA
This sequence comes from Actinobacillus porcitonsillarum, assembly GCF_003101015.1. Classification (NCBI taxonomy): domain Bacteria; kingdom Pseudomonadati; phylum Pseudomonadota; class Gammaproteobacteria; order Pasteurellales; family Pasteurellaceae; genus Actinobacillus; species Actinobacillus porcitonsillarum. Next base: position 655,765 of record NZ_CP029206.1, on the reverse strand, counting down.
ATTTTACTTATTTTGTCAAAATCGGGCATGTCTTTTTCTTTATTTCTCTCTATAAGCGGTCTATTTTGTGATTTATTTCACAAATTTTTAACAATTATCCAAAAAGCATTGCATTTGTCTGTTTCTTGCGGATAAATAGAACAACCCAATTGATAAACCAAAACCATAAGGGGAATTCTATGAAAACATTGCCAATGTACATTAACGGTGAATTTGTGATTTCAAATAGCGGCAAAACCTTTGAGGTGTTAAATCCGGCGACAGAAGAAGTCATCGGTGTGATTACCAAAGGTACGGTTGCCGATGCACAGGCTGCGATTGATGCTGCAGAAGCAGCACAAGATGCGTGGGCAGCATTACCAGCCATTCAACGTGCCGGCTATTTGCGTAAAATTGCCGGGGGTATCCGAGGAAGAGCCGAAGAAATTGCCAAAGTCATTTCGTCAGAAATGGGAAAAATCTTACCGCTTGCACGTGTTGAAGTGAATTTCACTGCCGATTATATTGACTATATGGCGGAATGGGCTCGCCGTTATGAGGGAGAAATTATCCAAAGCGACCGCCCAAATGAACATATTTTCTTATACAAAAAACCGATTGGCGTAACCACCGGTATTCTTCCTTGGAACTTCCCATTCTTCCTTATCGCTCGCAAAATGGCACCGGCGTTAGTAACAGGTAATACAATTGTCTTAAAACCAAGTGTGGATTCGCCAATCAATGCCGTGTTGTTCTCCGAAGTGGTAGATAGTGTCGGGTTGCCGAAAGGGGTCTTTAACGTCGTTCACGGTTCAGGTGCTGATGTGGGTAACGAACTTGCCGCTAACCCTAAAGTGGGCTTAATTTCTCTCACAGGAAGTGAACCGGCAGGGCGTAAAGTAATGGAAGCAGCAAGCCAAAACATCACGAAGGTTAATCTTGAGCTAGGCGGTAAAGCGCCTGCCATTGTCTTTGCCGATGCTGATTTAGACTTAGCCGCCAACGCGATTGTTGCTTCTCGAGTTATCAACTCCGGGCAAGTGTGTAACTGTGCAGAGCGAGTTTATGTTCAACGTGAAGTAAAAGATCAGTTTGTGGCAAAATTGGTAGAACGTATGCAAAAAGTCCGTTCCGGTAACCCATTAGAAGATGAAACGCTTGATATGGGACCAATGGTAAACAAACAGGGTTTAGATCATGCACAAGCGATGGTGCAAGCAGCGGTTCAAGCCGGTGGACGAGTGCTAACAGGTGGTAAAGCGGTGGAAGGCAAAGGCTACTATTTTGAACCAACCGTCATTGATAATGTGGATAACAGTATGGATATTCTCCGTTCTGAAATTTTTGCTCCGGTTATCCCTGTTGCAACCTTTGATACCGTTGATGAAGTGATTGCATTAGCAAATGACTGTGAATATGGCTTAACCTCTTCCGTTTACACACAAAATATCAATAAAGCGATGAAAGTTGTTTCACGTTTAAAATTTGGTGAAACCTATGTAAATCGTGAGAACTTTGAAGCAATGCAAGGCTTCCACGCCGGTTGGCGTAAATCCGGTATTGGGGGTGCCGATGGTAAACATGGTTTAGAAGAATATCTGCAAACGCATGTGGTTTATTTGCAATATGATGAAAAGGTGTAATTGATCTTTTCCCTCCCTCAAGGCTTCGCCTAGCTCCCTCCGTAAACGGAGGGAGCAAAGAAAAGAGAAATATTACTTCGCTAACGCCATTGATAATAGCGTAAACGGATGTAAGCACGTAACATTGCTCGACATATCGATCTGCCATTTACAGGTTTGACATTCCGAAATCACGTAATCCGCGCCGCTTTCATTGATGGCTTCAAAGAGTGTTTTACCAATGGCTTGTGAGCTTTCATAGTTTTCTGCTTTAAAGCCGTATGTACCGGCAATACCACAACATTGAGACGGTAGAACCACCACTTCAACCCCTGGGATCTGTTTCAGAATTTCAAGGGTATAAGGCGCCCAACCGGCTTTTTCTACATGGCAAGCGGTATGATAAGCCACTTTAAGATTGAGCGGTTTAAGCGGTAGTTTTTTCCCTTGTTGTAACAATTTATAGAGATAAACCGTTGCCAAATGAATATGTGGGCGTACTTTAGCGTTATCGACACCTAAAATATGATGATATTCGTCTCGTAAATTCAATGTACAACTTGACGCCTCGCCAATAACATCTAAGCCGTTTTCATCAACCATTTTGCCAATGTAATCGGTATTAAATTGCGCAATTTTTTTCGCTCGTTCAGGGAAGCTATTTACCATTAACGGTAATCCACAGCATTTCTCTTTTTCAAGCAAGACCACACCGATATTTAAGGCATTAAAGACCTCAATCACTTCTTTACCTAACTGTGGATTGTTGTAGTTCACATAACAACCGTGGTAGTAAGCTATTTTATCGGTATATTTGGCTTGCTCCGCCATCATTTTTTTCTTATACCAATTGCGGAATGTACCAAACGCATATTTTGGTAATTGGCGATGTTTACTCACACCAATCGTTTTTTCAAGCAAGAACTTCGTTGCTTTTAAGCCCGTAATGGTATTCACAATTGGGGCTAATGGCGTATTCATCGTTCCCATAATGTCAGTATTACTTAAAATCGCATCACGGAATTTATGAACAAGCGGTTTATTTTGGCGATCCATATGCGAATTTCTGGCTCGCACGATAATATCGCCAATTTTAACATCTGAAGGGCAAGCCACTTCACAACGCTTACAGTTTAAGCAGTATTTCAATGCTTCATCATAGAAGTTCTCGCTTTTTAAGCGTAAACGTTCGCCGTCCGGTCCAGACTGTTTTGGCCCCGGGTAGAACGGATTAACTTTGGTAACCGGACACACAGCAGTACACGCCGTACATTTTAAACAGCTCTCAAAACTCGGGTCAAAATATTGATGCGAAACAGGCTCTTGCATCTCTTTTTTCGCATTATTGATTAAATCCATAATACTCATTTTGCTGCTCCTATTTGCTCTGCCACGGTTAGCGCTGTCACAATCGCAACGCCCGATCCACAACCTAATTCAATACCGTTATACCCGCCAATCACGCTCCCTACCGCATATAAATTCTCGATAGTTTCGCCTGCTTTTTGGACTTGGCAACTTCCGTTAATCACAACACCTGCCGATTGATAAGGCTGTGGCGAAGCGAAGCGGCTATGTGTCCATGTTAAGCGGTCTGATTTATCAAATGTTTTGCTATTTAAAATATCCGCTTCAAAAACGGGTTCATAAACACGCTCAAATTCGCCTACTAAACCATTGCTAAAGAACGATCCGGAAGCCAAGACAAAATGTTCAGCCCCAATTGGGTCGTCTTCGTGCAATGAGGTAAAGATGTGTTTCACTTTACCCGCTTCAAAGGTTGCGCTTAACGCTTTATCGCCGTTGATCATCAACCCACCTAAACTTTCAAAATAGTGGCGAAGTTGTTTACGTTGGCGACCACCTAATAATGAAGGCGGTAACGTTGGTAATTCGTATAATGATAAACGTGTCGCTTCTTTTAGTCCGTTAAAGAAACTTTGATCGTCCAACCCAAAACATGCCGGTAAGAAGACGGCATCTGCCTCTTTTGCTTTTTGTTTAATCTCTTGGACTAATTCGTTAAACGATAATTTGTGCTCTAATAATTGTGCAATGTTCACACTACGGAACTCACGGCTATTTTCACGCAAATAATCTAATTCCGGAATGTTCAAATAATCGATCGTCAGTTCACAATGCGAAAATTGCGGTTGGCGTTTCAAATTATCCGCTAAAAGCTGTGGTTGGAAGTCGTGGTAACCTTCAATCCCTAAAATGGCGATTTTCTGATGAGCAAAAGGTGCATTGTCCTCTAACATCGGCACGCTATTTGGCGATAACCACGTACGGCGTAAACCTCCCAATGGGGTGACTTTTGTATGATTATGTGCCGTCGAACCGATTAAATCTAAACGCAATTTTTTCGCCAGTTGTTCAAACTGCTGTGCTTTGGCTAATACACGCTCTTTACCAATCAAGCTATAAGGATGTTCTGGTGCTTGCTGGCTTAATTCATCTAATGCTTGGTAAACATTTTCAACTTTTTGACCGCTTGGAAGCTGGGAAAGTAAATCCATTGAGCCTGAAGCAAAATCAATAGCTGCTTGCCCATTATTGATGATCGCACAACGTTTTCCTTGTTCTTGTAATGCAATGCCACAAGTCAGCCCGGCTAGACCGCCGCCAATAATGACTACATCAAAATTCATTGCTATTTACTCCCTCTGATTCAGATTGTTGAACATCATTTAAGCCTAACAATCCATAATAAATCCAACTGGTAAACTCCGCTTCACGCATTGCATCTCCCCACATAATCGGTTGAATACCACGCCAGCGTTCTTCCATAAAGGAGGCTAATTGCGTAATAGATTGTGTTGATGTTGCAACATTAAAGCGATTCATCAAGCCAGCCGCTCGGCACGCACAAAGCTCTGCTTGGCATGTTCCCATACCTACACGAGTGCGGCGGCGTAAGTCCACAAGATTGCTTACATTCAGCTCTTCAACAGCATAGCGAACTTCACCCGCTGTTACGGCTTCACATTCACACACCAGCGTTTTATCTAAACGTTCTTTTTCAAGCAAACGTAATGCTCGAGAACCGTGGCGATACACCGCTGAATGGCGAATTGTATTTGGGAGTGAAATAATTTTTTGACTGGTTTCTTCACGGCTTTCATTTGAGCCCGGTAATGGGCGTTCCGCCGTGATACAGCGGTCGGATTTATTCAATTTTTTGCAAACTAAGTCAGTCGCCCATTCCGCCATTAAACGGTAGGTCATGAGCTTACCGCCCGTAATGGTAATAAAACCGTCTAAACCATCACGTTCCGCATGGTCGAGTAACACAATACCACGGCTAACATTACGACCTGAAGGATCATCATCTGTCGCAACCAATGGGCGAACGCCGGCATAGGCTCTTAACACACGAGTATGACGAAGGCTTGGGGCGAGTTTTTCCCCTTCACGGAATAAGATATCCACTTCTTCAGGCGTCACTTCCATATTATCAATTTGATCATACGGAATTCGGCTAGACGTTGTACCGATCACACAAATGGTATCGCCCGGCACTAAAATATCGGCATCGGCTGGCTTGCGGCAACGGTTAATGACCATATTATTGATACGGTGTCCCATCACGAGTAATGCCCCTTTTGCCGGGAACATTTTGATTTTGAGGTCGGCATATTCTGCAATACCTTGCCCCCAGATACCGCCCGCATTTACCACCACAGGCGCAAAAAATTGGCGTTCAACTTGGTTTTTATGATCGAATACTTTTACACCAATAACTTTGCCGCCTTCACGAATAAGCCCTTTGACTTCGCAATAGGTAAAGACTTTCGCACCGTGTTCAGTCGCATCGAGCATATTTGACGCGGTTAAACGGAAAGGGTCGATCGAACCGTCCGGCACTACAACTGCCCCAACTAAATTGGGGTTTACCGATGGCTCCATAAATTTTGCAAGATCCGGCTCAATGGCGACCGCTTCAATGCCTGAGGCAGTACAAGAATCAATAAAGGTTTTTTGGAAATTTAAATCATCTTCCGGTAAGGTAATAAATAGCCCTTTTGTATCATCAATACAATGACGGGCTATTTGCTTGAGAATCATATTTTCTTTGATACATTCTTCTGCGGATTCTCGGTCATTTACTGCATAACGTGCACCACTATGTAATAAACCATGATTTCGTCCTGTTGCCCCCGTTGCAATATCACGGCGTTCAAGTAACACACACTCCAAACCACGCAAAGCACAATCTCGAGCAATCCCTGCCCCCGTTGCGCCACCACCGATAATAATGACATCGGTACTTATCGGCGAAAAATCCGCCGCATTTTGATACATTCGAGGTGATATAGGCATAACACTCTCTCCCACAATAAATAATATATAATTAAAACTGCGTACATTTTAAAAAACACAATTATTTACATCAAGAAAATAAAAAAAAGATTTTTTATTTTGTGAACCAGATCACAAATATAATTAAATCTTCTTTCATCTATTTTTATTTCATATATTATGCAGCGGCATTTAATATATAAAAGTATTAAATTAGTTTGAAACTTAATCAAAATAATAAATTTGGAGTGTTTTATGTTTGGTCCATTTAAACCGGCTCCTCATATTGCGGAGCTTCCGGCAGATAAAATAGATCCTACATACCGCCGTCTTCGTTGGCAGGTATTTGCAGGGATTTTCTTTGGTTATGCCGCATACTATTTTGTGCGTGGTAACTTCGATTTAGCGCAAAAAGGCTTGATTGAAGCAGGCTTATACAATAAAGCTGAATTAGGCGGTATTGGGGCTTGGTTCGGCTTAGCCTATGGCTTATCAAAATTCTTTATGGCTTCTTTCTCAGACCGTTCTAACCCAAGAACTTTCTTAGCATTCGGTCTGTTCTTATCTGGTATGACAATGACCTTAATGGGGTTAGCACCGTGGGCAACCTCGGGTATTGTGGTAATGTCGGTACTTATTTTCTTAAACGGTTGGTTCCAAGGTATGGGCTGGCCACCATGTGGTCGAACAATGGTTCACTGGTGGTCTAAATCAGAGCGTGGAACTATTGTGTCAATTTGGAACTGTGCCCACAATGTAGGCGGTATGGTGCCAGGTTTGATGGTATTCTTAGCTGGTTATTTCTTCTTTACTCGTACAGGAGTTGAAGCCACTGCCAAAGATATTTGGCAAGAAGCTTTATATTACCCTGGTATTGCAGCGTTAATTGCTTCAGTATTAGTGTTCATCGTAATGCGCGATACTCCACAATCTTGTGGTTTGCCATCAATAGAAAAATGGCGTAATGATTACCCTGATGGCTATGATGAAGCAAAATCAGAACAAGAGTTAAAAGCCAAAGAAATCTTTGTGACTTATGTACTGAAAAACAAACTATTATGGTACATCGCTATTGCTAATGTATTCGTATATTTAATTCGTTATGGTGTATTGAAATGGTCACCTGTTTATTTAGGAGAAGTGAAGCATTTTAACATCAAAGGGACTGCTTCTGCCTATATCATTTATGAATTAGCAGCCATTCCAGGTACATTACTCTGTGGTTGGGTATCTGACAAACTGTTCAAAGGTAAACGTGGTTTAACAGGCTTCATCTTTATGATCCTTACCACCGCAGCCGTGGTTGCATTGTGGATGAACCCTGCTACACCTGAAGCTGAATTAGCCCAATACGCAACGCTTCCTTGGTATGAAAATCCATACCAATTGATGGACTTCATTTTAATGACTACGATCGGTTTCTTAATCTACGGCCCAGTAATGTTAATCGGCTTACATGCGCTTGAACTTGCACCGAAAAAAGCAGCAGGTACAGCAGCTGGTTTCACAGGCTTATTTGGTTACTTAGGTGGTACTGTAGCCGCTTCTGCTGTAGTTGGTTGGGCAGCGGAATACTACGGCTGGGATGGTGGCTTCTATGTCATGATCGCAGGTGGTGTATTGGCGGTATTGCTCATGCTTATCGTAATGCTTGAAGAAGGTAAGCATAAAGCGAAATTAGAAGATAGCTATGGTAAATAGTTAATTGTAAAAAGGAAGATGTAACGATCTTCCTTTTTTATCTCAACTACAGGAGGACTCAATGAAATTAAATACACTTGCAGTTTCTATCGGGTGCTTACTTGCTACATCAACACTATATGCAAATGACATGTGTCAAATGCCATATCGTGAGGCCCTACCTGAATATACTTACAAACTTAATAAAGTAATGGAAGTAAATGGGCGGCAAGGTATTACGACAGATGGGAAATATCTCTATGTTTCTGGCAGTGCTAGCCTAGCTAAATATGACTTAAACGGTAAATTGATATTTGAAAATAAGCAACCTTTTATCGGTTATCAAAAAGAAGCCAATCATATCGGAGATATTGATATTCATAACAATGAACTTTACATCTCATCAGAATGGTTTGCCGATGGGGTAGGCACGAATATTCAAATTGCTATCCACGATCCCGATACCCTCGCATTAAAACGCTCTGTTGATTTTAATCCAGATTCCGGTCAAGTAGAAGTTTCAGGTATTGCTGTAGATACTGTAAATAATAGTGTGTGGATGGCATCTTGGGTTGGAGAAGAAAGTGGACGTTATCTCTATGAATACGATTTAACCACGGGTAAGTATAAACGCAAAGTCCACCTACAGCCTGTTCCACAATGGATCCAAGGTATCTATGCCTTTGAAGGAAAACTCTATTTAACCGCAGATGATGGTACTGCAGATGAAAAAGAACACGACCATCTCTATCGCGTTGAAATTTCCGATAAACATAATCAAGGTCGAGTTGTATTAGAACGAGAACTTTCAGATGTTAAAGATTATGGAGAAATTGAAGGACTTGTTGTTAATCCAACAACAAAACAGATGATTATCCATTCTAACCGAGGCAAACAAATTGTATTAGGGATGCCAAAAGGCTTTTATCCTGGCTATGATCGTGAAATTAGTGAACTCTATTTTTACGATATGACGCCAAGATGTAAAAAATAGCTCACTATAAGAAGGAAAACAAAATGAAACTCACAAAATTTGCATTAGGTTTAGTCGCAACAGCAGTATTAGCAGGTTGCTCAACATCAACCCCAGTCGCAACACAATCAGATAAATTAATTATCGCTCACCGTGGTGCAAGTGGTTATTTACCAGAACATACTTTAGAGAGTAAAGCTCTAGCGTTTGGGCAACAAGCGGATTATTTAGAGCAAGATCTTGCAATGACCAAAGATAATCGCCTCGTAGTTATTCACGACCATTTCCTTGATGGTTTAACCGATGTCGCGAAAAAATTCCCAAATCGTGCGAGAAAAGATGGACGCTATTATGTGGCAGATTTCACTTTAAAAGAAATCCAAACCCTTGAAATGACCGAAAACTTCAAAGTAGAAGATGGCAAACAAGTTCAAGTCTATCCAAACCGCTTCCCAATGTGGAAATCTGATTTCAAAATTCACACCTTTGAAGACGAAATTGAATTTATCCAAGGTTTAGAAAAATCCACCGGCAAAAAAATCGGTATCTACCCTGAAATCAAAGCCCCTTGGTTACACCACCAAGAAGGTAAAGATATTGCACTGGAAACTTTAAAAGTGTTGAAAAAATATGGTTATGACCAAAAATCAGATCTTGTTTATCTACAAACCTTTGACTTCAACGAGTTAAAACGTATCAAAACAGAATTGCTACCAAAACTTGGTATGGACGTGAAACTTGTACAATTAGTGGCTTACACTGACTGGCACGAAACGGAAGAAAAAGACAAATCAGGTAAATGGGTAAATTACAACTACGACTGGATGTTCAAACCAGGTGCGATGGCAGAAGTAGCGAAATACGCAGACGGTGTTGGACCAGGTTGGTATATGTTGATCGACAAAGAGAAATCAAAAGTAGGCAACATTGTTTACACTCCATTAGTTAAAGAGTTAGCCCAATATAAGATGGAACTTCACCCGTACACAGTACGCAAAGACGCACTACCTGAGTTCTTTACCAATGTAAACGAAATGTACGATGCTTTATTAAATAAAGCAGGTGCAACAGGCGTGTTTACTGACTTCCCTGATACGGGTGTTGAATTCTTAAAGAAAAAATAAACTTTTAAGAATCACAAGCGGTTAAATATGGAAATTCTTTTACAAAATTAACCGCTTGTAAAATAGAAACCTCAAATAAAGAGATTATTTTGAGGTTTTTATTTTGCTTTAAATCGGCACTATTAAATAAAAAGCCTCAAGCAATTTATATTACTTGAGGCTTTATCGAAGGTTTCTTTAGTATTTCAAAATCATTTACATAATTGCATTATAAACAATGGCTGCCAATACACCACCTGTAATCGGACCTAACACTGGCACCCAACTATATCCCCAGTCTGCAGGTGTTTTTAATACACCGCCAAGTAACACGCCAAGCGTGATACGAGGACCTAAGTCACGAGCTGGATTTAATGCATAACCTGTTGTACCACCAAGACTTAAACCTAATGCCCAAATTAAAATTGCCACAGGAATAGCACCCACAGAACCTAAACCAATCGGAGTTGCTTCCGTTGCCCCAGGCATTGTAATTTCTGCGCCAGTAATATAGAAAATAACAAAGAGCAATACAAAGGTTGCAATCGCTTCACTAATAAAATTGCTGCCATAGTTTCTAATTGCAGGTTCTGTACAGAAACACGCTCGTTTTAAACCTTCCTCTTCTGTTACGGCAAAGTGGTCTTTATAAGAAAGATAAACTAATAAAGCGCCCACAATCGCTCCCGCCATTTGTGCACCAATATAGCCAGCAACCATGTTCCATTCAAAAGCGCCTTTTACTGCAAGCGCAATCGTAACGGCGGGGTTAAAATGAGCCCCGCTATAAGGACCCGCAATAACCACTCCCACATAAACCGCAAAAGCCCAAGCTGTGGTAATGACAATCCACCCCGAACTCTGACCTTTTGTTTTATTTAAACATACATTCGCCACCACTCCATTACCCATTAATATTAAAATGGCTGTGCCAATAAATTCTGCAAGATAAGCATTCATGAGTATTACTCCTAATGAATAAAAAATAATAAACTCATTCTTATTATTTAGAATGAATCATTGAGCAATTTTGTTCATTTTAATATAGCTACTTTTTTAAAGTAGTGCGATTCAGCATTATCTAGATATTCATTTTTTGTTCAATAAGATTTTTCCCAAAATGTTATGTAGATCACAAAATTATTTTTCTTGCAGAAATTTTGTGATCAGCTTCAAAAAAATAATAAATAGTTATTTTTTTTATTAAATATTTAGAGTAAGGTGCTCACGCAATTTGTTCATTTAAATTATTTTCCGTTCATATTCCAATTTTTAGAAGGAAATAACCATGTCTGACAAAAAATATATCATTGCATTAGACCAAGGAACAACGAGTTCTCGTGCCGTTTTATTAGATAAAGATGCGAATATTGTCGAAGTCGCACAACGTGAATTTACTCAATACTACCCAAAAGCTGGTTGGGTAGAACACAACCCAATGGAAATTTGGTCTAGCCAAAGTTCTGTATTAAATGAAGTCGTCGCAAAAGCTGGAATTAAACCTGATGAAATCGCAGGGATCGGGATTACCAACCAACGTGAGACCACCATCGTTTGGGAAAAAGAAACCGGCAAGCCTGTTTACAACGCGATTGTATGGCAATGTCGCCGTACTTCGCCAATTACTGATCAGCTTAAAGCCGACGGACATGAAGAATATATCCGTAAAACCACGGGTTTAGTGGTAGACCCTTATTTCTCTGGCACTAAAGTTAAATGGATTTTAGATAATGTTGAAGGCGCACGTGAAAAAGCAGAACGTGGCGAATTACTATTCGGTACGGTAGATACTTGGTTAGTGTGGAAATTAACTCAAGGTCGTGTACACGTTACAGATTACACCAATGCTTCACGCACCATGTTATTTAACATTCATACCAAACAGTGGGACGACAAAATGCTTGAGCTTTTAAATGTTCCACGTTCAATGCTACCGGAAGTTCGTAACTCCTCTGAAATTTATGGTCAAACGAACATTGGTGGACAAGGTGGCGTCCGTATTCCTGTAGCGGGTATCGCCGGTGACCAACAAGCGGCTCTTTATGGCCACTTATGTGTAAATGCCGGTCAAGCGAAAAATACTTATGGTACAGGTTGCTTTATGTTACTCCACACGGGTGATAAAGCGATTGAATCGAAAAATGGTTTATTAACTACCATTGCTTGTAACGCCAAAGGCGAACCTGAATACGCATTAGAAGGTTCTGTTTTTATCGCAGGTGCTTCTATTCAATGGTTACGTGATGAATTAAAAATTGTTCACGATAGTTTCGATTCAGAATACTTTGCAACCAAAGTGCCTGATTGTAACGGTGTTTATGTTGTACCAGCTTTCACAGGTTTAGGCGCACCATATTGGGATCCATACGCTCGAGGTGCAATTTTTGGCTTATCTCGTGGCGCAAATCGCAATCACATCGTGCGTGCAACCTTAGAGTCTATCGCTTATCAAACCCGTGATGTATTAGAAGCAATGCAATCCGATTCAGGTGAAAAACTTAAAGCATTACGTGTAGATGGTGGTGCAACGGCAAATAACTTCTTAATGCAATTCCAAGCGGATATTCTCAACACTTATGTAGAACGACCACTTGTACGTGAAGTTACTGCCTTAGGTGCCGCATATTTAGCAGGTTTAGCAACCGGCTTCTGGAAAGATTTGGAAGAGCTACGCGATAAAGCCATTGTCGAAAAAACATTCTTACCAGATAACAATGAAGAGAAACGTGAGCGCCGTTATAAAGGTTGGAAAAAAGCCGTTAAACGTTCACTTGAATGGGCAAAAGAGGATGCGGAATAATTTACGCTTAATATCCTAAAATAGACAAGCAGTCGGAATGTGTAAATAAATGACAAAATCTGACCGCTTGATCTATGACTTTAATCAAAAGAAAAAGCCGCAATTTATATTGCGGCTTTCTCATCAATTTATCACAACATTACGCATTTGGATAACGTGTTGCTTCATCAACATCCGGTAAACCTGTAATACGGTTACGTAAATCACGGCGAATTACCTCAATGCTCCAGAACCAGAAGATATGCCCTACTAATTCAGAAATGTGTTCATATAATGGCCATTCTGCAACCGGTGGTGTTAAACCTAGCGCTGGGAATGTGATGTAGTGAACACAGATATTTGCGATGATACCTGCACCGATACCTTGCCAGAATTTAATTTTCGGGAAGATTTCAGCAACGATACAGTAACCAATTGCGAACACTAATGAGAAGATCATATGTGTTACACCGATTGAGTTAAATGGGTGATCTGCAAAAGTGAATGCAACTGTGTTATAAGGGTCAATACCGATGTAATCACGTAAGAATACTGCCGGTGGGTTTAAAACTGCACGTGAACATTGTTCTAATGCACCATTCATTGCTAATGCACCTGAATTTAATGCATCCAATACAGGTTGTGGACACGCAGCTGTGAATAAATCAATTGGGCTACGTGGTGGGAACGGATGCTCTGCACCCCATTTTACGAATGCTGAAATAATGCCGGCAACAATACCAACAAATACCGCCACGCCATAACGACGTTTTGATGATTCTGAGAATAAACTCATAATGATGTCCTCTATAAAAACATAATCAATAAAATAAACAATGACCTGATGGAGCCTTATCCCTCAAAGACGGTCGGATTCTACGCTTGTTTAAACATATTCGCAAATAAAAATACCAATAAAGAAGTATATTTAAACAAATAGAAATATTTTGTTTACAATTTTATCTTTTTATTAACAATCAAAAGAAGTTTATAAGGAATTTCTTCAGATATAATTTCCCAATGCAAACGTTTGCGTTATCCGTTATAATAGCCAAAGTTATTTTTCTTATTTTTTATACGGAACATGCAAATGACTGTACAAACCTTTCGTGGCTCACCTGCCTTATCTGACTTTCGTTTAAACCAACTTCAACAAAAATTCGAGCAACATCAACTGCCTGTCAAATCGGTCTATGCCGAGTATTTGCATTTTGTTGAGTTAAATCGACCGCTTGAAGCTGATGAAACACAAAAAATTCAAGAGCTGTTGCATTATGGTCCAACCCTTGCGGAACACGAGCCAACAGGCTTTTGTTTGATTGTTACCCCACGAGTTGGCACGATTTCTTCGTGGTCGTCAAAAGCGACAGATATTGCCCATAACTGTGGACTAGAAGCAGTAAACCGTATTGAGCGTGGTTTGGCGTACTATTTTGAGTTTGAACAAGCGTTAAATGAAGCAGAGTTGGCAACCCTAAAAGGCTTGTTGCACGACCGTATGTTAGAAACCGTTTTAACCGATGAGAACCAAGCGAGCCAACTGTTCGCCCAACACAAGCCGAAGCCGTTCACAACAGTAGATATTTTAAGCGGCGGTCGCAAAGCCTTAGAAGTAGCAAACGTGGAATTAGGTTTGGCGTTGGCGGAAGATGAAATTGATTATTTGGTGGAAAATTTCACGGCGTTAAACCGCAATCCTCACGATATTGAGCTTTATATGTTCGCACAGGCGAACTCCGAGCATTGTCGCCACAAAATTTTCAACGCAGACTGGACGATTGACGGCGAAAAACAAGAGAAATCGCTGTTCAAAATGATTAAAAACACCTTCGAGAAAACCCCGGATTATGTGCTTTCTGCCTATAAAGATAATGCGGCAGTAATGGAAGGTTCAACCGTAGGTCGCTTCTTCCCAGACCAGGACGGGCAATATCGCTATCATCAAGAAGATGCACATATTTTAATGAAAGTAGAAACCCACAATCACCCGACAGCCATTTCGCCATTCCCAGGGGCAGCGACAGGCTCAGGCGGTGAGATCCGTGATGAAGGGGCAACAGGGCGTGGGGCAAAACCAAAAGCCGGTTTGACAGGCTTCTCTGTGTCTAACTTGGTAATCCCAAACTTTGAACAGCCGTGGGAAAATCCGCTTTCTAAGCCGAACCGTATCGCTTCTGCGTTAGACATTATGATCGAAGGTCCGCTTGGTGGGGCTGCGTTTAACAATGAATTTGGTCGCCCTGCGTTGCTTGGCTATTTCCGTACTTATGAAGAAAAAGTAAACAGCTTTGGCGGAGAAGAAGTGCGTGGTTATCACAAACCGATTATGCTCGCTGGCGGTATCGGTAATATTCGTGCCGAACACGTTCAAAAAGGCGAAATCCCTGTTGGGGCGAAGTTAATTGTGCTTGGTGGCCCTGCGATGAATATCGGTTTAGGCGGCGGTGCGGCTTCGTCAATGGCGTCTGGCAAATCTAAAGAAGATTTAGATTTTGCTTCCGTTCAGCGTGAAAATCCAGAAATGGAACGCCGTTGCCAAGAAGTGATCGACCGTTGCTGGCAGTTAGGCGATGAGAACCCGATTTTATTTATTCACGATGTGGGCGCAGGCGGTTTATCAAACGCAATGCCGGAATTAGTTCACGATGGCGATCGTGGCGGTAAATTCGATTTACGCAAAATTTTGTGTGACGAAAAAGGAATGTCACCGCTTGAAATTTGGTGTAACGAGTCGCAAGAGCGTTATGTATTAGCGGTTGCAGCCGACAAATTGCCATTATTTGAAGCACTTTGCCAACGTGAACGTGCGCCTTATGCGGTGATCGGCGAAGCGACGGAAGAGAAACATTTAACCCTGCACGATGATCATTTTGACAATAACCCGATTGATTTACCGATGAACGTGCTACTCGGCAAAACCCCGAAAATGCACCGTCAGGTTTCGTCAAAAACCGTTCAAAACCCACCGCTTGCACAGGAAGACATTCAGCTTAAAGAAGCCTTCCACCGTGTGTTACGCTTACCTGTGGTCGCAGAAAAAACCTTCTTAATTACCATCGGCGACCGCTCGGTAACCGCAATGGTGGCTCGTGATCAGATGGTCGGCCCGTGGCAAATCCCTGTTGCTGACTGTGCCGTAACTACCGCAAGTTTAGACAGCTACCACGGCGAAGCAATGGCAATGGGCGAACGTGCACCAGTTGCCTTGCTTGACTTCGGAGCATCTGCTCGCTTAGCGGTAGCAGAAAGTATTACCAATATTGCCGCAACCAATATCGGTGATATTAAACGCATTAAACTCTCGGCAAACTGGATGTCAGCGGCAGGTCACGCAGGCGAAGACGCAGGATTGTATGAAGCGGTGAAAGCGGTGGGCGAAGAGCTTTGCCCTGCACTAGGCATTACCATTCCGGTGGGCAAGGACTCAATGTCAATGCGTACCACTTGGGAAGAGAACGGTGAGCAAAAGGCCGTCACCGCACCGCTTTCTTTAGTCATTTCAGCTTTCGCACGCGTGGAAGATGTGCGTAAAACCGTTACTCCACAACTTCGTACTGACAAAGGTGCAACTCGCTTATTGTTACTCGATTTAGGCGAAGGCAAAAACCGCTTAGGTGCAACGGCGTTAGCACAGGTTTACAAACAACTTGGCGATAAACCGGCTGATGTCGTGAATGTGGAAACCTTGAAAAACTTCTTCAACGCAATGCAAGCCTTAGTCGCAGATGATAAATTACTCGCTTACCACGACCGTTCGGACGGTGGTTTAATCACCACCCTTGCAGAAATGGCGTTTGCCGGAAACTGTGGCGTATCGGCTCACATCACCGCATTAGGCGACAACGATTTAGCGGTGTTATTCAACGAAGAACTCGGTGCGGTTATTCAAATCAAAGAGAGCGACTTAAATGCGGTGCGTGATGTGTTGAAAGCTCACAACTTGCTACACATTACCAAAGACATCGGCTCGGCAGCGGAAGGCGATCTGTTTGAAATCACCAGTGGCACACGCAAATTACTCAGTGAAAAACGCTCTGAATTGCGTGGAATTTGGGCGGAACTTACACACCAAATGCAACGCTTGCGTGACAATCCTGAATGTGCCGATCAAGAATTTGAAACCAAAAAAGGCCCAAATAACAAAGGCTTATCCGCATTCTTAACCTATGATGTCAATGAAGATATTGCCGCACCGTTTATCAACCGTGGCGTGAAACCGACAGTGGCAATCTTGCGTGAACAGGGCGTAAACAGCCATTACGAAATGGCAGCCGCCTTCGACCGTGCAGGCTTCAATGCGATTGATGTGCATATGAGCGACTTAATGGCTGGCAGACGCAATCTCACCGACTTCAATGCTCTCGTGGCGTGCGGCGGCTTCTCTTACGGCGACGTACTCGGTGCAGGTGGCGGCTGGGCGAAATCGATCCTATTCAACCCAATGCTACGCGATCAATTCAGCCAATTCTTCGCCAACCCGAATACCCTTGCATTAGGTGTATGTAACGGTTGCCAAATGGTGTCAAACTTGGCGGAAATTATCCCTGGCACAGAAAACTGGCCACGCTTCGTGCGTAACAAGTCCGAACGCTTTGAAGCCCGTGTGGGACTGGTAAAAATCAACGACACCAACTCACTCTGGTTCAGCGGAATGGCTGGCTCGCATATGCCAATTGCCGTTTCCCACGGTGAAGGGCAGGTGGAATTTAAGCGGTCAGATCAGCTTGAAAATTTACAAAAACAGAACTTGGTTATCGCCCAATACATCGACAATAACGGCAACCCAACCGAAGTTTACCCAGCCAACCCGAACGGCTCAGTAAACGGCATTACCGCCATTTCTAACCTAGACGGACGTGTCGCTATTATGATGCCACACCCGGAACGTGTTTACCGCGCAGTAAGCAACTCTTGGTATCCAGAAGACTGGACGGAAGACGGGGCTTGGATGCGGATTTTTAGGAATGCGAGGGTGGTGTTGCAATAATGTAAAATTAATCACAGACTATTATTTATAAAATAGTTAATATAAATTATTTGTTTTCAATGAAATAAAAATGAAGCATATTTGTTGCTATATAATAAATAGTTATATAGCAATGAGTAATTCTAGAATTAGGAGAGTTTTATGTTCCAATGGGGAAATTTATTAAGTGAAAAAAGATTATCTAATAATAATAATTCTGCAAATTTCGATAGTGATTATAAAAGGATTATAACTAGCCCTGCCTTCAGAAGATTACAAGATAAAACTCAAGTATTTCCATTAGAAAGAAATGATTTTATTCATACGAGATTAACTCACTCTATTGAAGTTGCAATGATTGCCAGAGAGCTTGCAATTGATATTTGTACCTACAAAGAAGAATTAAAACCATATAAAGAAAAGATATGTCGCATAGTAGAAAGTGCTAGCTTATTACATGATATTGGTAATCCACCATTTGGTCATTTTGGTGAAGATATCATTAGAGAATGGTTTAAAAATAATCTTGATGAACATTTAAAAAAGAAAAATGAAAAATTTTCTCTTAAACCCGAACACTTTCAGGATCTAATTAATTTTGAGGGAAATGCTCAAGCATTACGCATAGTCACAAAATTACATAATTTTTCTGGGAATTATGGTATGAACTTAACCTATGCAACTTTAAATACAATGATTAAATATACTAGAAAATCTACTGAACCAAAAACTGGAAAATTAGTAGATAAAAAAATAGGATTCTTTTCTTCTGAACAAGATATTTTTGATCAAATCACTTCTGAAACATCCACTAAAAAAACAAGACATCCATTAACATTTATTTTAGAAGCTGCTGATGATATTGCATATCTTACAGATGATATTGAAGATGCTATAGAAAAGAATGTTGTAACATTTGAAGAATTTAAAGACTTCTTAAAAATACAAAAAGAAAATTATGATAAAAATAATGAAGGAAAGCATATTAGTGAAATAATTGATAATAAGAAAAACAATCCTAACTTATTCTTCTCAGATATACGTACAAAAATGATTAATGCCGCCAAATTCTCATTCACTAATAATTATGATAAAATTATGTTGGGGGGATTTGATCAAGATTTATTTTTTGGTACACATAGCGAGGGACTACATAAAGTATTAGATGAATTCGCTAAGAAAAAAATATTTTCTAACAAAGATATTTTAAAACTAGAAATAGCAGGGCATACTATACTAACATTTTTATTAGATAAATTTATTCCCGCAGTGATATTGCCAGAACCTAAATCAAAGTTAGATAAAAAATTATGGCAACTAATCGCAAAAAATCACTTGGCTGTATATGAAAAATTAAAAGACAATACTAAAGATGAAAGTGAGCTACTATATCATAGACTATTGATGGTAACTGATTTTATTTCAGGAATGACAGATAGCTATGCTCATGAATTATATTTAAGCCTATCAGGAAAGAATATTTAAGCTTTAATTTTATAATGGGGGCTGGTGTAGATTAGCTAGGATGCTAACCTACAAAAATGAAGATAACTCATTGTAAGTTAAAGAAATCTATACAGAAAAAGCTCCTTGAATTTTTTGTATTAGAAGTAACAGCTCGATCAGCGATAGATTTACTCGGTATTCAGCCCAATTCAGCTATCCTGTTTTACCGCAAAATCCGTGAGGTTATCATCTATCATTTAGCACTTGAAGCAGATGAAGTATTTGACGGGCAAACTGGGCTGGATGAAAGCGATTTCTGTGGACATCGTAATCATAAAGGAAAACGAGGTCGTGGAGCGGCAGGAAAAGTGGCTGTTTTTGGCAAAACGACGAGGAAAAGTGTTTACTGTGGTCGTCAATGATACGAAAACAAGAACGCTAATGCCTGTTATCGCAAAAAATCAAGCCTGACAGCCGGGTTTATACCGATACTTATCGGAGCTATGATGCTCTTGATGTAAGTGAATTTCACCACGAACGCATTAACCATGAGGAGTTGTTTGTGGTGGAACAAAATCACATCAACGGCAAGCGGATACTCCGAAAATATAATGGAATTGACCGAAAAAGTTTTCCTTTATTCTTGAAGGAATGTGAATTTCGGTTTAACTTTGGGACACCAAAAGAGCAACTTAAAACGTTGAGAAAATGGTGTAGAATTTAGGGCTAATCTACTTCATCCCCAAATCTTATCTAAAATACTTCTTCTTAGCAGTGTGTTTTTAACGGCTTGCACCTCAACACAGGAAAATAAATTTCAGCGATCTTATGATGAACAGATTTTAGCGGCGGGAATTATCGGTGATAAATTAGTTGTTTTAGGTAAAACCTATGACTATGAATTGGAAGGTCAAGATAATATTGCTGCCTTTTCTACGATATTAAGTTTTGAAAAAAACTATCATAAGCGACTGTCGGACCGTTATCCTGAAATTGAGATCGAAAAAGAACATAAAAATGATAAACCAGCGGTTAGTTTTATTTATCGTGTGGTTATGCCGGCAAATAAATTATCAAAAAAAGAGCAACAGCAACTTTTAGCTGTGGATAAAATCCGCAATGAAGCACCGTTCCGAATTGGGCGTGAGAATAATGAGCCTTCTGATGCTTTATATGCGTGGGCGTTGTTAGATGGTGGGAGGGTAATTTCTGTGAGTAATCGAAATGAGTTAATCCAAAAGCTTAAATTTAGCCAACCGTTCAACATTGCAAAAGCCAATCAAGAGGTCTGGATTACCCAAACACGTCAAACGAATTCAGGAAAAGTATTGGAAGCCGTTGTTACAGAACCACTTTCAATTATTTTTCTTCCCATCGCCTTAATTGGTCAGATTCCTTTATTGCTTTTATCCGTTGGGAATTAATACCAAAGAGAGCTTTTCTAAGGAGCAAATAGCAACATTTGCTCCTATTCCCTAAAATGCCTTCAAAATAGCAACAAGCGGTCAAATAAATCTTTTTTCTTGTAAATTATTTCCTCCTCTGAGCTAGATCAAATTCGGTAAATTTAGGCTCTTACCTTCTTTACTTATTGAAAGGATAATAGCGCATTCCTATTAACTTATCCGAAGAGGTACTCTATGAAACTCAAAAAATTAGCCGCTTTAACCCTGTTAGGTTTAGGTATTTCAACAGGTTACGCCGCCGAATTGCCTGATATTACTATCTTAGCAACTGGCGGCACTATCGCAGGAAGTGGTAAAAGCTCCGTTGATTCTGCTTACAAAGCAGGTCAATTAACCATTCAAACGTTAATTGAAGCAGTGCCTGAAATGAATAATCTCGCCAAAATTAAAGGCGAGCAAGTTGTTAAAATTGGCTCTCAAGATATGAGTGATGATGTTTGGTTAAAATTAGCGAAAACCATCAATAGCCAGTGTAAAGAAACCGATGGCTTTGTGATTACTCACGGTACAGATACAATGGAAGAAACCGCTTATTTCTTAGATATGACGGTAAAATGTGAGAAACCTGTTGTATTGGTGGGTGCAATGCGTCCTGCAACAGAAAAAAGTGCTGATGGTCCGCTTAACCTATATAACGCCGTCGTTGTTGCAACAAGTAAAGCCTCTGCCGGACGAGGTGTGTTAGTCGCAATGAATGGCACAGTATTGGGGGCAAGAGATGTGACCAAAACGAGTACAACTGCAGTTCAAACCTTTACCTCTCCAAACTTTGGTTCGTTAGGCTACATTCATAATAGTAAAGTCGATTATGAACGCTCTCCTGAAAGTAAGCATACAACAAACACGCCTTTCAATGTTGATAATCTCAATGAACTGCCAAAAGTTGGGATCATTTATGCTTATTCAAATATGCCAACAGAACCACTTAAAGCACTACTTGATGCAGGTTATCAAGGAATTGTGGTAGCCGGCGTTGGAAACGGCAATATGAATGCAGCGAATTTAGCGTTACTAGAACAAGCAGCAAAACAAGGTGTTGCCGTTGTGCGTTCTTCTCGCGTACCAACAGGATATACCACTCGAGATGCAGAAGTTGATGACAGTAAATATGGTTTCAGTGCTTCTGGTACACTAAATCCACAAAAAGCACGAGTACTTTTACAGCTTGCTTTAACACAAACCAAAGACCCTGCTAAAATTCAGCAATTCTTTGAAGACTTTTAATAAATCACTTTAGGGGGGTTAATACACCCCTTATTTAATTTATACACTTAGAATTATTATGCTCACATCAGAATCCTGCTCACTCTTTGATATCCCTTTCTTTCAATTTTCTCAAATGAAGAAATATTGCCCTGAAGATATTCCTCATATTAAGTCTGAGTATAAAAAACATTGGGAAATATGGAAAAAACTAAACCTTGATGTGTATCAGAAATTAGGTTTTCCATTTGCTGAACCACATATTGAAAAATGGTGTAATGGTTGGCAAGTCCGGGCGCATTTCTTTGCTTATTATAAATATGAATTTCATCAAAATTCGGCTGCCATTTTATCTGTGATCTTAAATCGTCGACGTTTATCTGTTAGCTTAGATTGGCATTGTTACAGAGCAGATCGCTCACAAATTAATGTTAGCCAATATAATCAATGGCTATCGCTTTTAGATAAAGAAAAACATGGGGATTTTGATATTTGGCGAGGCACTGAAAGTGAATATGCTGATTTTTCTAAAATAAAAGAGATTTCTTTAGACTCTCTTATTTTAGAAAATAAAGAGGATTTTTTCTGTATTGGAAAAAATATAGAGAAAGAAGAATTAGATAAAATAGATGTAGCTGAATTTATTTGTCAAACTATTCGAGAATTATTACCGCTTTATGAAGCTTGTCATTTATAGCCTAATCAAGCGGTAGGATTTGCATATCTTTTTGCAAATCCTATCGCTTATTCTTTTCCTTTGGATAGATATAGCGTAAACCCTATTCCAAAACACGAAAGTCAAAAAACAGTTTCAACACAGAATATAAAAAAGCAAAAACCCCAAGCCTATCTCTAAGCTCAGGGTTCCTTAATTCAATCCGGCGATGCCCTACTCTCACATGGGGAAACCCCACACTACCATCGGCGTTACGGCATTTTACTTCTGAGTTCGGAATGGAGTCAGGTAGAACTACCGCACTATGGTCGCCAGAATATCCGGTCGATGATTGTTATCTCTTTTCTTTTGTTCTTTCTTTAATCTTAATTCGAAACAAGCTGTCTGAGTATCTTTATTCGTTTTTTGTTTAGTTCGTTTAAGCTTTTCGCTTATCAACTCTCTCACGTTCCTTCCAAAAACGCTTGAGGTTGTATAGTTAAGCCTCTCGGGCAATTAGTACACGTTAGCTCAATGTATCACTACACTTACACACCATGCCTATCTACGTCGTAGTCTCCAACAACCCTTACAGTCTTATAGACTGGGAGAACTCATCTCAAGGCAAGTTTCGTGCTTAGATGCTTTCAGCACTTATCTCTTCCGCATGTAGCTACCCGGCAATGCGTCTGGCGACACAACCGGAACACCAGGGATGCGTCCACTCCGGTCCTCTCGTACTAGGAGCAGCCCCTTTCAATTCTCCAACGCCCACGGCAGATAGGGACCGAACTGTCTCACGACGTTCTAAACCCAGCTCGCGTACCACTTTAAATGGCGAACAGCCATACCCTTGGGACCTACTTCAGCCCCAGGATGTGATGAGCCGACATCGAGGTGCCAAACACCGCCGTCGATATGAACTCTTGGGCGGTATCAGCCTGTTATCCCCGGAGTACCTTTTATCCGTTGAGCGATGGCCCTTCCATTCAGAACCACCGGATCACTATGACCTGCTTTCGCACCTGCTCGACTTGTCTGTCTCGCAGTTAAGCTTGCTTCTACCATTGCACTAACCTCACGATGTCCGACCGTGATTAGCAAACCTTCGTGCTCCTCCGTTACTCTTTGGGAGGAGACCGCCCCAGTCAAACTACCCACCAGACACTGTCCGAACACCCGATTAGGGCGCCTCGTTAGAACATCAAACGTTAAAGGGTGGTATTTCAAGGACGCCTCCACAATCACTGGCGTGACTGCTTCTAAGGCTCCCACCTATCCTACACATCAAAATTCAATGTTCAGTGTCAAGCTATAGTAAAGGTTCACGGGGTCTTTCCGTCTAGCCGCGGGTACACCGCATCTTCACGGCGATTTCAATTTCACTGAGTCTCGGGTGGAGACAGCCTGGCCATCATTATGCCATTCGTGCAGGTCGGAACTTACCCGACAAGGAATTTCGCTACCTTAGGACCGTTATAGTTACGGCCGCCGTTTACTGGGGCTTCGATCAGGAGCTTCTCTTTCGATAACACCATCAATTAACCTTCCAGCACCGGGCAGGCATCACACCCTATACGTCCACTTTCGTGTTTGCAGAGTGCTGTGTTTTTAATAAACAGTTGCAGCCAGCTGGTATCTTCGACCGGTTCAACCTTCATCCGCGAGGGATTACAATCTACGCCGGCGCACCTTCTCCCGAAGTTACGGTGCTATTTTGCCTAGTTCCTTCACCCGAGTTCTCTCAAGCGCCTGAGTATTCTCTACCTGACCACCTGTGTCGGTTTTCAGTACGGTTTAGATAAACCTGAAGCTTAGTGGCTTTTCCTGGAAGCGTGGTATCAGTTACTTCATCTCCGTAGAGACTCGTCATCACTTCTCGGTGTTAAGGAAGTCCGGATTTGCCTAAACTTCCCACCTACCGGCTTAAACAGACATCCAACAGTCTGCTAACCTAACCTTCTCCGTCCCCACATCGCAGTTTATCCAAGTACGGGAATATTAACCCGTTTCCCATCGACTACGCTTTTCAGCCTCGCCTTAGGGGCCGACTCACCCTGCCCCGATTAACGTTGGACAGGAACCCTTGGTCTTCCGGCGAACGAGTTTTTCACTCGTTTTATCGTTACTTATGTCAGCATTCGCACTTCTGATACGTCCAGCAAACCTCTCGATTCACCTTCATCCGCTTACAGAACGCTCCCCTACCCAACAGTCTTTCGACTGATGCCGCAGCTTCGGTGCTATATTTTAGCCCCGTTACATCTTCCGCGCAGGCCGACTCGACTAGTGAGCTATTACGCTTTCTTTAAATGGTGGCTGCTTCTAAGCCAACATCCTAGCTGTCTAAGCCTTCCCACTTCGTTTCCCACTTAATATAGACTTTGGGACCTTAGCTGGCGGTCTGGGTTGTTTCCCTCTCCACGATGGACGTTAGCACCCACCGTGTGTCTCCTGAGTATCACTCTTCGGTATTCGCAGTTTGCATCGGGTTGGTAATCCGGGATGGACCCCTAGCCGAAACAGTGCTCTACCCCCGAAGGTGTCCGCTCAAGGCTCTACCTAAATAGATTTCGGGGAGAACCAGCTATCTCCCGGTTTGATTGGCCTTTCACCCCCAGCCACAAGTCATCCGCTAATTTTTCAACATTAGTCGGTTCGGTCCTCCAATTAGTGTTACCCAATCTTCAACCTGCCCATGGCTAGATCACCGGGTTTCGGGTCTATACCTTGCAACTCAACGCCCAGTTAAGACTCGGTTTCCCTTCGGCTCCCTTATTCAGTTAACCTCGCTACAAAATATAAGTCGCTGACCCATTATACAAAAGGTACGCAGTCACCCTTTTGGGCTCCCACTGCTTGTACGTACACGGTTTCAGGTTCTATTTCACTCCCCTCACTGGGGTTCTTTTCGCCTTTCCTTCACAGTACTGGTTCACTATCGGTCAATCAGGAGTATTTAGCCTTGGAGGATGGTCCCCCCATCTTCAAACAGGATTTCTCGTGTCCCGCCCTACTTGTCGTCAGCTTAGTACCACAATAATGTTTTCGAGTACGGGGCTATCACCCTTTATTGCTGAGCTTCCCAACTCATTCCTCTAACAAAACTGCTATTACTGACAGGCTCTTCCACTTTCGCTCGCCACTACTCACGGAATCTCGGTTGATTTCTTTTCCTCGGGGTACTTAGATGTTTCAGTTCTCCCGGTTTGCCTCACTTGCCTATGTATTCAACAAGTGATAGTAGATTCTTCATCTACTGGGTTTCCCCATTCGGACATCTTGGATTAAACGCCTCTTATCGACTCATCCAAGCTTATCGCAGATTAGCACGTCCTTCATCGCCTCTGATTGCCAAGGCATCCACCGTGTACGCTTAGTCACTTAACCATACAACCTCAAACATTTTTACTTTCTTTATCTTAAAGAAAGATAAGACATTCGAGACTGATATTAACTACTAAACACTTAACTGCTTTTGTTCAGTTAAGATTTTTTACTACTCAGACTTTTCTTATTTATCAGCAGAATCATTTGCTTATTCATCGCTGACTTGAAAAATCTCTCAGTTTTTCAGCTTGTTTCCAATTTTTTAAAGAACAAAAAGACAATTTCCTTTCGGATAATCATCATATTTAAATGAATAAACGGTCAATTCTTGCTTTCACTTTGCATGCTATCTTTGCCTATTCGCTTAAATATGATGATTGGTGGAGATAAGCGGGATCGAACCGCTGACCTCCTGCGTGCAAGGCAGGCGCTCTCCCAGCTGAGCTATATCCCCAATTCATCACATCTCTCTTAGTTTTCACTCATCTTTGCTCAATATCACTATCTCACATTCGAGTGGTGGGTCTGAGTGGACTTGAACCACCGACCTCACCCTTATCAGGGGTGCGCTCTAACCACCTGAGCTACAGACCCAAAAGGATGTTTCGTTCTCTTTCTTGTCTACTTCCTATCAAACAATCTGTGTGAACACTTGCAGTCGCTTCATTTTGGTAAGGAGGTGATCCAACCGCAGGTTCCCCTACGGTTACCTTGTTACGACTTCACCCCAGTCATGAATCATACCGTGGTAAACGCCCCCGTTTCCGTTAAGCTATCTACTTCTGGTACAACCCACTCCCATGGTGTGACGGGCGGTGTGTACAAGGCCCGGGAACGTATTCACCGCAACATTCTGATTTGCGATTACTAGCGATTCCGACTTCATGGAGTCGAGTTGCAGACTCCAATCCGGACTTAGACGTACTTTGTGAGATTTGCTCCATGTCGCCATATTGCTTCCCTCTGTATACGCCATTGTAGCACGTGTGTAGCCCTACTCGTAAGGGCCATGATGACTTGACGTCATCCCCACCTTCCTCCAGTTTATCACTGGCAGTCTCCTTTGAGTTCCCGGCCGAACCGCTGGCAACAAAGGATAAGGGTTGCGCTCGTTGCGGGACTTAACCCAACATTTCACAACACGAGCTGACGACAGCCATGCAGCACCTGTCTCAAAGTTCCCGAAGGCACAAACTCATCTCTGAGTTCTTCTTTGGATGTCAAGAGTAGGTAAGGTTCTTCGCGTTGCATCGAATTAAACCACATGCTCCACCGCTTGTGCGGGCCCCCGTCAATTCATTTGAGTTTTAACCTTGCGGCCGTACTCCCCAGGCGGTCGATTTATCACGTTAGCTACGGGCACCAAGCTTAAAGCCCAATCCCCAAATCGACAGCGTTTACAGCGTGGACTACCAGGGTATCTAATCCTGTTTGCTCCCCACGCTTTCGCACATGAGCGTCAGTATATTCCCAAGGGGCTGCCTTCGCCTTCGGTATTCCTCCACATCTCTACGCATTTCACCGCTACACGTGGAATTCTACCCCTCCCTAAAATACTCTAGCGACCCAGTATGAAATGCAATTCCCAGGTTAAGCCCGGGGCTTTCACATCTCACTTAAGTCACCGCCTGCGTGCCCTTTACGCCCAGTCATTCCGATTAACGCTCGCACCCTCCGTATTACCGCGGCTGCTGGCACGGAGTTAGCCGGTGCTTCTTCTGTGACTAACGTCAATCAAGTAAGCTATTAACTTACCTGCCTTCCTCATCACCGAAAGAACTTTACAACCCGAAGGCCTTCTTCATTCACGCGGCATGGCTGCATCAGGGTTCCCCCCATTGTGCAATATTCCCCACTGCTGCCTCCCGTAGGAGTCTGGACCGTGTCTCAGTTCCAGTGTGGCTGGTCATCCTCTCAGACCAGCTAGAGATCGTCGGCTTGGTAGGCCTTTACCCCACCAACTACCTAATCCCACTTGGGCTCATCTTATGGCAGGTGGCCCGAAAGTCCCACCCTTTAATCCGAAGATATTACGCGGTATTAGCTACAGTTTCCCGTAGTTATCCCCCTCCATAAGCCAGATTCCCAAGCATTACTCACCCGTCCGCCACTCGTCAGCAAAGAAAGCAAGCTTTCTTCCTGTTACCGTTCGACTTGCATGTGTTAAGCCTGCCGCCAGCGTTCAATCTGAGCCATGATCAAACTCTTCAATTCAAAAAGTTTAATCGCTCAATAAACTGCTTAGCTAAAGTTTACATATTACTTTTAAGTAAAAATGAATTTCTAGTTTAAGCACCTATTAAGACTTCAAAATTAAATAATATTTTCAAATAAAGTCAATCAACAAGTGCCCACACAGATTGTCTGATAAGTTGTTAAAGAACAAAAAATAACGACGCACTGCTAATCAATTTAACTTACTCACAACAGTGCGTCGTTGTGTGTGGTGCATTATAGGGATTTTCGAAACTTACGCAAGTCTTTTTTGTAAAAAATTTAAAAAAAATAACTGCTTGTTGTTTTTTGATTCAAAAAGATTATTTTGAACTCTAAGTCAGGTTATTTTTCAACAGAAGAATTATTTAAAAACTGTTCGACTTCTTTTCTGTTAGGAATCGCTGTCTGCGCCCCCATTCGAGTAACCGAAATCGCTGCAGCAGCATGTGCAAAACGAATCGCATCTTTAGCTGATTTTCCTTCCAATAATGCCGTCACAAAAGCGCCGTTAAAGGTATCGCCTGCGGCTGTTGTATCTACTGCATCAACTCGGAAACCCGGAATAATTTCGCCTTGCCCTTTTTCACTGTAATACACGCCTTTTGAACCTAGGGTAATCAATACCGTTTCGATCCCTAGTTGATGAAAATGGTTTGCTGCTACTGCTGCAGTTTGCTCATCGGTCACTTTAATCCCTGTCAGTATTTCCGCTTCCGTTTCATTCGGGGTGATAATGTCAATGTGTGATAACAAACTATCCGGTAAAGGTTGAGCCGGTGCGGGGTTTAACACCACTTTTACCCCGGCTGATTTTGCAAATTTTGTCGCTAAAGTGACCGCTTGTAACGGGCTTTCTAACTGCATCAGCAAAATATCAGCTTGTTCTATCTGTGATTTATGTTGTTCAACTAAGGATTCGGAAAGATCCGCATTTGCCCCAGCGGAAATAACTATGCTATTTTCACCCGAATCGGCGACTTGAATCATCGCCAAGCCCGTTGATTGATTTGGGATTACACTGATTGCTGAAGTATCAATGCCATCTTGCTCAAAGGCTTGCTTCATCGTTTGTCCGATTTGATCATCGCCAATCGCACCGATAAAGCTGACTTTCGCTCCAACACGAGCTGCAGCAACCGCTTGATTTGCCCCTTTTCCGCCATAGGCAATTTGATAGCCATAACCCGTTAAGGTTTCACCCGCTTTGGGGAAATAAGGTACTCGAATCACGTGATCGACATTGATACTACCGAGAACACAAAGTTTGTTTTTCATTTTGACCACCTGCTAAAAACAAGCGGTCAGATTTTGCAAATTTTTTGCTAAAAGTGACCGCTTGTTTAAGATTATTTCGTTACAACTTTTAACGGAACAGGAATTTGTGCTTCAACTTTTTCACCTTTCAACACTTTATCCGCCGCTTCTACCCCTAACTCACCGATTTTTTCTGGTTGTTGAGCGATAGTTGCAGCAAGTTGTCCACCATTAACGGCTTTTACCGCATCATCCGTACCATCAAAACCAACCACTAAGATATTTTTACCCGATGCTTTGATCGCCCGTAAAGCCCCTAATGCCATTTCATCATTTTGAGCAAATACCGCTTTGGCAGAACCGTGGCTGGCAAGTAAGTTTTCCATGACATTTAAACCTTTAGTACGGTCGAAATCCGCCGGTTGGCTGGCAAGCAGTTCAAATTGGTTGGTTTCTACCGCTTGTTTAAAACCTTCACCGCGTTCACGAGCCGCGGAAGTGCCCGCAATACCTTCCAATTGAATCACTTTGGCATTTTTACCGACTTTTTCAGCGATAAAATCCCCCGCCATTTTTCCGCCTGCCACGTTATCAGAGGTAATATGACTCACGACATTACCTTTATTGGCGCCACGGTCTAAGGTGATCACCGGAATATTTTTCTTATTGGCTACCGCAACGGCTGTGCCTACCGCTTCAGAATCGGTTGGGTTGATCAATAACACTTTTGCACCACGTACCGTCACATCTTCGACGTTGGATAGCTCTTTAGCCGGGTCATTTTGTGAATCCAACACAACTAAGTTATAGCCTAATTCTTTGGCTTTCTTCTCTGCGCCTTCTTTTAAGGTCACAAAGAACGGATTATCTAAGGTTGAAATTGCCAGTGCGATAGTTTCCTTTGCCATTGCTGATGTGCTGAATGCTAAACCTAATGCAATCGCTAATGAAGTTAATTTTTTCATAAAAATCTCCTATGTAATGAAGAATAATGTCTTAGAACAACTAGACTTTTTTACGACCAATGAAGTTATCTAAGATAACCGCAGCTAAGATTACCAGTGCTTTCGCAACCAGTTGATAGTAAGAGTCAATGTCTAATAAATTCAAGGCATTGCTCAAGAAACCGATAATTAATGCACCGATTAATGTGCCGATAATACGACCTTTACCGCCCATAAGACTGGTGCCACCGACTACAACAGCCGCTATCGCATCTAATTCATAACCTGTTCCTGCCGTAGGTTGAGCGGAACCTAATCGAGACGTAACAATTAAACCAGCAAGGGCAGCAAGTACACCACTGACCGCAAATACAAAGAGTTTCACTTTATTTACATTAATGCCTGAAAGGGCGGTTGCTGATTCATTTCCCCCTAAAGCATAAATATAGCGTCCCATACGCGTCTGCGTGAGAACAAACCAACCTAACGCAAACAAGATGAACATTAGCCAAACTGGAACCGGAATACCGAGCCAAATCCCCGTACCGATTTCGGCGAAGGCATCGGCATTATCGGAAAAACCGGTGCTAATCGGGCGACCGCCCATATAAATCATGGTCACGCCGCGTAATAACAGCATCGTAATCAAGGTTGCCATAAAGGCCTGTACTTTACCGAACGCCACCAGTGATCCGTTCAACAAGCCGATCAGTCCGCCAAAAATCAGTACGGAAGGAATCACCACATAAACCGGTAAATCCATGCCGACTAACGTTGCGGCTACCGCACCGGTCAGTGCCAATACCGAACCGACCGATAAATCAATGCCGGCAATCAAAATCACAAAGGTCATGCCAATCGCAATAATGGCGTTCACCGAAGTTTGACGCAGAATGTTAAGCAAGTTATCCGTGGTAAAAAAATCCGGATTTAAAAATGACACCACAACAATCAACGTGATTAACGCGATAATCGACCGTTGGTCGATTAAAAATTTAGTGAGATTAAACGATTTATTCATTTGCAAATTTCCTATGAGATCTGACCGCTTGTTTTACCGATTGCCGCCGCCAATAATTTCTCTTGCGTCGCTTCTTGACGGCTAAATTCACCACTGATTCGTCCTTCCCGCATCACTAAAATACGATCGGACATTCCCAACACTTCCGGCATATCGGACGACACTAAAATGATACTAAGCCCTTCCGCTTTAAATTTATTGATCAGTTGATAGATTTCTTTTTTTGCCCCGACATCGACACCTCGGGTCGGCTCATCTAAAATCAGCACATTCGGACGGGTCATTAAGCCTTTGGCAATCGCCACTTTTTGCTGATTTCCGCCGGAAAGTTCTCCGATAATTTTTTCGGCATTGGGGGTTTTGATATTAAACAGCTCAATAAAATCCGTGACGACCATATTCTCTCGAACTTTATCAATTCGTCCGTAGCGGGAAAATTGCTCTAATGCGGTCAACGACATATTCTCTTTCACCGACATACCTAGCACTAAACCGTCACCCTTGCGGTCTTCGGAAATATAGACAATGCCGTTATCTAATCCATTTTGAGCAGTCTGGTTATGAATGTCTTTGCCATCTAATTTGACTGAACCCGATGTACGAGGCAATGCCCCGTAAAGCACTTTCATCAACTCGGTTCTACCGGCGCCCATTAACCCTGAAACGCCGAGAATTTCGCCTTTTTTCAGGTTGAATGAGATTTGATGAACACCGCTTCCCGTCAAATTATTGACTTCAAGGCGCACAGAGCCTTGATCGGTGTCGATATGCGGATATTGTTCTTCCAATTTTCGTCCGACCATCATTTCAATTAACTGATCTTCGTTTAAATCAGCAACGGCTTTTTCACCAATAAATTGCCCGTCACGCAAAACAGTCACATCATCACAAATTTGGAAAATTTCTTTAATACGGTGGGAAATATAGACAATGCCACGACCTTCCGCTTTCAACTCACGAATTACCGCAAACAGCGCTTCGGTTTCCGTATCCGTCAGCGCATCCGTCGGCTCATCCATCACAATCACTTTGGATTCAAAGCTCAAGGCTTTCGCAATTTCTACCATTTGTCGTTCACCGATGGAAAGCTCGCCAGCGGGTAAACGGCTAGAGTGGGTGACACCGAGTCGGGCTAACAAGCGGTCGGATTCCGCATACATTTTACGCCAATCAATACCGCCCCAAGGGTGCGTAAATTCACGACCAAGAAAGATATTTTCGGCAATCGACAAGTTTCCCAAAATATTCAGCTCTTGGTGAATAATGCTTAATCCGGCTTCTTGAGAGGCCTTCGGATTGGCAAATGTCACCGCTTGTCCCAAATATTCAATCGTGCCGGCATCACGTTGATAAATTCCGGTGAGAATTTTCATTAAGGTGGATTTACCCGCCCCATTCTCACCCATTAACGCCATCGCTCTACCAGCATAGACATTCAAGCAAGCATTTTTAAGCGCCTGAACACCTGGAAAGGCTTTATCTATTCCGCTAATTTTGAGTAAGGTTTTCATCATATCCACCTAAAACGGTACGCCCGAATAGAGAATAACATTGGCATACGGACTGCATTCTCCCGTTCTGACGACAGCTTTGGCATGATTGCTTTGCTGTTTAAAGTCCTGATGAGGCACGTAGAGAATATCAATAGGCTTATTTTGGTGTTGAGCGGTTTGATTAATGAGAGCTAATAATTGTTGTTCAATGTGAGGGTTATGTATTTTGATTTCTTCCGCTAATAGAATTTTTTCAATAAAGAGTTCGCTTAATACCGCTTGTAAAGTCGAAAGAAAGTCCGGAATACCTTGCGTTAAGGCTAGATCAATACAGTGCTGTTCGGCGGGAATCGGCAAACCCGCATCACAAATGGTTAATCCGTCAGTATGTCCCATTGTGGCAATCACATGAGAAAGTTGAGCATTTAAGATTGTTGTCTTTTTCATTACCAAACCGTCCTTTTAAAACCATCGAAACGTTTCGATAACTAAAAGATAGACAAAAAATAATAAAAAAACAACTAAGTTAGTTTAAAAATGTGAAGTACTTCAAAAAATAGGTTTAAAAAGATTCTCGTATAATTAATTCAGGGGTAAGTTTTATCGTTTCTATTTCAGTTTGTGGCTGGTGAATACGCAGAATTAATTTCTCAACCGCGGCTTTAGCTAATCGAGCTTTGGGTTGATGAATGGTGGAAAGTGGAGGATAAAGATATTGAGCAAGTTCAATATTATCGTAGCCGATAATCGCAATATCTTGTGGAATACGTAATCCTGCGCGTTGAATTACTTGATACGCACCAATAGCAATACTGTCACTCATTGCAAAAACAGCCTTAGGGCGTGAAGGTAAAACTAATAATTTTGTCATTGCTTCAATCCCCCCATCATAATGGAAATGGCTTTCAATAATCCATTCAGGACGAATTGGTAAATGGTTCTCTGAAAAAGCCCGCTTGTATCCTTCCAGGCGATTAACTGCTAATGGCTTACTCAATTCGCCCGTAATTACCGCAATATCACGATAACCAGCATCTATTAGTGCTTTTGTTGCAAGATACCCACCTAATTCTGAATTTTCATGAATAATATCAGCATAAATTGACTGTTGCCACCAGTCAATAACAACCATTGGCAGTGTTAAATTTGTAATAACACTTAAGTCAAAATTTTGGGGTTCCGCACACATCAGCAACAAACCATCAACTTGCTTCAATAGTAATCGCTCTAGATGTTGCTGTAAATTTTGGCTATTGCCGTCAGTATTGACCAGAATTAGATGATAATGATGGCGTTCACAATAACGTTCTACATGACGAACGACTTCAGCAAAAAAAGGGTTGTTACTTGTGGTAACAATCATTCCTATTGTATTAGTTTCCTTGAGCTTCAAACTTCTTGCTACCAATGAAGGACGATAATTTAGCTCCTCAATGACTTTTTTTACTCTTAAAGTAATTTCTTCACTTACAAAGCGTGAATTATTTACTACGTGAGAAACCGTTGAAAGCGAGACTCCTGCTATACTCGCAATATCTTTCATTGTTGCCACTATATTTCCTTGCTCATAGAAAAGCCTCAGCAAATGACTGAGGCTTTTTATATTATCGTCTTGTTGCCAACTTCGAGTTCACAATTTCATAAACCCTTAGTTTTGCAATCTCACGAGAAAGTTTTGCAGAAAGTTCTGCATTATTTGTTTTACTTAATGTCTCTTCAGCTTTACGTTTTGCCGCAAGAATTCGTTGTTGATCTAACTCTTCGCCACGAATTGCGACATCAGCTAGCACCGTTACGATTGTCGGTTGTACTTCTAAGAAGCCTCCCGATACATAAATAAACTCTTCACGACCATCTTGTAGGGTATATTTTACCATTCCGGGTTTAATGGATGTTAATAATGGCGTGTGTCCTGCATAAACACCAAGCTCACCATCAACACCGGTTACTCGAACGCTAACAACGCTACCGCTAAAGATTTTTTCTTCTGCACTTACGATATTAAGCTCAAATTGAGATGCCATTTTGTTCTCCTTTCGTTCCTAATGGGGGTAGGGAACAATTACATCTTGCTCGCTCTTTCCACAACTTCGTCAATTGAACCTGCCATATAGAACGCTTGTTCCGGAATATGGTCGTATTCGCCTTCTAAGATACCTTTGAAGCCACGGATTGTATCTTTTAATGATACATATTTACCTGGAGAACCGGTAAATACTTCCGCAACGAAGAATGGTTGAGATAAGAAACGTTCAATCTTACGAGCACGTGCAACCACTAATTTATCGTCTTCAGATAATTCATCCATACCTAAAATTGCGATGATATCTTTTAGCTCTTTATAACGTTGTAATGTACCTTGTACACCACGTGCAACATTATAGTGTTCTTCGCCAACCACTAACGGGTCTAATTGACGAGAAGTTGAATCTAACGGATCTACCGCCGGATAAATACCTAATGATGCAATGTTACGACTTAATACAACGGTTGAGTCTAAGTGCGCAAAGGTTGTTGCTGGAGATGGGTCTGTTAAGTCGTCCGCAGGAACATAAACCGCTTGAACAGAGGTAATAGAACCTGTTTTGGTTGAGGTAATACGTTCTTGTAATACCCCCATTTCTTCTGCTAATGTTGGCTGATAACCTACCGCAGACGGCATACGACCTAATAACGCTGATACCTCTGTACCTGCAAGGGTATAACGATAGATGTTATCCACGAAGAATAAAACATCACGACCTTCATCACGGAATTTTTCCGCCATCGTTAAGCCTGTTAGCGCAACACGTAAACGGTTACCCGGTGGTTCGTTCATCTGACCATAAACCAGTGATACTTTATCTAATACGTTAGAGTCTGTCATTTCGTGGTAGAAGTCGTTACCCTCACGAGTACGCTCACCAACACCGGCGAATACTGAGTAACCAGAGTGTTCGATTGCGATGTTACGGATTAACTCCATCATATTTACGGTTTTACCTACACCCGCACCACCGAACAAACCAACTTTACCCCCTTTCGCAAATGGGCAAATTAAGTCGATAACTTTAATTCCGGTTTCTAATAATTCTGTGCTGTTAGATTGTTCTTCGTAGCTTGGTGCTGCACGATGAATATCCCAACGTTCTTCTTCGCCGATAGGACCTTTTTCATCGATAGGCTCACCTAATACGTTCATAATACGACCTAAGGTTTGAGTACCTACCGGCACTTGAATAGGGTTACCCGTATTTTCAACTTTTAAGCCACGTTTTAAACCATCTGATGTACCTAATGCGATACAACGCACTAAGCCACCACCTAATTGTTGTTGAACCTCAAGGGTTAAACCCGTTTCAACTTTTAACGCATCATATACTTTTGGTACTGCATCTTGAGGGAATTCAACGTCAATCACCGCGCCGATGATCTGTACAATTTTTCCTGTTGCCATTACCGTTCCTCTTTCACCTTAAATTGCCGCAGCACCTGCAACAATTTCATTTAATTCATTTGTAATGCTTGCTTGGCGAGCTTTGTTATACACTAATTGCAATTCATCAATTAATGTTCCCGCATTATCTGTTGCGGCTTTCATTGCTACCATTCGAGCGGCTTGTTCAGAAGCAAGATTATCAACAATTGCTTGATATACCTGTGTCTCTAAATAACGAACTAATAAACTGTCCAATAACACTTTTGGATTCGGTTCATAAAGATAATCCCACGAACCTTTTGTTTCTAATTCATCATTCTCTAACTGAGGTAACGGAAGTAATTGTGCAATAACCGGTTTCTGCGACATCGTATTTTCAAAACGGTTATAAGCAACATAAACGGCATCAATTTCGCCTTCACGATAGGCATTGATCATACCATTTACGATCCCAACAATGTTTTCCATTTCGGGTCTATCGCCTAAACCTGTTACTTGAGCCTTAATATCTAAACCAATGTTTTGATAAAAACTTGCCCCTTTTGATCCTACTAAGCCAAGTACAACACTAACGTCTTTATCTTTCCACGTTTTAAATTCATTTAAAGTCGCTTTGAATAAGTTGATATTCAGACCGCCACATAAGCCACGGTCTGTTGAAATCACTAAATAGCCAACTTTTTTAATTTCACGTTCAGTTAAAAACGGGTGCTTGTAACCAATGCTTCCTTTCGCAATATGGCTGATCACCTTACGGATGGTTTCCGAATAAGGACGACTTGACGCCATACGCTCTTGCGTTTTACGCATTTTAGAGGTAGCAACCATTTCCATTGCTTTCGTAATTTTTTGGGTATTACGAACACTCGCAATCTTGGTTCTTATCTCTTTAGCACCTGCCATAATTTTTCTCCGCTAGTCGTGATTACCACGCACCATTCTTTTTGAAGCTCTCAACGATAGCTTTTAATTGATCCTTAATAGCATCATTAAAATCGCCTGATTTCGCTAAATCCTTCATAAAGTCTGAATGGTTGCTGTTTGCGTAAGCAAGTAATGCTGCTTCAAATGAACCAATACGTTCAAGTTCAACATCATCTAAATAACCAAACTCAGCAGCAAAAAGAACTAACGCTTGTTCACTTACCGGCATCGGTGCAAATTGTTTTTGTTTCAACAATTCTGTTACTTTTTGACCGTGAGAAAGCTGTTTGCGTGTTGCATCATCAAGATCTGAAGCAAACTGAGCGAACGCTGCCAATTCACGATATTGTGCTAATGCCGTACGAATACCACCGGATAATTTTTTGATTACCTTAGTTTGTGCCGCAGAACCTACACGAGATACCGAAATACCCGGGTTTACCGCCGGACGGATACCTGAGTTAAATAAGCTCGACTCTAAGAAAATCTGACCATCGGTAATCGAAATTACGTTGGTTGGAACGAATGCTGATACGTCCCCTGCTTGTGTTTCGATGATTGGTAATGCGGTTAAAGAACCTGTTTGACCTTTTACAGCACCGTTAGTGAAACGTTCTACATAGTCTGCATTTACACGCGCTGCACGCTCAAGTAAACGAGAGTGTAGGTAGAATACATCGCCCGGGAATGCTTCACGACCTGGTGGACGGCGTAAAAGAAGTGAAATTTGACGGTAAGCAACTGCTTGCTTAGATAAATCATCATAAACGATTAACGCATCTTCACCACGATCACGGAAATATTCACCCATTGCACAACCAGAATATGGCGCAAGGTATTGTAATGCAGCAGATTCAGATGCTGACGCCACAACAACAATCGTATTTTGTAGTGCACCGTGTTCTTCTAATTTACGCACCACGTTTGCGATTGTTGAAGCTTTCTGACCGATAGCCACATAAATACATTTAATACCTGAATCTTTTTGTGCGATGATCGCATCGATAGCGAGTGCTGTTTTACCAGTTTGACGGTCACCGATGATAAGCTCACGCTGACCACGACCGATTGGTACCATTGAGTCTACCGCTTTATAACCGGTTTGAACCGGTTGATCAACGGATTGACGGTCAATAACACCCGGTGCAATCACTTCAACCGGAGAGAAGCCATCGTTTTCAATCTCGCCTTTACCATCGATTGGCTGACCTAAAGTATTAACCACACGACCTAATAAACCACGACCCACAGGCACTTCTAAAATACGACCAGTACATTTTACTGTCATACCTTCTGCTAAATCGGCATAAGGTCCCATCACTACCGCACCGACTGAATCACGTTCTAAGTTTAGTGCGATAGCATAACGATTGCCCGGAAGCTCTATCATTTCCCCTTGCATAACATCAGCAAGACCGTGAACACGGATAATACCATCGCTTACAGACACGATAGTACCGGTACTTTGCGCTTCACTTACCACGTTAAATTGGGCAATACGCTTTTTAATCAATTCACTAATTTCTGTTGAATTTAGTTGCATTTTTTATTCCTCTTACAAGCTCAACGCTTGATTTAAGCGGTTTAATTGACCACGACTACTTCCATCAATTACTACATCATCATATTCAATGATCACACCGGCAATTAATGATTTATCAAGTTGAGTGGTTAAACGCACTTTTTGACCAAGACGTTTTTCCATTGCTCTCAAGATTTTTTCTTCTTGTGCTTGATCTAATTCGGTAGCACTGATGACGTTTACTTCTTTTACTGCTTCATGAGCGGCTCTGAGTGATAAAAACTCGGCTAACACAGCAGATAATGCAGATAAACGTTTGTTTTCAGCCATGATACGAATGAAATTTTGCCCATATTGGTCTAGTTGTTCGCCACAAATTTTGCAAAAGAAATCTGCAATCTGACCGCTTGCAAGAGAAGCTGAAATATATTCAGATACTTGCTCATTCTCAGCCACTAACGCTGAAAACTG
Source organism: Actinobacillus porcitonsillarum (assembly GCF_003101015.1). Classification (NCBI taxonomy): domain Bacteria; kingdom Pseudomonadati; phylum Pseudomonadota; class Gammaproteobacteria; order Pasteurellales; family Pasteurellaceae; genus Actinobacillus; species Actinobacillus porcitonsillarum. Next base: position 616,997 of record NZ_CP029206.1, on the reverse strand, counting down.
TAACATCTCTTGCCATTTATCCAACTGACCTTGCTCTAAAGCAAAATCAAAAGCTGCTTTAGCATAGGGGCGAGCAACTGTACTTAATTCTGACATCTGCCCCACCTTATTATAGTTCTGCAACTAGCTTATCAATAATGTCATTGTTTGCCGCTGCATCCACAGAACGACCCACAATTTTTTCAGCACCGGCAACGGCTAATGCTGCTACTTTTTGACGAAGCTCTTCTTGAACTCGTTTACGTTCACTTTCTACTTCTGCGTAACCTTGTTCAATAATGCGTAAACGTTCTGCTTCAGCTTCTGCTTGAACAGACTCTAAAATTTCATTACGGCGTTTAGTTGCTAAGTCAATAATATGCTGAGCTTCTTCGCGAGCTTTAACAAGTTCTTGTTCCACTAATACTTTCGTATCCGCTTGTTCTTGTTTTGCTTTTTCTGCACTCGCAAGCGCATCAGCAATGTTTGCTTGACGCGTTTCAATCGCGTTAATCAACGGTGGCCATACGAATTTCATGCAAAACCACACAAATAGTGCGAATGCAATCAACTGACCAATTAATGTTGCATTTAAATTCACAACGCCCTCCTAAAAGTCGGTTAAGTTATTCAAATGAATAACGGTTAATCAAATCCCGACTTATTTCAATAAATCAATGAACGGGTTTGCGAAGATGAAAAGTAAAGAAATACCTACTGCAATCATTGCAATCGCATCAAGAAGACCCGCAACGATAAACATTTTAGTTTGTAAGCTGCTTGCTAATTCAGGTTGGCGAGCTGAAGACTCTAAGAATTTACCACCTAAAATCGCAAAGCCAATTGCAGTACCTAATGCTGCGAAAGCAAGTAGGATTGATGCACCAATAATCGTTGCTGTAATTACAGTTTCCATAATGTTCTCCATAATTTAAGGAATTTAGCCAAAGGCTAGGGTTAATAAAAAAGTTAAGAAAAAACACTCTCGGGTTTTGTCAGCGGTCTGTTTTTACAAAAAATTCGTAAAATACCACCGCTTCCCCATTCATTTTGTTTAGTGATCTGCTTTGTTATAAGCAATACTCAAATAAACAATCGTTAGCATCATAAAGATAAACGCTTGTAAGGTGATAACCAAAATATGGAAAATCGCCCAAGCTAAGTGTAATGGCAACCCTAATACTTGAAGTAGGAAGTTATCAGCCATATACATGACGGCAATAAGGATAAAGATTAGCTCACCTGCATACATATTTCCGAATAAACGGAAAGCTAAAGAGATCGGTTTTGCTAATAAGGTAACCATTTCTAACACAAAGTTTACCGGAATAAACGCCCAGTGATTAAATGGGTGAAGTGTATATTCTTTTACAAAGCCAGAAACGCCTTTTGATTTGATCGTATAGAAAATAATAAGTGCAAAGACACAGATCGACATCCCAAGCGTTGCACTAATATCCGCAGTTGGCACTGCGCGTAAATAATGGATACCGAATAATGCGGCTAATTGAGGTAAAAAGTCCACAGGGATTAAGTCAATCGCATTCATGACAAACACCCAGCAGAATACGGTTAACGCTAATGGAGCAACCACTTCACGTGTACCATGAAAGTTCTCTTTGATTAAACCATCAACCCACTCCACAATCATTTCAACAAAACATTGAAATTTACCCGGTACGCCGGATGTTGCCGTTTTAGCAACTTTGTGGAAGAAGAATAAAAAGATTACCGCAGACACCACTGAAAAGAACAGAGTATCTACGTGCACATTCCAAAACCCATCTCCCGTTTTTAAAAACGAAAGGTGGTGACTAATATAGTCAGCGGTATTTCCAGCCATAATTTATCCTTTTAAAATTAAAAACTATACAGCTTGCCGATTTAACGCTATCGGTAAAACGATATTGAGCCCTAAAACCAAAATATAACCAATAAAAAAGAAAAGAAGTTTAAGATGAGGGATAAAAATAAAACTTAATGCAATCAATATTATTGCCACCAGCCATTTTATACCTTCGCCTCGATAAAAAGCGGTTATTTTTTGTTGATTTTTTGCGGTTCTAAAGAAAACCCAATACACAAAAACACAATGAGGAAGGAACGCAGAAAATGCGCCGACAAAAAAAGACATGCTTGCTGAAAATTGAATCAATGATACAAAACATACACCGAGTAAGATAACACCAATTTCCCATTTGATGGCTTTAATATATTGTTGTTTTGCTCGGGTAATTACAGCCGACATATTATTCCTTTTTTCCACACTGTAATTTAATAAAAGATCATCCAGATTATACTCACTACTCAAGGGGATGTTCAACAAAAATCATATCAAAAATGCGTTATAAAACATCAATTTGTTAAAATTTAGTTAATTAAAGTCTTTTTTCTCTTTGAGAGGGTTTATTTTATTTTGTGAAATAAATTAAACAAAAATAAAAAAGCGAGAAACTTAAATTTCTCGCTCCAAATAATCATTAAATGGTTCTTGTGCCTAATTGAAAAATAACCACTTCCGCTTGGCAACTAAAACCAAATTGGGCAGAAAGTTTAACGCCATTTTCCACCGCCACAATTTGGCTGTTGATTTGGCAAGGTTCACTTTCTACATCGTGTGCTTTCGCTGTTAAACGCGCAAGCGCATCATTTGCTTCTGCTTCTGTTGCATAAACACGTTCAAAAGTTGCCACCGTTTCGCTATTATCTAAAATAGAACCCACATCAAAGGTATTACAACCTGTACATTCAATTGGTTTTTCGTCTTTCATAATATTGCCTTAAAAGAAAAATAATGCGGTTACTTTAATACTAAAAAATCGGTAGGTCAAACGCTAATCGGCTCGAATTTGATGTAAAAAGCGTTTTGTCCGCTCGTGTTGAGGGTTTTCAAACAGTTGCTGCGGCGAGCCTTGCTCCACGATTTCGCCGCCATCCATCACAACAACAATATCCGCTACATCTAACGCAAATTTGATCTCGTGAGTAACCACTACCATCGTCCAGCCTTCATTTGCCAAGGCTTTCATCGTATTTAATACATCTTGCACCAATTCCGGGTCGAGAGCAGAGGTTGGTTCATCAAATAACATTAATTCCGGTTGTAATGCCAACGCTCGAGCAATACCGACACGCTGTTGTTGCCCGCCTGAAAGTTGATAAGGGTATAAATCCACTTTATCCTCCAGACCAACCTTGCTCAGTAATGCTAACGCCTCCGATTTTGCTTGTTCCACCGATTTGCCTTGAACAAAAACCGGCGCTTCCATCACATTTTCAAGGGCAGTTTTATGTGGAAAAAGATTATAATTTTGGAACACCATACCTGATTTACGGCGGAGCGATAAAATAGCTTTTTTACTCGGTTTTGCCCCAAAATCAATGCTTAACGGTTGCGCATTATCAAAGGTAATTGTGCCTTGTTCCGGCATTTCAAGCGCATTTAAGCAACGTAAGAAAGTCGTTTTTCCCGAACCGGAAGGTCCTAAAATAACAACCACTTGCCCTTTTTCAATACTTAAATCAATCCCCCGTAAAATCGTATTTTGCCCAAATGTTTTATGAATGTTCTTAATTTTTATCATCTTCATTCCTTACGCTTATTTTGCGACAAATCGATTAAAACGAATTTCCAATTTGGCTTGAATATAAAACAGTACCCAACAAAAACACCAATAAATTAAACCCGCTTCAATATATACCGGTAAAAAGTCATAGGACATATTTGCCATTTGCTGTGCCACACGGAACATCTCCGTTACGGTTACCACAGACGCTAACGAAGTATCCTTAAACAATCCGATAAACGTATTACTTAACGGCGGAACAGCGACACGCACGGCTTGTGGAGCAATAATACGGCGAAAGGTCTGCATATAAGTCATACCAATCGTAAAACCAGCTTCCCATTGTCCTTTAGGAACGGAAGAAATCGCCGCACGAACGGTTTCAGAGGCATAAGCACCAATATTCAAAGAAAAGCCGATAATCGCCGCCGGAATAGGATCAATAAACACACCAATCGCAGGTAATCCGTAGAAAACCACCGAAATTTGAACCAGCATTGGTGTACCACGAATAATAGAGATATAGACCTTGACGATAGCCAATGCAATACGATGCAATACACCATTAACCGGCGTAACACGAATTAACGCAACACCCACCGCAATGATCATACCAATAATAAAAGAGGCTACCGCTAAAGGAATAGATACAAGCACCGCCGCCTCAACCATTGGCCAAAAGGCATCAATGACTAACTTTACACGTGCTTCATCCATAAAAGGGATTTGGAGTAAAAGATTTTCTAACACAATCAGTCCTTAAAAACAATTTCTACCGATTGTAAGGGAAATCTGACCGCTTGCAAATGTACAAACAAGCATAGAACAAATAAAAAAGGAATATAAAGAGATAAGCGGTTATTTTATGACTCTTTTTTGCAAAAAATATCTAAAAACAACCGCCTTATTTATTCTTAAAGTAATAAATTAACTACAATAAAATACTTCCTATTAACGCAATCACGAAACCAACAACACCTATTGATGTTTCTAACATTGTCCACGTTTTTAATGTCGTTTTAGTATCCATTTCAAGGAAACGACTCATTAACCAGAATCCTGAATCATTCACATGAGAGAGAACGGTAGCGCCTGATGCAATAGAAATGACAATGAAACATAAATCAAATTGAGTTAAATCTGTTGATGCTGCAACCGTTGGGGCAATTAATGCTGCGGCTGTCGTTAATGCGACCGTTGCAGAACCTTGAGCAACACGCATAGCCATCGCAATAATAAAGGCTGCAACAACAACCGGCATTCCCGTATCTGATAGCATTTTGGAAATTTCATCGCCAATACCACTTGCACGTAATACTCCTCCAAACATACCACCAGCCCCGGTAACTAAAATAATCGAACATATCGGTCCTAACGCACTGTTGCAAATACTTTCAATTTGTTCATAGCTACGTTCTCCACGTAATAATAAAATAGCAATAATGAGTGTAATCAATAATGCAACAGGTGTTTTTCCTACTAAACGTAAACTTTGAACCCAAAGAGCAGAACCATCAACTACTTTTGCAACACTTAATGTATTTAAACCTGTATCAAATAAAATTAAGAAGATCGGTAATAGTAATACTAGTAGAACTCTTCCAAATGATGGAGGTGTTTGAACTGAGGTTTCTGTAATAGAAGCTGTACTTAAAAATGCTTTTGGCAATTCCACATAAACACGTTTACTGATAAATTTACTGAATAAGTATGTACCAATATACCAAGTTGGAATGGCACAAATTAAACCAACTAAAACGAGTAACCCCATATTTACCCCTAAAAGATCACCTGAAGCAACTGGACCAGGATGAGGAGGTAAAAAAGCATGCATAACAGCAAAAGCTCCAGCTACTGGGAAGGCATAACGTAACACTGAACCACCAAACTGTTTAGCTACACTAAACACTATTGGAAGCATAACAACCAAACCAGCATCAAAGAAAATAGGAAAACCAAATAATAAAGCCGCAATACCAAGGGCAAAAGGCGCCTTTTCCTCGCCAAACTTATTGATTAAAGTATCAGCCAGAACTTTCGCCCCACCGGTAATTTCTAGCATTCGCCCGATCATTGCCCCTAAACCAACAAGCAATGCCACCGAAGCGAGAGTACTACCAAAACCACCTAAAAGGGTTGGTAAAATTTTATCGACAGAAATACCCGCTGCTAATGCTGTTAATAAGCTCACAATCAATAACGCAACGAAGGCATGCACCTTAAATCTAATAATAAGCACAAGCAATGTAATAATTGCTGCGACCATAATAAGAATTAACATAATAACCTCACATTTTTGAAGCTAAGCTAAACGCCGTTTTTGTTACCGATAACATAAATATAAAATGAGTAATAGTAAAGTGTTTATGATAACTATTTGTTAAATTTGAGACCAAGATCACAAATTTTAAAATTACCGATAACAATCAATACAAAATCTGTTATGCTTATAAAAAAAGAGGTGAATATATGAATGGGCAAAGTTTTATTTTAATGGGTGTATCTAGCACAGGAAAAACAACTATTGGTACAGAGGTTGCTCGTCGCCTCCACTTAAAATTAATCGATGGCGATGATTTACACCCAAGAGCAAACATCATAAAAATGGGAAGTGGGCAACCGCTTAATGATGAAGATAGACACCCTTGGTTAGAACGTATTAACGATGCCGCATTTAGTCTCGAACAAAAAAGTGAAAAGGGCATTATCATATGCTCTGCCCTCAAAAAGAAATATCGAGATCAAATACGTCAGGGTAATAAAAATGTGCGTTTCTTATTCTTAAATGGAAGTTTCGAATTAGTATTAGAACGTATGAAGCAACGGCAAGGGCATTATATGAAAACAGAAATGCTCAAAAGCCAATTCGCAACACTTGAGGTACCTCAGACAGATGAACCTGATGTGATTCATATTGATATTAGCGGTTCATTTGAAGAGGTGGTCGAAGCTTGTATCCAAGCTATCCAACCCCATCTATAAATTAAATACTTTCACCAATATAAATTTGATATCCTAAATCAATCAAATGACTTTGCGGAGGTTGTTGAGTTAAACGGTGTAATAGCTGTTCTGCGGCAACCTTTCCTATTTCAAAACGAGGGGTTATCACACTTGCAAGTCTAGGTGTGATCGATCTCCCTACATCATGTCCATGAAATCCGGCAATGGCTATTTGCTCAGGTACTTGAATTCCCAAGCGTTGGCATTCAAATAATGCACCGATGGCTAAATCATCATTTGTACAAAATATGCCATCCATCTGAGGATATTTATCTAACGCTAACCGTAATTGTTGTCCACCTAAGGTAAAAGAAGATGATTCCTCTGTTGCAATAAATCTGGGTTTAAGACGATGCTTTTTCATTGCCAATTCATATCCCTTCATTTTTAATGTTGTTCTTTTATCCATTCGGGCTGAAAAATACACAATATTTTGGCAACCTCGAGCAATCATTGTATCAGTCATCGTTTGAGCCGCTACAACATTATCAAAACCTATTGTTTGTTGTAAACCCAATTCGTGCGTATCCATAATCTCAATCACGGGAATATTCGCCACTTCAAGCATTTTTAACGTGCGAGGAGTATGATGATTTTCAGATAAAATCAAACCATCTACATTATATGAAAGTAAGGATTCTATCCGTTGTTCTTCTTTATGCTCACTATATCCATAATGTGCTAACATCGTTTGGTAACCTGCAGCATCCGTTACACTTTCAATCCCTTTTAACACATCGGCAAAAACATGATTAGTAAAGGAGGGAAGTAATACACCAATCGCTCGACTTTTTGAATTTGATAAAATATCCGGTACACGATTAGGTATATAACCAAACAGCTCTATAGCTTGAGCAATTTTCTGTCGAGTATTTTCTGCCACTAATTGAGGATTACGTAAATAGCGACTTACCGTCATTTTAGTTATACCCAAATGATCAGCGACATCTTGTAAAGTTGGTCGTTTTTTATTATTCATCATAGAAAGAAGAGATAATTTTAGAGCAGTTTAAGATGTGTTAAGAATAACACGAGAAAGGAAAACAATAAGCGGTTAAATTTGCAAAAAATGTTACAAATCTAACCGCTTAATGATTTTTAGAGTAAAGATTTCACCAAGGCAATCACAGATTGAATTTCTTGCGGTGTTAATTTTCCTTCTTTCACAAATTTGACTTTACCACTTTTATCCAACACGACAATCAAACTCTCTTTTTCTTTCAATGCCCAAGCATTTTTGACTGAGCTTTGTTGATCTAAAATAACCTGACTATGCGAATTCTGTTTTTTTCCTTTTTCTGCGCTACTTTTTACAAAAGTGCCAGTACCAATAATCGCATCATCCGCATTGATAATCGTCGTTGTTTGGTATTTTGTGTCATCAAATTTTTCGGCTTTAATCGCATCCATTAGCGCTTCGTTTTTTTCTTTTACGCTACTACGCCCGGCAATATGCTGAATAACACGAACTTTCCCCACCAAATTCGCCGAACGCCAAGATTGATAATTCACATCACCATTAGATAATATCAGTTCACCATCTTTGGTAACAGCCACAGGCGCTAAACCACTATTCAGCGTAATATTATGAGCAAGTGTAGAATGCGCAAAAAATACCGATGCAAAAATCGTTGAAAGTACTATTTTTTTCATATTGTCTCTTCAAAATAAATATCAGTTAGAAAATAAATTCTACGTAAAATAATCATTAAAACAAATCGGAACTGTTATTTTTAAATGACTTTTGCTGTATATTGTAAATTACCAATCGCTTTTATTAATTGTTCATTTGTCACTTGAGCTTGAGTAACAATTTTGACTGTTCTAGCTTGCATATCCGCTTTGGTTGAAATAACACCATCTATAGCTCGTAATTCCTTATTTACTAAATAGACACAGAGCTGACAATGCATTTCATTTATCAAAAGCGTAACCTCTCGCTCTACATTTTTTTCCTGTTTTTGAGAATTTTCCACTGCATAAAGTGAAGATAAAGGCATAAAGGTACTAAAAATAGCAATAAACCATAATTTTTTCATTTTTATGAAATCCATTCTAATATATAAGGAAGCAAAGTAGGATAAGATAGAAAAAATAACATAATAAAAAACACAACCCAATATAAAACAATCAACGTTTGACGAGAAAAATATCGGGTACAAATGATTTTATTAGAGAAATTTAATAACCAAAAACCATAGCCAAAGGCACCTAAAGAAACAATTAACATAGGTATTCGTAAATATTCAAAACGGTTTAATTCCATCAACCATGTAGAAGAAATACCAAACATTAAATAAACTAAAGGTGCGATACAACATAGTGTAGAGGTTACTGCTGCAATAACAGCAGTAACACAACTAGCAATAAAGCGATTATTTAATTTCTTTAGAGATAAGTTCATAACCAAACTCTTTTGCATCAAAAGAATTAAGCGGATCGCCTCCAACTTCAGCATAAGGATAACCAAAGTTATTGATTGGTGCTAATTCTGGTTTAGGGTAAAGATTAAAATCTCGAGCATAATTAAAACCAACCCAATTAGCTTCCCAGTTCCCGAATAAGTAATTTGCCACAGTCTGAGTATCACTGTCTTCTACAGATTTTTTCTCTGTTAAACGCATTTTAGCCACATCCGCCGAATCAACAGGAACCCAACCAAATCCAGCTAAATAAAATTCAGCACGACAATGTTGCCCACCATTTACATTAGCAAGACCTTCTTTTGCACTACCAAAAGCAGTTTTAGAATACTTTTCTAATTTTGGTGCTGCGCCTAAACGAATACCAAACACTTCCCTTGCAGGAATATCAGATGCTCGAGCTAAAGCAACGAAGACCGAATTAATATCTGTACATTTTCCTTTTAATACGCCTGTTGTCAGGATTTTTTCAACATCGCCATCGCCACAACCTAGAACAGAATTATCACGTTCCATATTTTTTACGATCCATTGATGAATCAATTCTGCTTTTTTAAGTGGATTGGTTTCTTTTCCGACAATTTTATCCGCATACTCTTTTACAATCCCATCCGTTTTAATATGAGCGGTTGGTTTCAAATAGGGTAACACATCCACAGAATATTCTATTTTGTCAGGCATTTTATAATCTTTTAATGCCCCAGTAACCATAGGTTCGCGGTCCTGCGTCTGAATAACCATTTTCACTTTTAATAGGCGTTTATCTGCTTTTTCATCCCAATTTGCATAAAGTGTTTTGGCTCCATACTGGTTATTTTCCGTAATAAATGCATCACGATAATTACCTTCAAACTCAATAGATTTAACAGTTTGATAATCACTATTAAAAGGCAAAGGAATCCAAAGTTTCGTTTCACCCTGAGAACCTTTTGGTACAACTAAATCATAGGTGTTAGTAAATTCATAAGTATGAAGATCTGTATTTGGATTAACTTGAGAGAGTGGAGCTGCGTATGCCATACCTGACGTTAGCATAGAAGCAATAAGAAGTTTTTTCATATTGTAGAACCTTAAATAAACATAACTTGCTATATTTGGTGTTCGGATTGAACTCACTAAGCATACGTGAATTTAGACAAAATAAAAAGTCTTAAATTATTGAAAAAAATAAAAACACCGTAAATAAGGAAATATCTACGGTGTAATAATCTTTTTTTATGGTAAAAGAACTTCATTATAAAAACTACCATTTATTTGAGTCTTATTCAGATGAAATTTCCTATATGCATTAAACACCGCATGGTCAGGAGGGGTTGGATTATGCCAAAAATCGGCTAAATCCTTTTGATCTGTCATTCCTTCAAAGTCATAATTAGCTCTACCAAGTGTTTTTACTGGCATATTATGTAAAAGTGCAGATAACCCACTGGTGCTGTTTAATGTAACCATACCAATTCCTTTACGTAACAATACAGGTAAAGGTACATCATGAATATAAAAAATACGCCCATCTAAATGAGGATATTTTATACAGTATTCACTTATTACCGTTTGATAATCAATAAACCCTCTATCCATTGGATGATGTTTCACGATAAGATTTAAATAATTAGGAGCATCATTAGCAAAAGAGTCCAACACTTTTCTTAAAAAAGCTTCAACGCTTGGGAAATCCGTATGCTCAGATATTTGACTATCATTGTATACTTGTAATGGAACAATAAAAAATTTTCCAAACGCGCCACTGTTCACTCGTTGGGAAAAACTCCGTTCATGCAACCAATAACATATTCTCCGTAAAAGAGAACCCGACCATAATTTTCCATAGTGAAATAAGCTTAAATGTCGGTGATGTCTATAATGTGGGTATTGCTCAGCAAATTTGTGAGTTTCCCAATAGTAGCGAATAGCCCTTTTAGCAATAGGAAAAAAACCTTTGGCTACAGTTTTAGGAACAATATCCCCCTCAATACTAGAACTCAAACGAAGATAAAAATCAGCCTGCTTTGGTAAAGGTGAGTATGCATTAACACCATCTTTTTCAAATGTAATATAGTGAGGGCGGAAATATCCTTCTTCAAATACCCAAAAACGGATATTCAGCTCCTTAGAAATATGCTTTGCTATCTTATGACATGGACGATTATCACCAAAACAAATTATTGAGTCAATTTGATATTTCAAACAAAAATCAATTAAATATTGTTTTAAATAGATAAAGTTATCTTGATAATTAAATGTGTTAGATGTGCTATTCGGATAAAAAAAAGCATCACCTCCATTAAAATTAATTTTATAAACTTCCTTTTGGTTGTTTTTCAACCATCGGCCAAATTCAAAGAAAAAACCGCCTATCGGTCCTTGCAAAAGTAGAATTCGGTGAGAAGTATTTAATAGGTCATCAAGATAATGATTAATCATAGTTTCACTTGCTTTTTAATATTGAATAAAATAAATGTTTTAACTTCTCTGACTGTTTAGCCACCCAATTTCTTCTAATACCATTAGAACTCAACTCTTCTCTTTTTAACATTAAAGAATTAATAGCTTGTTTAGCATCAATCAATTGATTTGTTTTTGGATTAATATATAACGGGTAATAGACTAATACGCCTGAAACAAGTTCATCTAAACTTAACTGTCTTTTCCTTCTATTTTTATCACTTAAACTAAAGTGATCGTTAGTTAACCCCCAACCAGAATAAAAAGGTAACCCATAACAATGTACAATTTTTCCCCTTAATAACGCTTCGAATCCAGCTAAAGATGTCATTGTATGCACTTCATCTACCTGAATAATGCAATCTAATATATTAGCAGTTTCAATAATATCATCAGCAAATTTTTTTACTTCCTCAAATGCTACATTTCCTTTTCTATTACCACTTACCACATCAGGATGAGGCTTATAAAGTATATATGCTTCAGGGTTTAATTCTCTAACTCTTTTTAATAAATCTAGATTAGTTCTTATATAAGGAGAACCTGTTTTTATTGAAGCATCATCTTCCACTTGTCCTGGAACCAGAATTGTTTTTAACGAGGATTTAGTTAATTGGAAACCTATGTCGCCAACATTATATTTCCCAATTTTATTATCCACCAAATAATGTCTTAGCATTTGTGCTATTGTTATATCTTCTTTAGAAAAAACTTGCTCTTGTAAAATTTTTTCTAATCTAGATGGCATTTGAGAATTAAAATAAATGCCCATATCATCAATAACAAGCGAAATAGGTGCAACTAAATTAGACCCTAGTCCAACAGAACGAATAAATCCATCTTCCATTCTTAATATAGGTAACTGATTTTGTTGAGCAAATCTAATTTGTTCTGTTTTTCCATTTCCCCAGACTAATAGTCGAGCATCCAAATTCAAATTTTTCTTCGATAACGCATTATGAGATCGAATAAAATGAACTTTACAACTAGGCAAGTTAAAAAATGGTTTAATTACAGCCTGTTTCCATAAAGACATCCCCACACAATATAACTGACCTCTTAATCGATTATTCCACTGTTTAACTCTATTAAGATATTCAATTACATCAAAGATTGAACCTATTTGCCCATTATTCGGATTAATATAACGACTATAAGAAAAATAAGCAGCAAAGAATAGCTCATTAAATGTTTTAGCAGAACGACGATTTTGTTGTTGTAACATAACAATAGATTCATGTCTATCGTCAGTAATCCCCCACCCAGCATACCAAGGAATACCAAAAGTAATCACTTTTTTCCCTATTAGTAGAGCCTCAAAGCCCATATGGGAAGTCACACAATACACTTTATCTACATATTGAAGTAGGGAAAGAGGGCTTATATCTTCAGATAAGATTTTTACTTGATGTGCATATTGTGGTAAACAAGTTAAATACCCCTTTTTTTTACCACTGATTACATCAGGATGTGTTTTAACCCAAATATCAGCTTGTGGATTTTCTTTTATCGCAGTCTCTAACATTTGGTTGAAATGCCATTCATTTGCCTGACCAAACTTAACGGCCATATCACCAAAAGTTTGATCTATTACTAATACTATTGGTTTATCGCTTAAGTGCTTTAATTCAAAATCTGGCGCATGATTATATTTTGATAACTGGTACTCCTTTATCTTAGTAATTGCGTCTGAAACTTGTTGATGAGATTCATTAGTTAAATTAACTGATAAAATTAATTTTTCCAAACGAGATGGCACTGTTGTATCATAATAAATACCAATATCATCATACACAATGGATAGAGGAGAATATCCTTCAACGCCCAATCCTACAGACCGTAAAAAACCATCCTCTAACGCAATAAAAGGAATCTGATATTTTTGAGCAAAATGTCTTGCTTTTTTCGTAGATGGTCTATGACCCCAGCCAATAACTTGTTCAGCATGAAGTGTTTTCTTCCACATCCTTCTTCTTATTATCTGGCAATCCCATAAAAAGTTTTCAAGGTGTGCAATTTTTAAAATACCGCTCGAGAAAACTAACGACTTTTTTTCCATTATTTATACTATATTTTAAATATATCTAGTTTTAAGTTTACCCACCAGAACTATAAAAGTAAATTTCAAAAATAGAAAAGCGATTAAATTTGCAAAAGACTTTACAAATCCAACCGCTTGGTAAATATCGATGATCGAGATGATTATTTGTTACTTACGTCTTGTCCAAAGAACTGTTCGCCTAATTTTTTCAAAGTACCATCTTTTTTCAATTCAACAATCACTGCACTGATTTTATCTAAGGCTTCTTGATTACCTTTATTTGCAACTAAACCGGCGCCCACTTTATCGCTTGATTCCCAAAAGATTTTTAAATCTGATTTTGGATTTTTCTTCAGATAATCCAACACCGCTAAAGAGTCGTTGAAGGTAAAATCGGCACGTTTGGTTTCAATGACTTTCACGCTTTGTGCTAAGCCATCTACCGGCACAATAACCGCTTCATATTTACGCGCTAATTCGCCGTAGTTTGAAGTTAAAGATTGTGCTGCTTTTAAGCCTTTTACATCTTCTACTTTTTTAATGCGGGTTTCATCTTTTGGCGCCGCTAATACTGCCCCTGACCAGTTATAAGGTTCGGTTTTATCAAAAGTTGCTTGACGTTCCGGTGAAGTTAATGCTACCTGATTTGCCACTAAATCAAAACGATCTGCTTTTAAGCCGGCTAACATTGAATCCCAGTTGGTTTCTTTAAACTCAACTTTCACGCCTAATTTATCCGCAATAGCTCGAGTTACTTCGACATCATAGCCGGTTAATTTACCGTTCTCATCGTGGTAAGTAAAAGGCGCATAAGTTCCTTCTGTTCCGACGGTAATTGTGCCTTTATTATTGATGCGCTCCAGTAAACTTTCTTTAGCAAATGAAGTTGCTGATGTTGCTAAAGCTAAGGTTGTTAATGCGATAACGGATAATTTTTTTAACATAATGAATTCCTCAAAAAGGTAAAGCTGAAATTGGTTGCCAATGTAAAAGTAAAATTCTTTGCTGGCAAATAACTAAATGGAATATATGTTAATAAAATGTTGTAATATAAAATGGTAATATAAAAATTTATATAAACTTGATTTTAATTAAGAATTTCTTAAGATTTTTTAATTACACTCAGTTTACCTTAACAAAAAATGGAGTTTATATGAAAAAGCTATTCGTTATTACATTATGCGCCATTAGCAGTTCTGCCTTTGCCGGATTTAATCCCGATTAATTCTAATCTCAAAACCATTGAACAAGCCGAAGCATTACCAAATCATTCAACGGTGGTGTTAGAAGGCTATATCGTTAGTCAAGCAAAGAAAAAAGAGTTCTATTTTAAAGATATGCAAAACAAATTGATCAGATTAAAAATCGAAGAACATATTTGGCACGGCTTAGACGTTTCACCAAATACCAAAGTGCGTATTCAAGGCAAAATTGATAAATATTTACTAAAATCACATATTGAAGTTTATCAAATAGATAAAATTAACTGATTAAGAAGGTGGGAAATCCCACCTTTTTACTATAAAAATGCGCCACAGCAGTGTTTAAATTTTTTCCCTGAGCCACAAACACAAGGCTGTTTTTGCGAAGGAAGTGGAACAGTCGGATCAACAAAAAACCAACGTTCATTGATTTTCACAAATAATGAACGCTCATGGTGCGCTTCCATTCCGTTTTCAGTTTCAAAAAAGGCCTTAAACTCCACGATGCTATGTATTTTGGAAATTGCTGGCAAATGCTGCACAATCTCTAACCCTTTCCAAACCGTCGTTTCTCCCCACTTTTTCATGGCTGCTTGATCTAATAATCCCTGTTGGCTTGGCACTGTTGTTGCCACAATATAGGGAATATTGACCAACGTATATGCACTATATCGAGAACGCATCAATTGTTCCGCCATTTGTGCAAAATCTTGATTTAAGTGGAAGGGTTGGCAACATTCCGCATAACCTTTCTCTGATTGACAAGGACACGCTTTATTTTCTTCAAACATTTTCTATTCCAAATAGGTAAAAGAGTAGAGAAATTTTACCGCTTATTTCCTTAAAAAAGAAATCTCTCACATAAAAAGCGTGACAAACCCATTGTGGATAACTTTGCTAAAATCGCAAGAATAACTTGAGATCTATTCAAAATAACCTTATTACTTTTTCCACCCTGTGGATAACTTTACTTTTTATCCACAGGAATATCTTTTACATTACTCAAGATCTTTTCAATAACAAGATCTCCTTAACACTTTGATTTTACTTTAAAATTTGTAGTTATCCTTGTTATGACTGACCGCTAATAATCATAATAATAAAGATCTCTATATAAAAGATCTATTTTAATATTAGTGATCTTTCGATCCTCTAAAAGGATCGGTTTATTCTAAAAATCTCTTTTCCCGATCTTCTGATTTTAAGGTAAAATAGTCGATCTTTCATTTGAACAAATTTCTTATAAAATATAAAAGGCTATATATGATTTATAATAAAACTTACGATGTGATTGTCGTGGGTGGTGGACATGCAGGAACGGAAGCAGCTCTTGCCCCTGCGCGTATGGGGCTAAAAACCCTACTTTTAACGCATAATGTAGATACCTTAGGACAAATGTCCTGTAACCCTGCCATTGGCGGAATTGGTAAAGGGCATTTAGTTAAAGAAATTGATGCGATGGGTGGTTTGATGGCTACTGCCACAGACAAAGCCGGGATCCAATTCCGTACGTTAAATAGTTCTAAAGGTCCTGCAGTTCGAGCTACTCGCGCGCAGGCAGACCGTGTGCTTTATCGCCAAGCAGTGCGTACAGCATTAGAAAATCAACCGAATTTAGATATTTTCCAACAAGAAGTCGTGGATATTTTGGTTGAAAACAATCGTGCGGTCGGTGCAGTAACGAAAATGGGTTTAATCTTTAAAGCGAAAGCCGTAATTTTAACCGCAGGTACTTTCTTGGCGGGTAAGATCCATATTGGTTTAGATAACTACGCTGGTGGACGAGCGGGCGATCCAGCAGCCACGATGTTGGCTGATCGTTTACGTGATCTGAATTTACGTGTTGATCGTTTAAAAACAGGCACTCCACCACGTTTGGATGCGCGTACGATCAATTTTGATGTATTGGCAAAACAACACGGCGATGACGTATTGCCTGTAATGTCATTTATGGGATCCGTTGAGCAACACCCTCGTCAAATTCCGTGTTACATCACACATACGAACGAACAAACTCACGATTTGATCCGCAATAGTTTAGATCGTAGTCCGATGTACACGGGTATTATTGAAGGGATCGGTCCACGCTACTGCCCATCGATCGAAGATAAAGTAATGCGTTTTAGCGATCGCAATAGCCATCAGATCTACCTTGAACCGGAAGGCTTAACCACCATTGAAGTTTACCCGAACGGTATTTCAACCAGTCTGCCGTTTGATGTACAAATGGGGATTGTAAACTCAATGAAAGGCTTGGAAAACACCCGTATTATCAAACCGGGCTATGCGATTGAGTACGATTATTTCGACCCGCGTGATCTGAAACCGACCCTTGAAACCAAAGCGATTGAAGGCTTATTCTTTGCTGGACAAATTAACGGCACAACGGGCTATGAAGAAGCAGCTGCACAAGGTTTATTGGCAGGGATTAACGCCGGTTTACAGGTACAGGGAAAAGAAGCGTGGTTCCCAACCCGTGATTTAGCTTACACAGGCGTATTGGTAGATGATCTCTGCACTTTAGGTACTAAAGAACCGTACCGTGTATTTACTTCCCGTGCGGAATATCGCTTGCTGTTGCGTGAAGACAATGCTGATGCCCGTTTAACGCCGATTGCTCATCAATTTGGCTTGATTGATGAAGCACGTTGGACACGTTTTAACGAGAAGATGGAAAACATCGAAAAAGAGAAAGCTCGCTTAAAACAGACTTGGGCACACTTACAAATGGCAAACCTTGCAGAAGTGAATGCATTATTAAACAGCCCACTCGCCCGTGAAGCGAGCGGTGAAGATTTAATTCGCCGTCCTGAAGTGACTTACGAAGCCTTAACTCAAATTGCACCTTTTGCGCCGGCGATTGAAGACAAAGAAGCCGCTGAGCAAGTAGAAATTTCGATTAAATATCAAGGCTATATCGAACATCAACAACAAGAGATCGAACGCCATAAACGCCACGAAAACACTCAAATTCCGGCTGAATTTGATTACGACAAAGTGGAAAGCTTGTCTAACGAAGTGCGTGCGAAGCTGATGCAACACCGCCCGGTGTCTATCGGGCAAGCCAGCCGTATTTCAGGCATTACCCCAGCGGCGATTTCAATTTTGTTGGTGAATTTGAAAAAGCAAGGCATGTTGAAAAGAGGCGAGTTGTAAAATGTTAGCCAAATTAGACCGCTTGCTCAGTCAAGCAAACATTTCTTTGACCGATCAGCAAAAACAGCAGTTGGTCGATTTTGTGAAATTATTGGATAAATGGAACAAAGCATATAACCTCACTTCTGTACGTAATCCCGATGAAATGTTGGTCAAACATATTATGGACAGCCTTGTGGTTAGCCAACATTTACAGGGGCAACAGTTTATTGATGTGGGAACAGGCCCGGGCTTACCGGGGATTCCGTTGGCAATCGCTAACCCAGATAAACAGTTTGTGTTGTTAGATAGTTTAGGCAAACGCATTACTTTCATCAAAAATGCCATTCGTGAGTTAAAACTGACCAATGTTACTCCTGTGTTAAGTCGGGTTGAAGAGTATCAAGAGCAACAATTTGACGGCGTATTAAGCCGAGCTTTTGCCTCTCTAAATGATATGGTCGATTGGTGTTACCATTTGCCGAATACAAGCGGTCATTTTTATGCATTAAAAGGACAATATCAACCGGAAGAATTAGCCGAAGTGAGTAAGCCGATTGAATTGGTCGAAGTGATTAAATTAGATGTGCCTGAATTAGTGGGAGAGCGGCATTTAGTTCTCTTGAAAAAAGCATAAAATAAAGCCCAATATTTGGGATTGGGCAAATAAAGCATAAAAAATAAAATGCCTAGAAAACACCGAAAAACGCCAAGAGAACAAAATGTCTATTGAGCTTTAACTCATAGGCATTTTTTATGCTTTCTTCTCTTTTAAAATACTGACTAAATTCTCTTCCAACCAATCCACTAAATTCGCAAGGCGACTGCCAGCCTCTTTACCATAATCCGTCAGCGAATATTCAACGTGTGGCGGAACGGTATTGTAGGATTTGCGGTTAAGCATTCCGTCTTGTTCCAACTGTTGTAGCGTTTGGGTCAGCATACGCTCGCTCACACCGTCAATCTCACGGCGGATTTCGCTAAACCGTTTTGTGCCTTTCATCAACACAATCATCACCAACACGCCCCAGCGGTTAGTCAGATGTTGCAAAATCTCACGAGAAGGGCATTGAGCGGATAACACATAGCCTCGTTCGATTGAATTTGAAAATTTTTCCATTTTTATTTCCTTAAATTATTTTCTTACATTTTTGAAAGTACTTATATAAAGTAAGTATAGGTATGCTAAGCGATATTAGCCGATTTTGCAAATGGATAATTTTCCTATTTAAAAATTATTTAAAACACACTACCCTTTTAAGGGCGGTCGGATTTTCACAAGATTTTGCAATTTGCAAAAATTTATCAAAATCCTACCGCTTGAATTTTCATTTGAAAGTGGTTCATGGCAATATTATATTTCAATAACTGTTGAAATGTTTTAAAAAAATACGTTATCATAGTGAATATTGTGATCTTATTTGATTTTTATGAATACCGAGCAAGCCAGTTTTTTATTTGAAAGCCTTTCGTCTTCGACCCGCTTAACTATTTTTCAAACCCTTTCTGCAATGGGAACCGAAGGAATGACAGCCGGCGATTTAGCGAAACAGCTCAATCTTGCCCCCAATAATCTCTCTTTTCATTTAAAGAATTTAAGCCAGGCGGAGCTAGTTTATAGCATTCAAGAAGGACGGTTTATCCGCT
The DNA here is from genome assembly GCF_003101015.1 of Actinobacillus porcitonsillarum. Classification (NCBI taxonomy): domain Bacteria; kingdom Pseudomonadati; phylum Pseudomonadota; class Gammaproteobacteria; order Pasteurellales; family Pasteurellaceae; genus Actinobacillus; species Actinobacillus porcitonsillarum. The sequence continues at coordinate 597,559 of NZ_CP029206.1, read as the reverse complement.
ATTACGCCAATTTAACGTTAATGCTGCATTTAACCGCATTTTTGACGCAAAATTGTTGTAAAAATAGCCATGAGCATTGTTCTATTGACTGTTGTTAAAAATTTTTCGCCTATTATTTCAATAACTCTTGAATTATCTGAGGAAAACGAATGTGTAGTGTAACAATTTATCATAATCCAAAGTGCGGTACGTCTCGTAATACTTTAGCGCTTATTCGCCATTTGGGGATTGAGCCTACAATTATTCATTATTTAGAACAGCCACCGAGTGAAGCTGTTTTACGTGAATTATTAATAAAAATGGCATTAACGCCACGTCAATTATTGAGAACCAATGTGCCACCTTATCTCGAAAAAGGGTTAGACGATTTAACGTTGAGCGATGATACGTTAATCGCCGCCATGTTAGCCGATCCAATTTTAATCAATCGTCCGATTGTCATAACAGAAAAAGGCGTACGTTTATGTCGTCCTTCAGAAGTTTTTTTGCAAATTTCGCCCTACCCTTTGCCATCGGATTTTATTAAAGAAGATGGATGCGTAATTACGGCGGAGACAAAATGATGGGATTTTTTGAACGTTTTTTAACAGTATGGGTGGCATTAGCAATCATAGTCGGTGTTGGATTAGGCGTATGGCAGCCTGAATTATTCGCTGGGATTGCCAAATTAGAAATTGCACACATCAATTTACCTGTTGCCGTGCTGATTTGGCTGATGATTTATCCGATGATGATCCAAATTGACTGGTCAGCAATTAAAAATGTTGGTAAGAAACCAAAAGGTTTGGCTTTAACTTTATTTATTAACTGGCTCGTCAAGCCTTTTACTATGGCGCTGATCGGTTGGCTCTTTTTCCGTGTATTCTTTGCGGGGTGGGTTGATGCACAATCGGCAACAGAATATATCGCAGGCATGATCTTACTTGGTGTCGCGCCTTGTACAGCAATGGTATTTGTATGGTCACAGTTAGTCAAAGGGGATGCCAATTACACTTTGGTTCAGGTCTCTATAAATGACATCATTATGATTTTTGCGTTTGCACCAATAGCAGGATTTTTATTAGGAATTAGTGATATTCAAATTCCGTGGCAAACGTTGTTATACAGCACGATTTTATATGTATTATTGCCACTTCTTGCTGGCTGGATAACCCGAAAAGTATTAGGACAATCAAGTGAAAAAATTCAGCGATTAAGCCAAAACTTAAAGCCATTTTCTATTTTAGGATTATTGCTGACAGTCGTGTTGTTATTTGCTTTTCAAGCACAAACCATCTTAGAAAAACCATTGATTATTTTGTTAATTGCCATCCCGTTATTAGCTCAAACCTATGGTATTTTCTTTCTTGCGCATATTTTAGCTAAATGGTTAAAACTACCCCATCAAGTTGCTGCTCCAGCTTGTTTAATCGGCACAAGTAACTTTTTTGAATTAGCCGTTGCTGTTGCGATTTCATTATTTGGATTGCATTCAGGAGCAGCATTGGCAACCGTAGTAGGGGTTTTAGTTGAAGTTCCTGTTATGTTGTCATTAGTCAGTTTATTAAATCGATGGAATAAATAAAAGTGCGGTCGTTTTTGCAAAAGATTTTGCAAAAACGACCGCTTGTGTTAGAACCGACTCAAATCTAAACGACCTGCAGTTTTTTCATTCGCCTTGAGATAATCAGGGTGGTTCTCGATTTGTTCAAGATAACGCACGATATTTGGGAAATCGGCTTTCTCCACATAATTCAAGCCCCATTGCAGTGGGAAACTTAAAGCGAAATCTGCGCCTGTAAGTTGCTCACCCACAATCCATTTTTTGCCTACTAACGATTGTTCAACGTGGTTGAAATATAAGCCGACTTGGGCGTCGGTGTATTGCGCAAAGTCGCCTAAATCGCCTTTTTTCGACACTAACGCGAGCAGATTTGCCGAGAACATCGACGCTGAAATCGCCAGCCAGTAAACGTAGTTTGAGTAGTCGTTGGTTTTATGTGCTGGCGTGAAGCGTTTCTCGTCATCATAGCGATCGAGCAAGTGTTGGATAATCGCATTGCCTTCTGCGATGGTTAAATCGCCGTCTTGCAACACGGGTGCTTTGCCGAGTGGGTGTTGGGCTTTCAATTCCGCAGGGGCGAAGCCTGTGCCTTCTAAGCGGTCGTAGATTTTGAGTTCGTAATCTACGCCGAGTGCTTCGAGCAGCCACACAATGCGGTGTGAGCAAGATTGTTTGAGATAGTGTAATGTGATCATATTTTTCTCCTAATTCTCATTTAAAGCGGAAATTTGTTTTCCGTTTTTATCAAAATTTTCAGGCTGTAACCATTTTTCAAATTTCGGTTTCATCGCTTGATACTCTTCTTCGAGCATTGAATACCAGTTGGTATCACGACTGCGGCCTTTATAGACCTGCACGCGTCGAAATGTGCCTTCAAATATGAACCCCAAACGTTTTGCCGCTTTGCCTGAAGGTGCATTTAAGCTGTCGCATTTCCATTCATAACGGCGATATCGCAACACTTCAAACACATATTGCATCACCAAAAATTGAGCTTCGGTAGCAAAGCGAGACTGTTTCAATTCGGAGCCGTAAAGCACCCAACCCATTTCTACCACACGGTTGGCTGTATCAATTCGCATCAAGGAAAATGTGCCGATGATTTTGCCCGTTTCTTTATTTAAAATGGCTAAATAGTAAGGATCTTTTGACTGTGCCATTTTTTCAAAATAAGCACGAAAATCGTCTTTGTTTTGAAACGCATCAATCGGTAAATAAGTCCACTGCGTTTCAGGGCTTTCAGGTCCATAAAAGGCGTAAGCATCATCAAAATGTTTCACCACATTCACTGGCTCAATAATGGTGTAACGCCCTACAAGCTGTTGAATGTTAGGTTGCCGCCCTGCCGTGAAATGTGGCAATGCTTCGCCGATAGACTGATTGAGATGATTAGTTGGCATATTATTTCCCTTCATTGACTTATAAAAGTGCGGTCGGTTTTTGCAACATTTTTACAAAATCCGACCGCTTGTCATTATAGATCAAATGAGCTAATCACGTTCACATGCAAACGTACATCAACATTGCCGCGTGTTGCGTTGGAGTATGGGCAAACGGCGTGGGCTTTTTCAATTAGCTGTTTTGCTTCTTCTACGCTCAAACCTGCAACAGTAATCGTAATATCCAAATCCAAGCTAAATGCCCCGTCTGCTTTTTGACCAATACCTACGCCAACGGTGGTACTTGATTTGGTTGGTTTTAAGCCTAAACTTGGGGCAACGTGGTTCATTGCACTGTCAAAGCAAGCGGCATAGCCCATTGCAAAAAGTTGTTCAGGATTAGTGCCGACTTTACCACTTTCGTTTTGAAAGCCGACTAAATCAAAGCCGATAGAACCGTCATCCACTTGAGTACGCCCGTCACGACCGCCGGTTGCGGTTGCTGATGTTTTATAGAAAATTTTCATATTGTTGTCCTTTTGTGATTGGGTTGGAATACAAGCATTGTAGCGGAATACAGTCTGAAAACGGTAGCCTGTTCCTATAGAATGCTTGCCTATTTCTCTATTTTTACCAATGCAATGTCGCACTTTCATCCACAGGAATACGCCCTAAATGTTTTTGGTTTTGCATTGCATCCCAGTCCGGATGACCGAATGAAATCACGTGTAATAATTTGTAATCGCTAGAAATACCAAGCTCTTCACGTACGTCATCAGCAAATAAAGCCAAGGCTAATTGCGGAATGCTGCCAAAACCACGTGCGGTGAGCGAGAGCATAAAGGTTTGCGAATACATGCCCATATCTGCAGCTACGTTCACGTCATGATTATCAATGCTCGGCATAAACAAAAATGCCATATGTGGTGCGCCGTAGCCCACGAAGTTGTCGTCGTAAACCACTTGGCGAGCGGCTTTGTCTTCACGTGGAATGCCGTAGCTGGTAGTGAAAACGTGTTCGTATTGGTTACGCCAACGAGCTTCGTATTTGCCTAAAAACTTCGCTTGGTTAAATTCAAAATCAGGCGTGAATTTGCCTTCTGCCGCAGCGACTAAAAAGCGTTTTTTCAATCGTTCCAGCGTTTCACCTGACGCAATATGCACCTGCCAAGGCTGCGTGTTACACGCCGATGGCGAATTTTGGGCATCCATTAAGGTTTGTTTGATTTCCGCTTCGGTCATAGGCGTTGGTAAAAATTTACGGATTGACTGGCGAGTTTTTACAGTGGTTTCAAAATCTAACATAGTATTCTCCTAGTGAGGCAAAGTACGGTAATAAAAACGGGAAGATTTTTAACCGCACTTTAGGATTATTTTTTCAAATGACGGCATACTTCTAACATACTGTCGGCGGCGTTGGCGAGGAATACGGTATCCGCTCCCACGATCACAAAGCTCGCGCCCCATTCGATGTAGCGTTGGGCTTCGTCTGGGCTGCCTGCGATAGTGCCAACAGGTTTGCCATAACCGCGAATATCGGTGATCAATTTTTTGATGGTCGCTTGCATTTCTTCACCTGAGAAATCGCCGTAGTAACCCATATCTACCGCTAAATCCGCAGGACCTAAGAAAATCGCATCCACACCGTAGGTTTTAGTGATTTCTTCCACGTTTTGCACGCCCAATTTGCTCTCAATTTGCACCGCAAGGAACAACTCGTCTTCGGCGTGTTTGATGTATTCAGGCAATCTCGCCCAACGTCCTGCACGCACGGCAGGGGCGCCGAAACCACGTTTGCCGCGTGGCGGGTAATACATTGATTCTGCAATATATTTCGCTTGTTCACTGCTTTCCACCATTGGGGCGATAATCGATTGAATGCCTGCGTCTAAAAGCTGTTTGATTAACGCACGGTCGCTCACAAGCGGACGCACGACAACGTGGCTGTCATATGCGGCAATGGCACGTGCCTGGTCGATAATGGTTTCAATGGTGTTCGGTCCGTGTTCGCCATCTAACCAAATAAAGTCATAGCCGGAACCCGCTACGATTTCCGCATTGGTCGCTGAGCCTGAAACTACGCCGAAACCAAGCTGTACTTGATGTTGCATTACCGCTTTTTTAAACGGATTGTGTAAAAATGATTTATCAAAAACTCGCATGATTCTGCCCTCTTCTTAATTACATTTGTTTCATTAAATAATTTTGGTAGCCGATTTGGTCAATTAAGCCCAAATGTTCCGCCAACCAGTTGGTGTGTTCTTGTTCGTCCACGATAAATTCTTCGAACATACGGCGTGTGATGTAGTCGTCCGAAAACGCATTCACCACTTCGTTCAAATACGCCATACCTTTGTAACCTTCTTCTAAATCGAAAGCAAGAATTTCACGTACATCGTTGAAAACAGGGTATTCCACCGCCCCAACCACAGGTGTTTCGCCTAATTCTAACAAGCGAGCGTTCACACGTTGTGCTTCTTTCCATTCATCATCAGCTTCTTCTTGCATTTTGTCGGCTAATTTCGCAAAGCCTTTTTGGCGAATAATTTCAGCGTGAATACTGTGTTGTTGCGAAGTGCCGAACCAGCCTTTGGCGAAGGCTTGTAAAATTTCGATTTGTTTAGCGTTTGCCATAATTTTTCCTCTTTTTAATTTTTTGATTTCGTTCCGTATCGGAATGTTGTCAGTATATTGATTTCTGAACTCTGGCGGTATATCATTCCTGTAAACATCTTGCCTATTTCTCTAAATTTTAATGCTTTCAGATAATCAATTTAAACGCTTATTACAGCTTATACCCCATAATCAAGCCTATCATTCACCGATTAAAGGGCTGGTTATTCATCATAGCGATCAGCCGTTTTCCTATGAAAATGTGATCCAAGAGCCGAGTATTTGCATTGTGATAAACGGCGAGCGAGAAGTGCGGTTGGGAGAGCAGTATTTTTTGTTTGATCCGCGACATTTTATGTTCTGCCCTGTGGATATTCCGATGTGTGGAAAGATTACTAAGGCAAGTCCCGAAGCGCCTTTTGTGGTGTTATCAATGAAAATTGATTTACAAGCGGTGAATAAAATTCTGTTAGAGCAAACTTTGCCGGTTGAAAAATCCGAGATAAATCCGCCCGCTTTTACGCAATGGCATTTAGAGAGTGAATTGAAAAATGCCTTTGCACGTTTATTGCTCTTGCACGAAAATCCAAGTGATATAGCATTTCTTGCACCGCTTATTCAACAAGAAATCTATTACCGATTACTCAAAGGGGAGCAGGGAAACAAGTTGAAACAGATGGTGAGTTTTGGTTCAAATACACAAAAAATCGCCAAGGCGACCCAGTATTTGCAACAGCATTTTCGTGAAACGGTGCGGATAGAAACGCTGGCAGAGTTATGCGGAATGTCTCTGTCGGGTTTTCATCATCACTTCAAAGAAATCACCACGCTATCGCCGTTGCAATACCAAAAATCCCTACGATTAATGGAAGCAAAGCGATTGATTTTCCAAGAAAATATGGCAATTGCCGAAACCGCCTACCAAGTGGGCTACGAAAGCCCAAGTCAGTTTAGCCGAGAGTACAAACGCTATTTTGGTGTAGCACCGAGTGTGCAAGTTGGGGGATAAAAGTGTGGTCGGATTTTCACAAGTTTTTGCATTTGCAGAATTTTCATAAAATCTGACCGCTTGACAATTCACTCCACCGCATTTAAAATGCGTTCAAATTTTTAAACCTATAAACAAATATGAGCCAAAAAACCGTTGATATTTTGCGTGAGTGCATTCCGACTTTTACCGTGTTAAGCGACGAAAACCGCTTGATGATTTTGCATATTTTGTTTGAAAACGGTAGCTTGAATGTCAATGATTTGACCGAACGGTTACATTTATCACGCCCTGCAGTGTCGCACCATCTCAAAATTATGTTGGACGCAGGTTTGGTGCGTGTTGATCAGCAAGGTAAAGAGCGTTATTACACTGTGAGCCTACAACAAGCCGGCGAGCGTTTTCAGCGTTTGATGGCATCGTTTATTGCAGATGGTTGTATTAAACCATTGGACGACTAGCTAATTTTTATGATTACCTAACACGGCTATTGCTAGAGTTGCTGGTATTTAGCCGTAATTTTTTACCCAAAAGGTTTATATTTTTAAACCTATAATCTCAACAAGGAATTTTATGTTATTTCAACCTTTTACCTTTTCTAACGGCAAAATTGCTAAAAACCGTTTTTTCAAATCCGCAATGGAAGAACAGCTTGCCAAACAAAACCAACCGACAATGCCGTTGGTGCAACTTTATGACACTTGGGCAAAGGGTGGCGCTGGAATGTTGGTAACGGGCAATGTGATGGTTGCTGAAAACGGCAAAGGCTCGATCAACGATGTGGTACTCACGGACGAACGCAATTTGCCGATTTTGCAACAATGGGCGAAGGCTGGCACGCAAAATGATACTTTGCTGATTATGCAGATTAACCACGCAGGCAAGCAGTCGCCCAAAGTGTTATCGCCAACGCCTGTGGCACCGAGTGCGGTGGCGTTGCAGGGAATGGACGGTTTTATCAATCCGCCTAGAGCCTTAACCGAAGCCGAAATTGACACCTTAATTCAGCAATTTGCCACCACCGCAAAAATCGCCGAAAAAGCCGGATTTTCAGGCGTGCAAATTCACGCGGCACACGGCTATTTAATCAGTCAATTTTTATCGCCGCACCACAACCGCCGTGAAGATAAATGGGGCGGCAGCCTTGAAAACCGTATGCGGTTTTTAGTGGAGATTTATCACGCCATTCGCACGGTGGTGCAACCTGAATTTCTGGTCGGCTTAAAACTCAACTCGGCTGATTTCCAAAAAGGCGGTTTTAATGAGGCGGACAGCATTCAAGTGGTGCAAAAAATGGCGGAACTAGGCATTGATTTTATTGAGATTTCAGGCGGCAACTATGAAAGCCCCGAAATGCTAACCGCCAAAGCCAGCACGCAAAAGCGTGAAGCGTTTTTCTTGGATTATGCCGAAAAAGCCCGTGCCGTCTGCAACGTGCCGCTGATTATCACAGGCGGTTTCCGTAGTGAAAACGCAATGAACGAGGCACTGCAAAGCGGACATCTGGATTTTATCGGCATCGCCCGACCTTTTGCCTTACAACCCGATTTACCAAACCAAATTCAACAAGGCAACTATCAAACCATCGTGACCAACCGCATAAAAACAGGTTTCGCCCCAGTGGATAACAAACTCGGTGCGGTGTTGGAAATGGATTGGTATATGGCACAAATGGCGTTAATCGGCAGTGGCAAACAGCCAAATCCGACACTTTCACCGTGGAAAGTGTTATTCAAAACCCTTTGGGAGAACGGCAAAGCTGGGTTGAGTACGGGGAGATCTTAGGAAAGCGCGGTCAAAATTTTACGATTTTATAATGTACCCAAAAATCAAGAAATTTGTGTACACTCTACTAACCTACACAAGAAACAACAAAATAATCAAACCATGAACACATTAACACTTTCATCTTACATTCAACAGCAGTACGGCGTTGAGCCTGAATATCCTTGGGCGAAGTACCCTGATTATGCGGTGTTTCGTCATTCGCACCATCGCAAATGGTTTGCGATATTGATGAGCATTACCGCCCATAAACTTGGGTTAGAAAATGGTGAAAAAATTGAAGTGGTCAATGTAAAAGCCAAACCTGAAGAAATCGGTTCTTTGCGAATGATGAACGGCGTTTACCCTGCTTATCATATGAATAAAGAGCATTGGTTGAGCCTAAATTTAGCGGAAATTGATGAGACGTTGTTATATGAGTTGATTGATGAAAGTTTTTGTTTGACGTTTAAGAAGTCGAGATGAATTGGAGATTAAAGAGCGGTCGTTTTTGCAAAAGATTTTGCGAAAACGACTGTTTTTTATCATTGATGGTGCGTTTACACTCCCCCCACAAAAAATTTCAAAATTTATTTCCTTAAATTTCAATCAGTTAAAAACCATTTTCAAACTTACAAATTTGTAAGTACTTCTCATAAGTAAGTTTTATATCTATACTACGCCACATCAGCCAGTCGGCAATCTTAATTAACTTAACGGAAGGAAAACAAAATGAAAAAAATCGCAGTAATTGGTGCAACAGGTTATGTAGGTAGTGCTGTGGTAGCGGAGTTAGCGAACCGTGGTCATCAAGTAACGGCGTTTGCACGCAACACCGACAAAGTAGCAAAAGCGGACAACGTGCAAGCGGTCAGTTTTGATGTGAATGCGGCTGATTTTGCCGAGCAATTAAAAGGTTTTGATGCGGTAATTAGTGCCTTTAACCCAGGTTGGACGAACCCGAATATCGCCGAAGATTTTACTCGTGGAGCGAATGCGATTACCGAAGCGGCAAAAGCAGCACAAGTGCCGTATTTATTGATTGTGGGCGGTGCAGGTAGCTTGTATGTTGCACCAAATGTGCAACTGATTGACACAGACGCTTTCCCGAAAGAGATTTTTGCAGGGGCAAATGCGGCGCGTAATTTGCTCAACGACTTGCGTGACCGCCGTGATGTGAACTGGGCATTCATTTCGCCACCAGCTTTATTAGGTGCAGACGCAGGTTTTAGCGAAGAGCGCACAGGCGAATACCGTTTAGGCGATGATTATTTGCTAATGAACGGTGAAGCCCCAGCAGGTATCAGCGTTGCAGATTTAGCCATTGCCATCGCAGACGATGCAGAAAAACAAGCTCATTTGTTTAAACGCTTTACCGTGGCGAGCAAGTAATTTAATGTGAAAAGTGCGGTGGGATTTAGGGAAGATTTTGCGATTTGCAAAGTTTGTCTTAAATTCTACCGCTTGTTTACTTACTCTCTTTCAATTCCCCTAATGCCCGAAGAATAATCTCTCTTGCTGCTTGTAGGGCTAAAAACGCCAAGATAAAGGCAACAGCTAAATCAGGGAGTTTGGACTGGGTAAAATAAACCGCAACGCCAGCCAATACAACGGCGATATTGCCGATGGCGTCATTTCTTGAGCAAAGCCACACGCTGCGCATATTGCTGTCGCCATCACGGAAGTGGTAAAGCACCCATAATGCAGCGAGATTGGCGAAAAGGGCGAGTACGCCGACAATGCTCATTTCGCTATGGTTTGGAAGATCGCCGTAGAACCAGCGATATAAGGTCGTGATTAAAATAAACAGCCCGAAACCGCCCATGGTTGCACCTTTGATTAAAGAGGCTTTGGCTCGGTAACTTAACGCCATGGGTAACACGATCAGGCTAATCACATAATTGGCACTGTCGCCTAAAAAATCGAGACTGTCGGAAAGCAATGATACCGACCCCGATTTTACCCCCATCACAATTTCAACCATAAACATCGTGAAATTTATCGCCAAAGCGATCCATAGGGCACGGCGGTATTGCGGGGAACGGTGTGTGCTATGCGAGCCACAGCAAGAACTTGAACAACTCATTTTCTTTTCCTTGTGTTTAAATTTAACTTACGACACAATATAAACTCCGTAGTTATTACAGGGTCAAGCAAAATGGGCAGATTTTTCAAAATAAGTGAATTGAGCAAAGCAAGCGGTGTGAATTTAGAAACAATCCGCTATTACGAAAAGCTGGGCTTGATTGATGCTGCCACAAGGCAGGCGAACGGTTATCGTCTTTTTAGTGAAAAGCAGCTCAACCAACTGAGTTTTATTAAGAGCTGCCGAATGATTGGCTTTAGCTTGGAAGAAATCAAACAACTGCTAGAACTCCAAGCCAACCCGCACAACCGCTGCGAAGTGGCGGATAAACTCACTCGCCAGCATTTAATCCAAATTGAACAACAAATCGCCCAACTTAACCAAATCAAAGCAATGCTTGAACCGTTCATTGAGTGCCAAGCGGAAGACGTAGAGCATTGCCAGATTATTAAGGGAATTAAGGCGTTGGAGTAGAGTGTTTTATCTCGACTTAATCAAACCTCCACCCTTTTCCCAATATCCTTCAACTTCGACAACTCTTCCACCAATCTGGGTGCGTCATCAAGGCTAATGGCGAAGGTCCAAAGATAAGTAATCACCGCATAAATATGCCCTGCGGTAACGCCTTGTTTGAGGGTTAAAACCGTGAGCGTTACGCCAAACAGCGCGCACATTGCCACGCCGATACATAAAAAGCTTAATGCCTCTCGGTTGGAAATTAGGATACGGAAACGTTCCACCAAGCGATAATGTTTAATCAATTCGCTGTTTTTGGCACGTTCCACCCGATCCACTTCTTTTTCAAGGCGGTTGTTGAGTTTGAAATACAAGCGGTCATTGACCTTCACATAATGCGGCAATAGCAAGCCAAAGCCCACCACAATCAACAATGCCACCACGCCCGACCAAAATTCAATCAACAGCAACATCAGCACCGCCCCGATAATCGAAAACGCAGAAGTAATCAAGGTCGGCAAATGGTGTTCAAAGAAATTGACGAACTCACGGGACAACGCCACACGAGCGGTGGTAGTTGAAGTGTCCATGCCTTTAATCCTTTGGTTCAAAATCACCGGCACGGCAAGTTCCGTGTAAATACGAGTGAAGGCACGAGTGTCCACCGCACGGCGAGCCGCCCCCACACCCCAAATAATCAGCACCATCAAGGCATAAGCCAGAGCGGAAACCAGTTGCCCGTTTAGCACCGCATTCACTGCAAAACTGCCCACCAAAGGATAAATCAACAACAGCAGATTTTCCGCCGCTACCAAGCCGAATGTGGCAAACAGCCGTTTTTTATGTTGCAAAGCAAGGTTTTTGAGCGAACGGAACATTGTTGGTTCAAGGGTAGGCTCAAAGGTCGGTTCAATATTTTCTAAAGACATCAAGCCACCGTATCCGTTTTATCGATTTGCTCACGGCAAACCGTGCAAAATTCCGCCAACAACGCAAATAGTTGAGCGGTCTTTTTCTCGCCTAATTTTGCAAAAGTTTTATCCGCCAACTGCTGTGTCGCCTGCCAAACCGGTTCCGCCTTCGCCTTGCCGTCTGCGGTCAAACGCATCATTTTTTCCCGTTTATCCACAGCACTTTCGCTAAACTCAATCCAGCCTTTTTCCTTATATTCCTTGCACACATTAAACACCGTCTGTTTCGGCAACAGCCACTCATCGCAAATCTGCTTTTGCGTACATTGCCCACTTTCCGCCGCTGCCAACGAATACAGCACCGCAAAATGGTTATAACCCAAGCCTAATTTGGCGATCCAAGCGTCCATTGTAGCGTCCACTTCACTGATTTGTTTGCCTAGTTTTTCAAAATCACTCATTTAATTAGTCCTAAAAATAATCAAAATTGAGCCTAGTTTAACAGCATAAATAAAAAACTCAAGCAAAAATAGTCTTAAAATTTACTTAATACGGTCTTAAAAATAACGAATAATGCCGCAAACTAGTAATTTTTGAGACTTTAAAATGAAAAAATTGATTTTATTATTCGCCTTGCCAAGTCTGTTTCTGACTGCTTGCCAAGAGCAAAACAGCGAACAAACCGAAACTGCATTAATGAAAGTGAATGTGGTTCAGGTGCAACCTGCCGCATTAATGCAGACGTTGCGTCTTTCAGGCTCGATTACGGCGAAAGAAGATGTTGCTGTTGGGACGGCATTGCTTGGTTTGCAAATTCAATCGGTCAATGTGGAAGTGGGCGATGTGGTTAAAAAAGGGCAGGTTTTAGCCACGTTGGAAACAAACAATGTGCAATCGCAATTGCGTCAAAATGATGCGAATTTGCAGCGAGCTAAGGCGAATTTGGTTTCGCAACAATCCGCTTTAACCGAGGCGGAAGCTACGCTGAAACGTTATCAAACCTTGATGAAAAGCGATGCTATAAGCCGTCAGGAATTGGAGCAACAACAGGCGAAAGCCCGTGCCGCTCGTGCAGCGGTTCAGGCGGCGAATGCGGAAATCGCTCAGGTACAGGCACAGCTTGATGACAGCCGTCATCAACGCAAAAAAGCCGAAGTGCTTGCCCCGCGGACGGCATTATTACGCAACGCCGTGCGGAAGTGGGCAATTTAACGGACAGCAACGCCTTGTTTCATCTTGCACGCAATGGCGAGTTGGAAGTTACCGTTGATGCCAGTGCGGAAGACCTATCTTTACTCAAAACGGGCTTGCAGGCGGAAATTCAAGTGCTTGACCAAACGACAAGCGGCCAAATTCGCTTGCTTTCTTCCCAAATCGACCAAACAAGTCGTACCGGCAAAGTGCGTATTCAGCTGCAAATCCCAGCTCAAATCACGCTCGGCACACCAGCCACAGCCATCATCAAACTGCCCGAAATGCAAGCCCAAACCACTTTGCCTTTAAGTGCGGTCAATTTTAACGCAGACGGAACCGCCTTTGTGATGGTGGTCAATCGCAATCAACAAATAGAACGCCGCCCGATTAGCCTAGGCGAAGTTAATCAAGGCACAGCCGAAATCCTATCAGGCTTAAAAGTCGGTGAACAAGTGGTGCAAAAGGCAGGGGCGTTGATTAACGAAGGGGAGCGGGTTGAGCCGATGGTGAAGTAGCGGGGAAGTGCGGTCAGATTTTCACAAGTTTTTGCGATCCGCATCGAAAAAATGCTCTTTTTCCCCTTTGCCAACATTGCAAATGCCATTAGACTAAACAAGATTTCAGTTAAGGAGTTTGTATGACCAAATCGGAAATTGTTTCTTCGGTAGCAGAATATCTCACCTTTATGACCGCTTCGGGCGAGAGCCAAGTCAATGCCATTTATGCAGACGAAAATGTCTGGCTGAGCCAAAAAATGATGGGGCAGCTTTATGATGTTGAAGTGCCTACGATTAACTATCACCTAAAAAAAGTCTTTGAAGATAATGAGTTATCGGAAAATTCAGTTATTAGAAATTTTCGAATAACTGCCGATGACGGTAAAAATTACCAGACCAAACACTATAATCTTTCAGCGATTATTGCCGTGGGCTATAAAGTCAATTCCGAGCGAGCGGTGCAATTTCGCAAGTGGGCGACCGAGATTATTCAAACCTACACCATCAAAGGCTTTGCGATGGACGATGAGCGGTTGAAAAATGACGGCACTCGTTTAGGCAAAAAGTATTTTGAAGAACAACTTGCCCGTATCCGAGAAATTCGCTTGTCGGAACGCAAGTTTTACCAAAAAATCACCGATATTTATGCGACTTCCATTGATTACGACCGCACCGCTACAGCGACCAAACGCTTTTTTGCCACGGTGCAAAACAAATTACATTGGGCAATTCACGGTCATACCGCTGCAGAATTGATTGTGGAACGAGCAAACGCCAGCAAGCCGAATATGGGCTTGACCACTTGGAAAGACGCACCACAGGGCAAAATTTATCCTTTTGATGTAGTAGTGGCGAAAAATTATTTATCCGACAATGAGTTGTCTCAACTACAGCGCTTGGTGTCCGCTTATTTGGATATGGCGGAAGATATGGCATTACGCCAAATCCCGATGACAATGCAAGATTGGGAAATCAGGCTCAACCGCTTTTTAGACGCCACCGACAGAGCTGTGTTACAAGACGCAGGCAAAGTTACCGCCGAAATCGCCAAAGCCCACGCCTTGAGCGAGTTTGAAAAATATCGTGTTATTCAAGACCAACATTTTGAAAGCGATTTTGACAGATTATTGAAAGGGGAAGAGTAAAAGGGCGGTGGGGTTTTGGGGATTTTGCAATTGCAAAAAATTTAGAAAATTCCACCACTTTCTTTTTCAACCACCCCAAAACCGTTTTTGCCACTGTTTTGGGCTGATGTGATGTTTCGCTTTAAAGTGCTGACGAAAGGCGGTGGCGGAATGAAAACCGATTTGGTGGGCGATTTCTTCAATGCTGAGTTTGGTGCTTTCTAACAATTCTCGTCCTTTTTGTAACCGCACTTCAATCAGCCATTCCGTTAATGCCATTCCCGTTGCTTTGCGAAAATGACGGGTAAAAGTGCTGCGGCTCATCATTAGCTTTTCAGCGAGGGTGTCAATGGAATAATCGGCATTTAGGTTGGTTCGCATAATGTCTAGCCATTCGTTGATGTTCTCGTTGGCGGTTTTGCGAGTGATGGGCTGTTCAATAAATTGTGCCTGTCCACCTTCCCGATGGGGCGAGATGACCAACAAACGTGCCAGTTGATTGGCAATTTTTACGCCATATTGTCGGCGAACAATCGCTAAACAACAATCCAACCCTGCCGCCGTGCCTGCAGATGTGATAATGTTTTCATCTTCAATATAAATCGCATTACAATCCAATTTCACTTGCGGAAAACGCTGTCTGAAATCCGCTTCGCCCAGCCAGTGGGTAGTGGCTTTTTTGCCATTCAACAAACCTGCATAGGCAAGGGGATAAGCGCCGTAACACAATCCTACCACGGTCGCTCCACGCTGTGCCGCTTGCTGCAATGCTTGTATTAAGGCGGAAGACGGCATTTCTGCCAAATTGTCCCAACCAAACATCACCACAAAATCTGCTTGTTCCAACAAACTCAAATCGCCGTCTGCCTGAATAATCGCTGGCTTGGATTGGGTAACTGTTGGGTTTTCTGCGACCACTTTCACGTTAAATAACGGTTTGCCGTCAATTTCGGTAGAAAATACCATATAAGGCACGGAAAAATGAAAAGGGCTAAATTGAGGATAAAGCACTAAGGCAACGGTTGGAATAGACATCTGTTTTACTCGCTAAATGAATTTGACCCGATTTTTACGATATTTGAATAATAAGTCAATATTTTTTATTTCTCGTTCGTTTCATAATACACCCATCGCATACAAGCGGTTTGATTTATCTTATTTTTTACAAAAGGAAACATAATGAAACTGAAATCTCTTATTTTTGCTTTAATGGCAACCACCGTTGCAACCAGTGCTAATGCTGAAATTAGCTATCAGCATATTCGCAACGCCACCGCTAAAATTGAAATAGCTGGCAGTACGTTTTTGGTCGATCCTTATCTTGCTCCGAAAGGCAGCTACGCAGGATTTGAAGGCACAATCAATAGCCAAAAACGTAATCCGTTGATCGAAATGGCAGAGCCGGTCGAAAAAGTCCTTCAAGGTGTAGATGCGGTGATTGTTACCCACACGCACGCAGACCACTGGGATGAATACGCACAAAAAGTGTTACCGAAAACCTTGCCTATTTTCGTGCAAAATGCAGGCGATGCACAAATTATTCGTTCGCAAGGATTTAAAGATGTTCGTGTTTTGGGCAAAAATACCGAATTTAACAAGGTAAAATTAAGCAAAACAGGTGGACAGCACGGGACTGATCAAATGTATTCTATTCCGCAGCTGGCTGAATTGGCAGGGGACGCTATGGGCGTAGTAATGCAGGCAGACAACGAAAAGACGCTGTATCTCGTAGGCGATACCATTTGGAATGAAGAAGTGGATTTTGCGCTTAATCGCTATAAACCTGAAGTCATTGTAATGAATACAGGTTACGCCCAACTGCAAGGTTTTTCAGACGGCATTATTATGGGCAAAGCCGATGTCGCCAAAGCTCGTCAAGTTGCCCCGAAAGCTGACATCATTACTGTGCATATGGATGCCGTAAATCACGCTGCTGTTACATCAGATGAAATGCGGAAATTTGTGAAAGAAAATAAACTGAGCAAGGTCGCTGTGCCGAAAGAAAGCGAAGTATTGAAGTATTAAAAATAGAGGTGGGATTTCCATAAGATTTTGCAATCTGCAAAAAACTCAGAAAACCCCACCGCTTTCTTTTTCAATCTCCCCAACCTCCACTTGAAACAAGTCTTAAAATTTACTAAAATTATCAACAATTAGTAATTTTAAGGACTTTTATGAATTTCAAAATTTCCTCTTGGGCTATTCGTCATCCAATCCCAATTATTGTGTTGTTTTTGCTTTTAACCGTGCTTGGTATTCGTGCTTTTCAAGGCTTGCCGATAAATGCGGATCCTGATATGCGGTTTCCGATGGTGAATATTACGGTGACGCAAACGGGGGCGTCGGCAGATGAATTGGAAAATACCGTTACCCGCCGTGTGGAAGATGCGGTAGCGGGAATGGCTGGGGTGCGGCATATTACTTCGACCATTACCGAAGGTTCATCGGTCACGGCGGTGGAATTTCGGTTGGAAACAGACACGGATCGGGCGGTGAATGATGTGCGAAATGCCATTACGCAAATTCGGGGCAATTTGCCGCAAAACATTGATAATCCTGTGGTGGAGCGAATGGATACGGAAGGCGGTGCGTTGGGCTATTATGCGGTGCAGTCACCGAATATGAACCAAACGGAGCTGTCTTGGTTTATTGATGATGCGGTGAGCCGTGAGTTGTTGGCGGTCAATGGCGTGCAGCAAGTGAAACGGCTTGGCGGTGAAAAGCGTGAAGTGCGTGTGGCGTTGCAATCGGCAAAGCTTGATGCGTTGGGCATTACTGCCGAACAGGTGAGCCAGCAACTGGCACAAACCAATGCCAATGTGCCTGCCGGGCGTATGCAATGGTTTGACCAAGAGCAATCCATTCGTGTGGTGGGCAGTCAGCCAAGTTTTGCGGATTTGGCTAATTTACCCATTGCGTTGAGCGATTATCGTAAAGTCAAATTGGCGGAGTTGGCGACCATTAGCGACAGCCACGCCGATGTTCGTAGCCGTACGCGTTTGAATGGGCGTGAAGTGTTGGGCTTTCAGGTATTCCGTTCCAAAGGCTCAAGCGATACGGCGGTGGAAAAAGGCGTTCAACAAGCGTTGCAAAGGTTGGCAGCCAATTATCCCGATATTCAGATTACGGAAGTGCATAATTCGGTGAATACCACCAAAGAGAACTACGATGTGGCGATTGCTACCCTGTTGGAAGGTGCGGCATTGACGGTGTTGGTGGTGTGGCTGTTTTTGCGAAATTGGCGTGCGACTTTGGTGGCGGCGATTGCCTTGCCGCTTTCGATTTTGCCTGCCTTTTGGATAATGCAACTGCTTGGCTATACGCTCAATAGCATTTCGCTGTTAGCCATTACTTTGGTGATTGGGATTTTGGTGGACGATGCCATTGTTGAAATTGAAAACATTGAAACCCACATTCATCAAGGCAAACGACCGTTTAGGGCTGCCTTAGATGCGTCTGATGCCATTGGTTTGGCGGTGGTGGCGATTACGGCAAGTATTGTGGCGGTGTTTTTGCCCGTGAGTTTTATTGACGGTATGACCGGGCAGTATTTCGGGCAGTTTGGCATTACGGTGGCTGTGGCAGTGTTGAGTTCCTTGCTGGTGGCTCGCTTGGCAACGCCTTTGTTGGCTGCCTATTTGTTGCAACCGACTGCCGCTCAAACATCTGCGACAACCTCTTCAAGCAGGCTGAAAAAAGCCTACTTAACGCTGTTGGCAAAAGCCTTGCATTTTCGCAAAACCACATTATTGCTCGGTGGTGTGTTTTTGTTGGCATCGGCAATGATTTTGCCACAGTTGCCCACAGGCTTTGTGCCGAAAGGCGATACGGGAATGAGCCAGTTAGACGTTATGCTGCCGCCAAGCAGCACGTTGGCACAAACCGATGAAATCTTGCAAAAAATTGACCGCACTATTCGCCAATATGACGAAGTAGCGCTGGTGTTTACCACTGCAGGTTCCAGCGAAATCAACAAGGGTGAAGTGCTTATTCGCCTGAAACCCCACCAAGTGCGGTCGATTTCGCAAAAGGAATTTGAAGACAAATTGCGAGAAACCTTGAAACAATTTGCGGACGTGCGGATTACTTTCCGCAACGAAATGGCAGCACGAGATGTGTCGATTTTGCTGACCGGCAATGACCCTATCAAACTTCAGCAGACGGCAAATGAACTGAAACAGCAAATGCAAGGTTTATCCACCGTTGAAAATGTGCAGATTAACGCACCGCTGATGAAACCCGAAGTGCAAGTCAAATTGCGTGCGGACGAGGCGGCAAAAGTAGGTGTTAGCCCACAAGCGGTGGGAAATTTGCTACAAATTGCAACGCTAGGCAGCACGGACGGCAATGCGGCACGCTTTAATTTACCCGACCGCCAAATTCCTATTCGGGTTACGCTGGCGGAAAACGAACGCAACCAGCCCGAAGTCATTCGCCAGCTGCGGGTGGCAAGCAGCAATGGCGGCACCGTGCCATTGAATACCGTTGCCGATATTCAATTTGGGGCAGGTTCGGCAAGTTTAGAACGTTTCGACCGTGAACGCGGCATTGCAGTGGACGCGGATTTAGCCTTAGGGCAAACCATCGGCACCGCATTATCGCAAATCAACGAACTGCCGATAATGCAAAACCTGCCTGACGGCGTGCGTGTGCCATCATCGGGCGATGCGGAAATGATGGACGAAATGTTCAGCCAATTCGGCTTTGCAATGGCAGCTGGCGTGGTAATGGTGCTATTGGTACTGGTGTTATTGTTCAAAGACTTTTTGCAACCGCTGACGATTTTAACCGCACTTCCGCTGTCCATCGGCGGTGCGGCAGTCGGCTTGCTCTCCTACGGTGCGGCGTTGGATATGTCTTCTGTTATCGGCATTTTGATGTTAATGGGTATCGTAACCAAAAACTCTATTTTGCTGGTGGACTTCGTGATTGAAAAACGCCAACAAGGAATGGCACGCCATCAAGCCCTTATTCAATCAGGCGCAGAACGTGTTCGTCCAATTTTAATGACCACCATCGCAATGGTCGCAGGTATGGTTCCCGCCGTGTTCGCCAGCGGTGCAGGTGCGGCATTTCGCGCTCCAATGGCAATCGCCGTTATCTGCGGCTTAACCGCCTCAACCTTATTGAGCCTAGTGTTCGTGCCTGTGGTTTATTCCTTAATGGACGACCTACGAGAATACCTCGCCCCGAAATTGGCTAAATTGACATCGGTGACGGTGGAAGATAGGGCGAAAGCGGAGTGATAGCGTAAAAAGTGCGGTAGAATTTTGCGAGTTTCTTAGCTGGCAACTCAGTGCGGAAAATATCGCTCGTGAACGTGATGGATTTATTGACGCAATGAATTTCTTCCATTTTGGACAAGGCATGATTATCACTTTTGATCAGGAAGATAAGATGATTGTAGATGGGAAAATCATTGAGGTTGTTCCGTTTTGGAAGGTGTTTGGGCAATAGCAGTAACTTATTGAAGAGAAGAGTAGCAAGCCTAGGGGCAAATCATATTTGCCCCATTATTTTAGTTAGCAAAATTAGTATAATGATAAACAGCTTTGGAGTTAAAGACTTCCAATCTTTACGCTGAGTACCTAATACTTGAGTGGTTTATACATACGATGAAATATTGCTATTTCCACCAAATCTAAAATCCAGCCCCCCAGTGTGAGATCTCTTGAATAGTGCTTGAAACCTTACCTTTTACTTGTTGATTTTCACCATGTAGATAATAAACTCCCGAAAGCTCTTGTAAAAATTTGCTTTGTGTATAAGCATGTTTCTCTCCCAAAACTGTCCAAATCAATTTTAGTTTATGTTCTTTTAAGAAATTTAAGAATTCATCCTTTCTAACCAATAAACTATTTTGAAACTTATCATTTATCTGAGGATTAAAACAAATTAAATTATTTTGTGAATCAACCCAGTAACCATCTTTAATGGAATTTTGCATTTTCATTCCGTGATAAATTATTGGAGTAGGTGCATAAAATGAAATACCATCATTACCATAAGTAGATTCCCAAATATGTGAATCTACACTAGGTATCACTTTAAATAAAGGTGGTTCAATATCTTTATATCTAGAAATTTCTTGCCATTTACATTTATTGGAGATATTTTCAATAAAAAATTGATTAATATTAGTCCCATAATATTCTTTACCTTCTGGCATCCATCTTCCCATAAAATTTTGCTGTTCCAACCAAGTTTTGGCTTTTGAATATTGATATGCTTTAACTAAATAACTACGTATTTGCACCCATTTCTGAATATCATAAGTTTCTTTTTGCCCAAATTTTGCTATTTCACGAAAATCATCGTGTCTTTCCAAAACAAGCCATTTTTCACCATTAATCGTCAATTCCAGCAAATTTTCAATATTAGGAAAATCATTAGCCTTAACCCAATCATCAATCAATTCATCATCTTGAATAGTAAAATAATGTTTGGTTTGACATTGTTCTTGATTTTGGTATTGAGAAAATAAATGGGTTCTGGTTGGTGGTGAAATTTTAATTTGGGTTTTTGGTCTTGAATTGTCAAACCAAGTGCAACGATTTTTTGAAGTAAACTTCATAAGGTGTTTTCCAACCTAAACATTTACGTGGTCGTAAATTCAGTTTATTGATCACCTGTTGAATATCAACTTCGCTCCACTGATTGATGTCTTGGTGCTTCGGAAAGTATTCACGAAGTAACCCATTTGTATTTTCATTCGTTCCCCGTGTCCACGGTTGATGCGGCTCGGGGAAGTAAAATTCTACACCCAGTGCTTCTGTTACCAAACGATGTTGGGCAAATTCTTTACCACGGTCTGGCGTAATTGACCGCAATATATGTGAATCCAGCAATTCAATCATGGCTTTTTGGACTGCTTCGGCTTTTTTGGCAGGAATTTTCTTCACCAACTCAAAACGACTTTTGCGTTCCGTCAGCGTCAGCAAACAAGCTCCACCCGCTTTACCCAGTACGGTATCGGCTTCCCAATGTCCAAAGCGACTGCGATTTTGCGCCGAAATGGGACGGTCGTTCAAATGGTTGGATATCTGAATTTTGCCACGTTTTTCATGATGATTTTTTGTATGCCGTGTTTTGCCTTTGTGGCGCAGTTTGCGACTGGCTTTGCGTTCGCCTATATCAAACAACCCTGAATAAATACCACGATAAATGGTTGAATAACTAATGGATAATTCAGATTTTTCCAATTTTAATCGTGCGCTGATTTGTTCGGGCGACCAGTTTTCTGTCAGAAACTTTTCTTGCACCAAATTGAAATATTCAGGCTGCTCTAATTTGCGCTGTGCTTTGCTATTTTGACGATGCTTCAAATAGCTGTTTTGTGCGTTCGTTGCACTGTAGCTTTCTAGAGCGTGTCGTTTCAGCTCGCGAGAAATGGTGCTGGAGCTACGTCCCAGTGCTTTGGCAATTTCTGCTTGTTTTTTGCCCTGTGCGAGTAAAATCATTATCTTTTCTCGCTCGTTTATTGTAAGATGTCGGTAGGAAGTACTCATCATTTGGAAGTGGTTTTTGTGTGGAAACAAAATTATATTCTAGTTGATGAGTACTTCTTTTTTTGTTGCACTTGGATTGTAAATTCAGCATCAATTAAATACAAAAAATAAAGATAAATTATGTTATATCAAGCATACAGGATTTATGGATAATGAGTTTGAAGCCATTCAAATATTTTTCCCCTACTACGGCTTACAATTACCTAGCGTACCATTGCTTAATCCAGAATTTTCTAACCCATTGTATTTAAAATTATTTTGTGAATCTTTAAAATTTCAAGGGGAATTTTGTGTTCCAAAAGGTCATAAAGGATTTAATTACATTATAAAATCTTATTTGGAGGGTGTTGAAAAACGTATCTGCGAACAAATTGAACAAGATATTGGCTCAAACTTAGTGCAAAGAGCAATCAATGTAATTGCAAAATTACAATTGGAAGAAGATAAATATAGCCTGGATTATCTTACAGCCAAGAGAAAAGTTCGTGATGAGTTAATAGAAGATATTGCAGAATCAGATGCCAAAAGATTTCTTGATTACTTAATTAAAGAAAATGTTATCAGTAAAAATGCTTATTATGGTAAAGATAAAGAATATGTTTATTTTAACTATGAAAGAATTGGAGATTACCAAAAAGCTAACTTGATATTGCAAAACATTCACAATCAAGATGATTTTATTCAATGGCTAAATACCGAACAAGGGAAAGCCCTATGTAACAGAGTTGGTTATGACAAGGGATTTTGGGAAGCGTTGAGTGTATTATTACCCGAACGATTTGATTTTGAAATCTTTGAAGTGCTTGATTGCTCAAAAGATTGGGGTTGGTTTGAAATTATTGTGGAAAATCTCTTTTGGAGACTACCTGAAACAATCAACATGCCCAAATTGCAACACTTTCTGAATAATCATCAATATTTTAATCAAGCAACTTGGACTGATGTTTTATATCAATTAGCTACTGAAATTGGCCATCCATTAAATATAAGATATTTGCATAACAAACTACATTCTTTTTCTTTAGCAAATAGAGATGCGGTTTGGACTGCTTTTATTGTGTTAAATTCTTATCAATGCCCAGCAATAGATAGGTTATTGATTTGGTGTCATAAATCAAGTGGTCAAGAAAATATTGAACCAGAAGCATTATTGTTGGGTGCGATCGCTGTAAGTTGGTTATTTACTTCTACTGACAAACAAAGTAGAAATAAGTATATCAATGCGCTAGCTCATTTATTATGGAATAGATTAGACATTGCATTAGAATTATTTAAAGAATTTAATGCAGTTAATGATCCTTATGTGATGGAAGGTATTTTATCTGCCATTCATGGGGCTGTTGTATATTCAGAAAATATATCTTATTTAAAAGCACTTGCATTAGAGATAGACTATCAAATATTTAATAAACCTGAAACAGAAGAAATCTATCCCAATGTTTTGGTTCGTGATTATGCTCGTCATATTATTGAATTTTCTTTACAAAAAGATAATTATTCATCGAATGATATTGATTTAATCAGAGCAAGAATAACACCACCATACAGAAGTTCTTTTCCTGATGTTTTACCAACAAATGAAGAGATTGATGAAAAGTATCATTCTGATGGACAAAAAACGATTATATATTCAATGACAACGGAGTATGGTCGTGGTATTTGCGGTTATGGTGATTTTGGCAGATACACTTTTGAAGCTAAGTTTCGTCGATGGAAAAGTTATAAACTGGGTAATATTGTTGATGTTGATTTATTAAGCAATTATGCGTGCCAAATGATTTTTGAGCAATTTGGCTATGATGATGAAAAGCACCTTAAATTTGATAAGGAAAGCCGTTCAAGACATTGGCGAAGAGACGATACTGGTAAAATTGAGCGAATTGGTAAAAAATATCAATGGTTGGCTTTATACGAAATTTTGGCAAGAGTAATGGATAATTTTCCTGCTTTTGTTGATAGCTATAATGGTAAATCAGAGCTTAACTATATAATAAATTTAGATAATTTTTATTTACGCTGAATTTACAATCCAAGTGCAACAAAAAAAGAAGTACTCATCAACTAGAATATAATTTTGTTTCCACACAAAAACCACTTCCAAATGATGAGTACTTCCTACCGACATCTTACAATAAACGAGCGAGAAAAGATAATGATTTTACTCGCACAGGGCAAAAAACAAGCAGAAATTGCCAAAGCACTGGGACGTAGCTCCAGCACCATTTCTCGCGAGCTGAAACGACACGCTCTAGAAAGCTACAGTGCAACGAACGCACAAAACAGCTATTTGAAGCATCGTCAAAATAGCAAAGCACAGCGCAAATTAGAGCAGCCTGAATATTTCAATTTGGTGCAAGAAAAGTTTCTGACAGAAAACTGGTCGCCCGAACAAATCAGCGCACGATTAAAATTGGAAAAATCTGAATTATCCATTAGTTATTCAACCATTTATCGTGGTATTTATTCAGGGTTGTTTGATATAGGCGAACGCAAAGCCAGTCGCAAACTGCGCCACAAAGGCAAAACACGGCATACAAAAAATCATCATGAAAAACGTGGCAAAATTCAGATATCCAACCATTTGAACGACCGTCCCATTTCGGCGCAAAATCGCAGTCGCTTTGGACATTGGGAAGCCGATACCGTACTGGGTAAAGCGGGTGGAGCTTGTTTGCTGACGCTGACGGAACGCAAAAGTCGTTTTGAGTTGGTGAAGAAAATTCCTGCCAAAAAAGCCGAAGCAGTCCAAAAAGCCATGATTGAATTGCTGGATTCACATATATTGCGGTCAATTACGCCAGACCGTGGTAAAGAATTTGCCCAACATCGTTTGGTAACAGAAGCACTGGGTGTAGAATTTTACTTCCCCGAGCCGCATCAACCGTGGACACGGGGAACGAATGAAAATACAAATGGGTTACTTCGTGAATACTTTCCGAAGCACCAAGACATCAATCAGTGGAGCGAAGTTGATATTCAACAGGTGATCAATAAACTGAATTTACGACCACGTAAATGTTTAGGTTGGAAAACACCTTATGAAGTTTACTTCAAAAAATCGTTGCACTTGGTTTGACAATTCAAGATTAAAAATAATTTTTTGGTAACTATCTCGTACACTAAGAACCAATCCAATATTTGGATATTGATTTACCAACTCAATCAATCCATTGAGTTGATTATTCCATAAAGATTTTCCTTCACCTTCATTTAAAGCATCTATAGCTAAAATAACCCGTTCTTTCTGCATTTCGCCTATGCTATTCAAAGCTGACAAAAAAACATCGGGCGTTGTATTGTTAAGATTTAACTGTTTAAAAATTTGGCTCCAAACATTAGATTTTTCAGTAAAATCTTGACCTAATAACAATAAAGCATATCTTCCAGAATCTTGACTCTTTTGGACAAAATCTCCTAATAAATGAGATTTACCACTACCAGCTTGACCAGTTAAAACAAGCACTTTGCCATTGAATAATGACAATTCAGATGAATTTAATAGTTGAATAATATCTTCTAATCCATTGATTAATTTTCTGAAATAGTAATAGTCATTATTGTTTTTTTCTTCTTTATTTAAATGATTTTTAGAGAAATCTTCAAAATGTATTATCAACTCATTGATTTTCTGAATTAATAAATCAATATCAATGATTATTTCTAAATCATCAATTGTTGATAAATTAAGTTTTTCAATTAAAAGCTCATATACAGGTTCAAAATACTGACTTAACTCTTCATTACGATATAAAGATTGATATTGTGATTTAACATCTATTAATAATTGGCTAAATTGGTTTCCAAAATTTTCTTTAAAACTCTCTGTTCGTGCCAAACTTTCTAATTGTATTGCAATGGGTAAATCAACATTGATTTCTGGTGTATAACGAACGCCAAGATTGCTAATAGCTTGTTGATTGTATTGTTCAAACCATTTATCCGATAATTCATTTTCATTAAACCAAAAGAATTTTTTACCTGCATTTTCTGGTTTTGATAATAAATTAGATAACTCAAAACTTCCCCAAAATTCAAATTCTATTTCACGACCTTGTGATTGAGCGAATTCTTTCCATTTTTGGACCTGTTCCTCCCATTTAACAAAAAAGGATTTGTTTCCTGATATATTGGCATTTGCTCTATCAGTTGCGACACAAACATAATATTTTGTAAGGTTTGGGTAGTTTTTTAAAGATTCTTTAAAAGAATCTTCAATTTGCTGCCATTGTGATGATGAAAATGAACTCAAAAAATATTTGGCTTGCCATCCATATAACGAACCATCTGAGAATTCACACATTGCTTCAATACCACCATCAGGAGCAGAAATTCTGGTAAATTTCCCTTGTGATTGAAATTCTTGGCGTGCTAATTGGCACACCAGTTCTTCAAAAGCATTATTTTGAGAACCTTTTAAAGGTTTGATATTTTCCCATCTGATAGACATTTTTATATTACTCTAATCGAATTTTCTATTTTATAAATATGAGGATCCTTAAGTATATTTCAAGTTATTTGCAATATTCCTTTCCAAATAGGGCTAGCTCGTAGTTTGCAAATTTCTTTCAAAATCCCACCGCTTGCCTTAACCCACCCTATCCAGCCTCGTCTTCACTTCCTTCCACTGTGGCATCACTTGCCCCATTAGGCGGTAAAAACGTTCGCTGTGGTTGTGTTCGGCGAAGTGGCAGAGTTCGTGCAAAATCACATAATCAATGCACTCTTTCGGGGCTTTGATTAGGTGGGGATTAAGGCATAGTGAGCCTTGAACGGAGCAACTTCCCCAACGGGTTTTCATTGTGCGTAAACGGATGTGAGGGTTTGTTGTGACCCAAAAGGTTTGCGGTAGCAGCCAATTTAAACGTTCGGCAAAAATCTGTTTGGCTTTTTGTCGATACCAGTTATCCAAACATTGTTGAACTTGTCGTGCCGTTTTTTCTCGCACAGACACTTCCAACTGCCCACGCCATAAGCGGACTTGGTTGGGGTTATTTGGCGTTTCATATACCTTTAACAGATATTGTCGCCCTAGGTAGCGGTGGCTTTCGCCACTGATATATTGCCGTTCAACAAGCGGTGGGTTTTGTTGAAAAAATTGTAACTGGTCGGCAATCCACTGACTTTGTTTGCTGATAGCAAAAATAAGCTCATTTCTGACCGCTTGTGGCGGCGCATAAGCAATGATGTCGCCCGTGGGTTGCACGGTTAGGCGTAGCCGTTTATATTTGGCATTCTTTATTAAGCGAACGGTAAAATGCTGGTCGCCATAAGGAATGATAATCCGATCAAACTTATCCATTTGAACGCCCAACTCGCACAATTTGTACTATCCGTTCGACAATCTCTTTGGCTTGTAACATACCGCTGCCGTTGGCTTGGCAGATTTTAAATATCATCGGCAGTAACTGCTTGCGAATGTCTTTTTCCACTTGTTCAAGGTTGATGGAATGTTCGCTTAAACAGCGTAAAACCGCCTGATCGATCTCAAATGCCAAATCTACCCAAAAACCTTCACCTTGCGATAGGGTTTCAGGTAAAACTGTTTTAAATACACCGAAATAGGCTTGTGCCGCATAGTTGCCGCCAAAACGGTCGGGAATATCGGGCAATTTACGTTCTGCCATTTGTTCTTCAAATTCTTTAAACAGCAGATACTGTTTTATCGGGTGGTCGAACAAGGCTTCAGCTTCTTCAATGGCTTGTTGCAATAATTCGGAAAAACGGGCTTTGGCATAAGGATCGTTGTCAAAATCAATCTCAAGGCTACGAGCAATACGAGAGCGAATTTTATCGGCTTCGTTGCGTGTTTTGGTGTCGTTCCACGTTTGATATTCCGTTTTGCCCATTTTATTGACCGCATAAATGCCGTCTGCTTCTTTTACGCCTAAGGCAACAACGTGCTTATTGATTAATTGCTCAACTTGATGGGCATATTCGCGATAATCCACTTGCTCGCCGGCGTCCTGTTGTGCCAAGCGGCGTAGTTGGGCAAAAAAGGCGGCGGTGTTTTTATATAAAGTGCGGTCAGCATCGGTAAAGTTTTTGTCTTGATAAAAGGTTTCAGACTGCAATGCTACCTGTAAACAGCGGTTAAAGGCAGTTAAAGCTCGGTAAAAATCATCGCGTATTTTGCTGTTTTTATCGAAAAACAAGCCGCTTGTTGGGTCGAATTGCATAGTTGGAATGAGCTGGCGGCGAAGTTGCTCAAGATCCATTTTATTTTCAACCTCGGCAAATATCGCCCAAAGCGCTTGATACAAACTCGGCAAACGCAGATATTCGCTTTGCATTGAGCGATAAAGCCCAGCCAAATCCTCAGTGGCATAACCGCCTTGCGTTCGGTTGGCTAAATCTTGGTATTTGGCAATCGTTGTGTCCAGCTCTTTTAAAATGCCCCGATAATCCACCAACAGTCCGTACTCTTTTTGTTTATGCAAGCGGTTTACCCGTGCAATTGCTTGAATAAGGTTATGCTGTTTTAACGGCTTATCAATATACAACACCGCATTGCTCGGCTCATCAAAGCCCGTGAGTAACTTATCCACCACAATTAACAAACGCAACGGACTTTCAGGATCGGCAAAACGACTTAACACTTGTTGCGTGTAACGTTCTTCATCGCCCTGCACGTTGGCTGCCCACCAACGCACCACTTCATCACTTGCTTGTTCATCAAGCTGCGTATTTCCTTCACGGCTGTCAGGCGGGCTGATCACCACCGCACTTTCAAACAGCCCGATCTCGTCCAAATACCGCTGATAACGAATTGCTGTCGCTTTGCTTTCGCACGCCAGCTGACCTTTTAAGCCTTGCGGAATTTTATTCGCCAAATGTTCCGCAATATCTAAAGCGATTAAATGAATACGGTCATCAGCTTGATAAATCTGCCCTTTACGCGAGAATTTACGTTTTAAATCCGTTTTTTGCCCTTCGTTTAACGACTTGGTGATCCGCTCAAACCAGTTATCAATCGCCTGTTCATTCACCGACAATTCAGGGATCCGCTCTTCATAAAGCAGTGGCGTTACCGCTTTATCTTCCACCGCACGTTGCATCGTATAAGCGTGAATGATGTTGCCAAATTTTTGTGTGGTTTCATCGTCTTTTAACAACGGCGTGCCAGTAAAAGCAACAAAAGCCGCATTAGGCAAGGCTCGCCGCATTGCCATATGATTTTCACCGCCTTGGGTGCGATGTCCTTCATCAATCAACACAATAATATTCGCACTCGGATTAAAACATTCCGCTTGGTTAATCGCCGTGTTAAATTTCTGCATTAACGAAAAAATAATGCGTTCATTGCCGGAACCGATTTGCTCGGCTAATCGCTTGCCAGTGGTCGCCATTGCATTTTTACGATCTCGCTTGGTCGCCAGTTCGCCGCTGTTATAAAAAGTGCTGCTCAACTGATGTTCTAAATCCACCCGATCCGTTACCACTATAATTCGGCACTGTTTTAGGGCAGGGTGGAGCAATAAGGCTTTCGAGAAAAAGACCATCGTAAACGACTTGCCCGAACCTGTGGTGTGCCAAATTACGCCGCCGTTTCTCGCCCCTTTTTCGCTTTGCGACATTACCCGTTCAATTAAGCGTTTCACCCCAAACACTTGCGGATAACGGGCGATAATGCGGCTGTGCGATTTGCGATCAAACAAACTGAAATAGCGGATCATCTCAAACAAACGATCTTTGCGTAACAGGCTAATCAGCAAGCTGTCTTGCCCTGTTACGGCTAATTTTCCCTGAGCGGTGAGCTGTTGATACCAAGCCTGATCGTCAGATTTTGGCAAAAGAGCGGTCAGATTTTCGGCAGAAATAGCAAGATTTTTGAGTTGGCTCATTTCCAACTCGGATTGTTCTTCTTCACGCCACGCCGCCCAAAATTTGGCAGGGGTCGCACAAGTGGCGTAACGTCCGTCATAACCATTAACGGCTAACAACAGTTGGGCATAGGCAAAAAGGTGGGGAATTTCGGCAGGGCGTTGATTGCGTAAATGTTGAGAAATGCCTTCTTCAATGGTACTTTTCGGTTTGCCGTCTGGGCGTTTGGCTTCAATCACCACCAACGGCAAGCCATTGACAAAACAGACTAAATCAGGCGTACGCAGCGATGAGCCGTTAGTATTCTCCACGCTAAATTCTTCGGTAAAATGAAACTGATTGTTTTCAGGATTTTCCCAGTCAATAATCGGCACGGTGCAACTGATTTTCTTACCGTCAATAAACTCGGTAACGGTAATGCCGTATAACAGATGATTATAAAAATGCTCATTCGCCCCCACCAAACTTTCGTTTAACTTCGGGCTAGTCAGCTCTGCCACCAAGTTATCCACCGCCTTCGCCGACAAAGCACGCTCTTGCCCAAGATAGGAAATCGAACGTTGGCTCAACACCTCCCGCAACACCACGTCCAACACCACACTCACCGCCTTCCCCCCACGATAAGCTAAGGCTTGTTTAGGAGAAAGATACTGCCAGCCAAGATTGTGTAACAACAGAATGGCTGGGAGTTTGGAGGTGTGTTTTTCGAGGGATTTTGGGACATAAAACATAAAAAAATCCTATTTTGATTCATTTTTAAATGTATCTGGTAAATATTTTGAATAAGTATCTTGTAAATATTTACGCATTGAAGTCTCATCGGCTTCATAATTTAACTGCTCTCTATAGAAATTCAGTCTTGCTTTTGCAGTTCCAATTATTTCAGACCATTTGAAAATCCAAATTTGTATATTCCCACTAGAAAGTATCTGTCCTTTAGGTAAACTATTTGAATTTGCTTTTAGTTCTGCTACATCATCAAATTCATTAGAGATAGCTAAAAATTTCCATTTGGTTTTAGATTTGTCAAATCTCGAATCATTAGCCACTTTTGTTGCATATCTTTCAATTTGAGAAATTACTTCACTATCAATTTTTTTACTAGGTCTTTTCAGCTCAACGACTAAATAATCAAATTCTGCTGGTCTTACTTCAATAGCTCTACTTAACATTAAATCTATTCTGTCTTTATCTACCGAACCGTCACTATTTATATCTTGACGCTCTCCTAATATACCTAAATTATTCTCTAAAACATCCGATAATCTTTTTTCTGATACAGATAAATGATACTCTTCTCCAAATATCCAAGATTCTTTCTCTAGGATTTTATGTAATTGATCTCGCTCTAAAAATGATTTTTTATGTTCAAACAATAATTCTTCTAATCCTGTAATAAAATTCAATCTATCCGATACAATTTTTGCAGAACGTATGATAGAAGGTAATGTTGTTTTTTCCAATAAATTAGCTAGAGCATCTTGATCTTTTGGTGATAAAGATAATACTTCAGTAAGAATTTTTTTGATAGCTGATGGATTATCTTGTAGTGCTTTAGATAATAGAGTAAATGTAAATTTCTTTGAGAGATTATCATAAGTTTTAAATTTCGGTAATTTCTCTTCTACATTCACAGCAATTATGTCAAATAATTCTTTTTCAGCTATTTCTGTAGCAGTTTTTGCTTCTTTGATATATGGATATATTCCATCTTCTTTCCACTTATTTACTTTTTCAGATAACTCAGCATTTCTTTTCTCTTTAAAAAAATCATTAATCTTATTTATAGATAAGTTTAATAATCTAATACCATTTTGATCTAACTCTATTAGATCTAATCTATTTTCATCATTCAAGTTATCTAGTATAGGACTACATAAATACGCAGAAAAACTATAGCCTAGAGATCTTATTTGTTTTTTCAGGTTATAAGTATCTAATATAGCCCCATTAGACTTACACAATAAAACTGATTTCTCTGATATATTTTTCCATTCTATAATTTTTAATGTGTGCTTATCAGTGTCTTCTAATTCTAATTGTATCTCAGTTTGATTTAATACTTCTTCAAATGGGTCTAGTTTTATACCATTCACATAAATGGAAATGCCTGAGTAGGAATACAAATAACTAGAAAATATAACAGTTAATCCTTTAATTAAATTTTCTATTTTTGCTCCTTGTATTCTTGAATCTAAATTATAGATTTCAACAGTAGTTCCCGTATTAGCATTATGTTCTTCTTTTACAGGATAAAAATCTGTATGATCTAAACTACTAACAGATGATGATATAGAATAGGAGTACTTTTTAGTGTCATTAGCTTTGAAAATAGTCTTCCATTCAACTTTGTTACCTAATGCAAATGCTTTAAATCTACCTTCCCCTTTTTGACCATGAATTATTCTTCCATTTTGAGTTTGTAAACAATTTTTCTTCCAAGAATTGCCTACTTGAGAGAATGATTTTTCTGCAATATTTACAGGTATTCCAACTCCATTATCCACAACCTTAATATTCTCAATTCCTAATTCATTTGTACTACAAAACACATCTATCTTTGTAGCATCTGCATCTAGGGCATTCCAAATTAATTCTGCAACAGCTTTTTCAAATGATGTTTGAGATATTCTTTTTAAGTGATCCGCTGCCGCACTAACTGATAATTTTTTCATATCAACACTCCTTACTCTTTTTACTTATTTACAAAAATCTCTGCATCAACGCCCCTTTCTCCAACTTCAAACACTCCAATTTACGCTGTAATGTTTCGATCTCTTGATCTGCTGTTGAAAGAATTTCGGCGATTTCTCTTTGTTCTTCAAGGCTTGGTAATTTAATAGTTAATTTCATTAACTGTGTTTTTGATAAATTATATCTAGTTGCTCCTTGACCCAATAAGGATATAGCCTTTCTTATCTCATCACATCTAAATAAGTATTGAGCATATTCAGGTAATAAATTTTCAAAATTATTTAATCTAAACCCAAAGCAAAACGAATTTAAGTATAGTTCATCAACTTCATTTAATAACACAGAACTCATACCAACCTCATCAGGCGTTTCAGATGAAGTAGTAAAGAAAATATCTCCATACCTGACTTTATTCTGTGTTTCATCTTTTCCAATCTCAACTAGCTCTAAATGTTGAATATCAATATGTGAATTTGTAAAAATATTCATATAGGGGATATATGGTTTTCCTTTACCAAAATCAACTTTTGATTTTCCCGACAACCCAGTGAATGTACTACCCAAATCTTCTAATCGAAAAATTTGCTCTCCTTTTCCCAACAACTTCTGCATTAACGCCTTTTTCTGCCGTCTGCTATTTTCAAGCAGTTTTTCCGTAGTTTGAATAGCCTTATCCCATGTTGAAAGGGTTTCGGCGATTTGGATTTGTTCTTCTAGTGGGGGAACAGGTATTGCGATAGATTTTACAATACTCGCACTTAAATTTTCTTGTCCTCCACTATTTGACATCTCTCGAATATCATCATATTTACTCATCAAATATTGATAATAAAATTCAACGTGATAATTCTCTTTCAATATTATTGCAGCACAAGCCTGATTAGTGGTTGCTTTTATTCCCAATTTTGCAACTTGACCTCTTGTTTTACCTTGACCATACATTGCCATTAAAATAGTGCCTATCGGGAATAGTTTAGCAGATGAATTAGAAAGCCCTAAATCAGTAATTTTTTCAGCGGTATCTACAATCGTATTAAATTTAACTTCTGCTGTAGTTACCCAAGGAATACTCCCATTCCAATAACTTTCATTTTTTCTGCTCGGTGTTCCGCCTGATGAAATTGTTGCAATTTCACCTAATGTTTTTATTTCCCACCCATCTTTCAACTTCTTCATTCACTTTTCCCAATTTGCAAAATTTTCTTAAAATTTAACCGCTGTATATATCAATTTGAAATAGCATCTATATACTATTTCCTAATTCCCTGTAAATTTTGTTTACACAAGGCTCGCATTTCATTTAAAATACCCCTAAATGGATCGAGGGTGCTTGGTCGGCGTTACAGTCTTGGTGGGTTTCATCAAGGCTTTTCGCTTTTTAGGGCTATGGAAAATGTTTTAACCCTTTTTGATCAAAGCCTTGACCAACACAACTCCTACCACCTTCACAATAAAACTTATTTTTAAGTATTTCAATTGCTTGATTTGGTTGTGTTGGATCTAGTATATAGCGACCAATCGGTCTAGCAACCAAATCAGCTAGCTGCAACCCTGTTGAATTTATCATTTTAGATACAATTTTTACCTTGAAAGGGAGCGATTGTTTAAATCGATTTTCGCCATTACAAATTCGCAAAAATTCAAGCTCAAGCTCCGCATCTTCTTTTTTTCCACGGCTTTCCACTGCAACAATCGTTATTCTCTCTGTCTGATTTTTCTCCTGAACAAACTCAAAGAGAGTTTCTAAACAATGCTTTAATGCAAAATGATATGGATGTAATTCTCGGTCTTTCGATTGTAATTTATGTTTTTCAATCACACAGCTGGCTAAGACAAAATTGCTTTTTTGCATTATGTCGGATAACCGTGCTAGAAAGTCGAGTTTCTCTTGTTGAGAACGAAAAATGTTAAAATCACCTTTTTCTTTTAGGATTTCATTTTCGTGCAGTACGACAAGATCGTGCCCAAAATAATCAAACTTCAATTGCTGTACTTTAGGGACGATAACTTCTCGGTAGTGTTGTTTGTAAAATATACAAAAAGCCAGTACAAAGACAGGATAATTTTTATCTATTGATGTCAGGCTATGATCTCCACTTTCATCAACGTAAACAATAAAATCACTAAATTGTTTGCTCATTTACCCACCTAATTTGGTAAAATTTTCTTAAAATCTAACCGCTTGTGTAGGGGCGGACCGATGTGTCCGCCCATTTAACATTTCGTGATATTCGGGCGAACACGTCGGCTCGCCCCTACAAGCTCGCCATCAATACCCCAACTCCCTCAAATAACCTTCCATTTTGGTTTCCAACTCCGCCAACTGCTGTTTTAACTGCATTCTTTCGGTACGGACTTGCTGCAAGTCGATCAGCTGTTCCTCTTCAAAGGTATCCACATAGCGTGGGATATTCAGGTTGTAATCGTTTTGTTGAATATCGGCGAGAGTTGCAACAAAGGCATATTTTTCCACCGCTTGTCGTGTGCGGTAAGTGCGGACGATTTTTTCGATATTTTCGGCAGTAAGTGTATTTTGATTTTTACCTAGCTTAAACTCGTTGCTGGCGTCAATAAATAGCACGCTGTCGTCCGTTTTGTTTTTACGGAAAATCAGAATTGCCGCAGGAATACCCGTGCCATAGAACAATTTTTCAGGCAAGCCGATCACGGCATCTAGTAGGTTTTCATCAATCAATTTTTGACGAATTTTACTCTCGGCAGCCCCACGGAACAGCACGCCGTGCGGCACAACCACGCCCATTCTGCCCGTTTTCTCTTTGAGCGTTTTAATCATATGTGAGATAAACGCGTAATCCCCTTTTGTTTTTGGCGGTAAACCACGCTCAAAACGTTGAAAACGATCTTGGCTGACCTCGTCATAACCCCATTTATCTAATGAAAACGGTGGATTAGCGGTAACGATATCAAAGGTAATCAATTCGCCATTGCTATCCAATAATTTTGGATTGCGAATAGTATCGCCCCATTCAATGCGATGGTTATCTTCACTGTGCAAAAACATATTCATTTTTGCCAACGACCACGTTGAGCCAATCGCTTCTTGTCCGTATAAGGCATAATTTTTACTTTGATGATTTTTCACCACTTTCTGACCGCACTTCATCAACAGCGAGCCGGAACCACAAGCAGGATCGCAAATGCTGTCGCCCATTTGTGGATCGAGCAGTTCGGCAATTAAATCCGATACTTCAGGCGGCGTATAAAATTCACCCGCCTTTTGCCCACCGCTTGCAGCAAAGTTTTTAATTAAATATTCGTAAGCATTGCCAATAATATCCAGCGTACCGACTTTGCTTGGTTTTAAATCTAATTCAGGTTTAGCGAAATCTTCCAACAGCTCACGCAAAATGGTGTTTTTCTGCTTTTCTTCGCCTAGTTTATCAGTGTTAAAGGAAATATCTTGGAAAACGCTCTTGCCTGCATCTTTGAGTTTTGTGCCGTTGGCTTCTTCAATGGCGTGCAACGCCTGATCGATACGTTCACCATTACCTGCTTCAAACCGCTGCTCATACAAGCGGTAAAAATTAGCGTGCGGTGGCAATACAAATCGCTCTTGTTTCATCATTTCTTCAATCAATTCCGGCACATCGCCGTATTCCGCTTGATATTGTTGATAATGGTCTTGCCATACGTCTGAAATGTATTTCAAAAACAGCATCGTTAAAATGAAATCTTTATAGGTATCCGGGCTTATCGTGCCACGAAAGGTATCGCAAGCAGACCACAGGGCTTTATTAATATCGTCTTGGTTAATGGACATCGGTTATTCCTTATTTGTGAGTTTTTTCTGATGATTTTCAAGGGTTTTAATGCTTTTGTCTGGTGTCGGTAAATCTTCGGGCATTGTACCACCAAGTTCTTGAATAGTTTGACGAACTTTTTTACCTACATCAAAATGGGTTTGGTTGGCTTCCTGTTTCGTCTGAATATTATCTCTACGTAGTTTTTCTTCCGTTTGCGTGGCTCGGAATAGGTTAGCGGCAAGCTCCGTTGAACCCATATGATCTAAAATTTTTTCATTTTTCTGTAACCCTTTGCGAGCGTGAATAGCTTTATTATCTAATCCACCATAAAGCCCTTTGTAGCCGTGATTTTGGAAAATACTTTCAAAGGTTTGGGTTAATTCGTTCATTGCTCTTCTCCTACGGTGAAATTAACTCTTGGGCTAAGGCATTCATCAACTTCTCATTATTTTCAATGAGTTTTTGCAAGGTTTTTCGCTCCTGAGCGAGTGTTTTTACCATTTGTACGATAACGTTTTGTTTTGCTAAAGAGGGTATTTTTATCGACAATTCTGCCAAGGCAGGAAGACGTAAACTTTTGGTAATCGAGCCTTCAAGATTTTGAATAAGATACTTTTGGCTTTGTTTCAAATTCAGCCACCATTGCAGATATTCAGGTAAGATTTCCGCATTTTTAGGACGAATAACAAAAAAATGGGGTGACGCAACCGCTGGTAAATTTTGCCGGGAAAACTCAACAAAAATCGGCTGATAATTGTTGCCTCTTGTGGCAAGCAAAATATCTCCCTTTTTAAGCCAATCACTTTCTTTCACTTTATCCAGCTTTGTACGAACACAGTTATCCCAAGTTATGCCATCAAAAAATGAACAATCTTTCATTTGCACTACAACCACATTGCCGTTCGCATCTTCAGGCACTTTTGCTCGAAATAAAAAACCTGTTTGGATATTTGCAACATCCCCTAATGCTTGCATTTATTCTACTCCATTGCGATTACAACAAGATTTGTGTTGAAATTATAAACGAGAGAGTATGCGAGTCAAATAATATTTTGCACCATGGTTATTACAACTTAAAGTGTTTAAGTGACGAATAAGTCGAGATAATAAAAGTAAAGAGCGGTCAGATTTTAAGAAGATTTTACAATTTGCAAATTTTTTCAATTCCCACCGCTTTCCATTTTCTAGCCTTTCTTTCTAACTTTTCCCCTGCAACTGCCTTTCCAATATCTCCCCAAACTGCTGTGTTAAAGCAAGCAGTTTTTCGCTTTCTTGTTCGCCGAGGGTGTCGAAGGCTTGTTGTTCAAATTGGCGCAGGCGTTCGATAATAGGCGTGGCGGCTAAGCGGCCTTTTCCTGTGAGTTGCCAGCGTTTTTCACGCTTATCGGTGCAGATAGGAGAAATTTCTAGAATACCTTGCGCCACTAGCTCTTTACACAGTGGCGATAGGGTTTGTTTGGCAATATCAAATTCATCGCAAATCTCTTGCTGGGTGCGGTTTTGATGATGAATTAAGCTGTGATAAACCCACAGCAAATTGCTGTTGCTAATGCCTTGTTGCTTTGCCCATTGCTCGTAGAGGCGATTGATATGCACAATCGACTGCCCCAGTTTATCCATTAGATGCATTTAATTCTCCTTTTGATAAGTGCGGTTTGATTTTGAAGGCAAACCAGAGTGCGATCACGGCAATAATTAAGGCACTCGCCATTGATAAATGCACGCCGTTTAAGGTGGCTTGTTGGCTTGAAAGTTCGTTGGATAAATGTTCGCCAACATTGATCATTCCCACAAAAAAGCTGGTGCCGAGTGCGGCGGCGATTGGGCTAACGGTGGTTAAAATTGCCGTGCCGTGTGGGTTGAGTTCTTTTGTTAAGGCGTTTAAACCGTGGGTTTCGCCCGTGATACAAGCGGAAACGGACAATGCCATTAGAGCAAATAATGCGCTGAGTAACAGCGTTGAAGTGGTAAGGTCTAGCCAAAACCACATCAAAATCAATGCGCCGACAAGCAACATTGTGGCAGGCAGTAGCACCCATCTTCCGCCTTTTTTATCTAACAGACCGCCAAATATCGGGGCGGCGATGGCTTGCGAAATGCTGGCGGGCATTAAAATCAGCCCCATTGCGGTTGCCGAGAGCATTAACACCTGTTGCGTGTACATCGGCATCATCACCTCTAAGCCCATAAATAGGAAATAAGCACAAACTAAAATGATGACCGCATAGCGAAATTGAGCGTGATGAAAGGCACGCAAATTGAGCAGTGGCGTGGCGAGTGCAAATTGGCGTTTGCTAAACCAAACAATCAACGCTAACGACATTGCCATCAAAGCGAAGAACGCACTTAACGACAACGCTGCAAAGTTGCTGCTGGCGTAAACCAAACCGCTCAAACCAGTGATAGATAAAAATGCCGAGAGCAGATCGATTTTGGGGCGAGTGATTTCATTTAAACGCACAGTCAAAAATTTGCTGGTAATCAACATCGCCAACAGCATAAACGGCACGGTCAGCCCGAATAAATATCGCCAGTTGAAATAGTCGATAATCACACCCGAAATCGTTGGACCCATCGCCGGCGCAACGGTAAACATCATCGTGACAATTCCCATCGCCATACCACGCTGATGTGGCGGATAAATTGCCAAAATCGCATTGAACAACAACGGCACAAACAACGCCGCCGAAATCGCCTGCACCATACGCCCCACAAGTAGCATTTCAAATTGCGTTGCAAAGGTACAAATCGCCGACCCGACAATAAAGGTAAACTGCGTTGCCAGCACCAATTTGCGTGTTTCAAACCACTCAATCAAACTGGCACTGATCGGCGTAAACGCCCCCATTACCAATAAAAAGCCTGTTACCAACCATTGCACCGTAGTTTTCTCTACCTGAAATTCGGTCATCAAAGTCGGCAACGCCACGTTTAATAAAGTGTCGTTCAAATACCCAAAAAAAGCCCCGATAAATAAGGTCGCTACAATCAATTTACTCGGAAATTCAGGATTTTCCGAAAAATAGCTTTCCGTTTTTGATGTCATAGATTGTCCTGTTTTTGACTAAAAATGAAATTCTAGTCAAAAGTGGGACTAAATGCAAGGGGGGAAAAGTGCGGTCGGTTTTGCAAAAGATTTTGCGATCTCGCTCGAAAAAATTACCGCTTGTGATTTTATTTCTTGCTGTTTTGCTTTACTTTATGAAAAAACGCACTAAACTTGTATCTACTTATCTACATTTGGAGGTGCAATATGCCGATTATGACCAGCCGTGAATTTAACCAACGTTCCAGCCAAGCGCAAAAATATGCCTTAGAAGAACCCGTGATTATCACTAATCGTGGCACGCCAGCGTTTGTGCTGATGAGCTATACGGAATATGAAAAGGTGCAACAAGCCAAGCCGTTTGTGAGCATTGCCGATGTGCTTTGCCCGAGCAATCCTGACGTGGCGGATGTTGAATTGGAATTACAACCACGCAGTCGAGTGCAACGCCGCCCGGTTGATTTTGATGATTAGGGGAGCAGAATGTATTTATTAGATACTAATATCATTAGCGAAATCAGAAAGTTAGCAAAAAATAAATGTGATAAGAATGTTGCAGATTGGGTTCGTTCTACCTCAAAAGATCTGATGTTCACAAATGCGGTTGTAATGATGGAATTAGAGCGTGGTGTGATGTCTATTGAGCGTAAAGATACAACACAAGGCGAACTCTTGCGCCATTGGTTTGAAATGGACGTGAAACCTGCTTTTCACGGCAAAATCCTAAAAATTAACGAACAAACCGCCCAAATTTGCGCTAAATTGCACATTCCCGATCACGCCCCTGAAAATGATGCCTGGATTGCCGCTAGTGCCATTCAACACAATTTGGTTTTGGTAACACGCAACACAGCCGATTTTGCCCGCACTGGCGTGAAGTTGTTTAATCCTTTTGAAGAAAGATAAAAGAGCGGTCGGATTTCCACAAATTTTTGCATTTCCAAAATCCAGCAGAAATTTCACCGCTTGACAATTCACTCCACCGCATTTAAAATCCGTTCAAATTTTTAAACCTATAAACAAATATGAGCCAAAAAACCGTTGATATTTTGCGTGAGTGCATTCCGACTTTTACTGTGTTAAGCGATGAAAACCGCTTGATGATTTTGCATATTTTGTTTGAAAACGGCAGTTTGAATGTCAATGATTTGACCGAACGACTGCATTTATCACGCCCTGCGGTGTCGCACCATCTCAAAATTATGTTGGACGCCGGTTTGGTGCGTGTTGATCAGCAAGGCAAAGAGCGTTATTACACCGTGAGCCTACAACAAGCCGGCGAGCGTTTTCGGCGTTTGATGGCATCGTTTATTGCAGATGGTTGTATTAAACCATTGGACGACTAGCTAATTTTTATGATTACCTAACACGGCTATTGCTAGAGTTGTTGGTATTTAGCCGTAATTTTTTACCCAAATAGGTTTATATTTTTAAACCTATAATCTCAACAAGGAATTTTATGTTATTTCAACCTTTTACCTTTTCTAACGGCAAAACAGCCAAAAACCGTTTTTTCAAATCCGCGATGGAAGAACAGCTTGCCAAACAAAACCAACCGACAATGCCGTTGGTGCAACTTTATGACACTTGGGCAAAGGGTGGCGCTGGTGTGTTGGTGACGGGCAATGTGATGGTCGCTGAAAACGGCAAAGGCTCGATCAACGATGTAGTACTCACAGATGAACGCAGTTTGCCGATTTTGCAACAATGGGCGAAGGCTGGCACGCAAAACGATACGTTGCTGATTATGCAGATTAACCACGCAGGCAAACAGTCGCCAAAAGTGTTATCGCCAACGCCCGTTGCACCGAGTGCGGTAGCGTTGCAGGGAATGGACGGCTTTATCAATCCGCCAAGAGCCTTAACCGAAGCCGAAATTGGCACCTTAATTCAGCAATTTGCCACCACCGCAAAAATCGCCGAAAAAGCCGGATTTTCTGGCGTGCAAATTCACGCCGCACACGGCTATTTAATCAGTCAATTTTTATCGCCGCACCACAACCGCCGTGAAGATAAATGGGGCGGCAGCCTTGAAAATCGTATGCGATTTTTAGTGGAAATTTACCACGCCATTCGTGCGGTGGTGCAGCCTGAATTTTTGGTCGGCTTAAAACTCAACTCGGCGGATTTCCAAAAAGGCGGTTTTGACGAAACGGACAGCATTCAAGTGGTGCAAAAAATGGCGGAATTAGGCATTGATTTTATTGAAATTTCAGGCGGCAATTATGAAAACCCTGAAATGTTATCCGCCAAAGCCAGTACGCAAAAGCGTGAGGCGTTTTTCTTGGATTATGCCGAAAAAGCCCGTGCCGTCTGCAACGTACCGCTGATTATCACAGGCGGTTTCCGCAGTGAAAATGCAATGAACGAGGCACTGCAAAGTGGACATCTGGATTTTATCGGCATCGCCCGACCTTTTGCTTTACAACCCGATTTACCAAACCAAATTCAGCAAGGCAATTATCAAACTATCGTAACCACCCGCATAAAAACAGGTTTTGCCCCGGTGGATAACAAACTCGGTGCAGTGTTGGAAATGGATTGGTATATGGCACAAATGGCGTTAATCGGCAATGGCAAACAGCCAAATCCGACACTTTCGCCGTGGAAAGTGTTATTCAAAACCCTTTGGGAGAACGGCAAAGCAGGGTTGAGTACAGGGAGATCTTAGGAAAGAGTGGTCGGATTTTGATGAGATTTTGCGATTTGCCAGTATTTGTAGGGGGCGTGTGAACGCCCCTTTTTTTGTCCAACATTTTATTTTTGTGATCTTGATCGAAAAAATCACCGCTTGTTGTTTTCTTGGTTGCGGTTTTGTTCTATGTTTACGTCAAAATTCAGCTATTGCAAAAAATGCAACAACTCAAAAGAATTGGTTAAATTTTAACTGCTAAGGATTTCTTACAAGTTCAAATTCAACAGGATCAATTATGCAAAACCAAATTCAACTTTATACGTCCGCAGACGGCAAAATTTCCTTACAGGTTTCATTGGATAATGAGACGGTGTGGCTTACGCAATCTCAAATGGCAAGCTTATTTGGGGTTAAAGCTCAGAACATAACAATGCATCTGAGAAATGTTTATGCAGAACAAGAGCTTGATGAAAATTCAACTTGTAAGGATTTCTTACAAGTTCAAACTGAAGGTGAAAGAATGGTTTCTCGTAAACGAAAACACTACAACCTTGATGCCATTATTTCTGTGGGCTATCGAATTAGCTCTAAACGTGCGACACAATTCCGTCAATGGGCAACCCAAACTTTGAAACAATTTTTGGTGCAAGGTTATGCGATTAATCAAAAACGCTTGCAGGAAAAAGGTGTGGAGTTTAGCCAAGCAGTGGCGTTGTTAAGTC
Organism: Actinobacillus porcitonsillarum; assembly: GCF_003101015.1. Classification (NCBI taxonomy): domain Bacteria; kingdom Pseudomonadati; phylum Pseudomonadota; class Gammaproteobacteria; order Pasteurellales; family Pasteurellaceae; genus Actinobacillus; species Actinobacillus porcitonsillarum. The sequence goes on along the minus strand of NZ_CP029206.1, from coordinate 554,814 downwards.
AAACGCTCACCAACCAAGCCTTGATTAGTGATGAAGGTAAGGCGGTTATTGGTGTGATGCAGGACTATGCGAGAACTTGGAGCTTATTGCAGGCGTATGATGAGCAAAATCTAGCGGCGATTTCGGTGCAGCAGCCTGAAATGAAATCCTTGGTATTTGAAGATGTTTTAACCGCTATTTCGCAATTAAAACAAGAACTAATTGCCAAAGGCGAGGCGACCGAGCTGTTTGGGCAGTTACGAAGTGATGGTTTGGCATCAGCGATTGCGACCATTGAACAAGGCTTTGGTGGAGAGTGGTTTTATCCAAATATTGCCAGCCGTGCGGCACATTTATTGTATTTTGTGATCAAAAACCACCCGCTTGCAGACGGCAATAAACGCACTGGTTCTTTCCTGTTTTTATGGTATTTACACCAAAATCAAGCCCTGCTTGCCAAACCCGTTAATGAATTGATTAACGATAATACCCTTGTCGCCCTTGCCTTGTTGGTGGCAGAAAGTTTGCCTGAACAAAAAGAGTTAATGATCCGTTTAGTAGAGCATTTTATTTTGTTGAAGGGGTAGTAGTGCATTAGCAAACGCCCCCTACCACGCTTTCCCTTCAAAACTCTCCACCAAAAAATCAATCAATTTTCTCACGGCAAGCGGTAGTTTATCCCTTGACGGATACATCGCATAAATGCTGAATGTCGGCAGTTGCCAGTCGGGTAGGACAGCTTGCAGTTTGCCCTGTTGCAGTTCGGTTTCCAGCATATATTTTGGCAACATCGCAATGCCGTTGCCGTCCAGCACAGAATTGAGCAAGGCTTGGGTGTCGTTGGTGGTGAAACGGCTGTTGAGGTCGAGCAACACTTCTTGTTCCCCTTGTGTGCATTTTCACGCTTTGCGGTTGATGTTGTGGTGCGACAAATAGTGATGTTGATACAAATCTTTGGGCTGCGTTGGTGTGCCGAACTTTGCCAAATAATCAGGCGTTGCCACTAGCAAGGAATGGCAATCGGCAAGTTTTCGGGCGATAAAATTCGGGTCGGGGTTGTTGGTAATCCGAATGGCAAGATCGATCCGCTCACTGATTAAATCCATTGGCTGATCGTTGAGCAATAGCTGAATATTCAATTTCGGGTGCAGCTGCAAAAAGCGATTGACCATTTGTACCAAATGATACGTCCCGAAAGTTTGGCTACTGGTTACACGCAACACGCCACGCAATTCGCCTTGCTGTGCCATCATTTCCTGTTCCATTTCTGCGGTTAGATTGGTAATTTTTTGGCAGAAAAGCACCGCTTGCTCGCCTGCGTCTGTCAGGGCGACTTTGCGGGTGGAACGCTGAAACAGTCGGGCGTTCAGCCATTCTTCCATTAAAGCAACATAACGGCTGATCATCGGTTTGGAAATTTCTAAACGTTCTGCGGTAGCGGTAAAACTGCCTGTTTCGGCAACGCTCAGAAAGACTTTGATAGCGGTGAGTTTGTCCATAGTTATCCTTTTTGTTTCTTAATCCGAAACAATTATATTCTAAATTTGCTATTTTTCTTTATTTTTATTTCCTTAGAATACACACACCAATCAATTTTATAGTACAGAAAAATGTTTAACCTAATGAAAAAACTGGCTTGTGTCGCACTAATCGGGCTTTCGGTAACGGCACAGGCTACGGAGAAAAACACGATGATTAAAAATATTGTTTTGGTACACGGTGCTTTTGTTGATGGCTCAAGTTATCGCCCCGTTATTCAATCTTTGCAAGCCAAAGGCTATCAGGTTACGGCGGTGCAAAATCCACTGACTTCGTTAGATGATGATGTGGCGGCGGTTAAGCAGGTGTTAGATCGTCAAGATGGCGATGTGGTGCTAGTTGGACATTCGTGGGCGGGGGTGGTGATTAGCCAAGCTGGTCAGCACGAAAAGGTTAAAAAATTAGTCTATTTGTCGGCAATTGTGCCAAATAGCGGCGAAAATGCAGTAATGGCGTTAGAACGTCATCAAGCAGCAAGTGAAGGGTTGCAGCCTGATGAAAACGGAATGATTTGGTTGCCAAATGCGGAAGTGTATCAGGCAGTGATGGCGAACGACTTGCCGTTGTCGGAAGTTCAAGGCTTGTTTGCCACTCAAACACCAATCAGCGCCAAAGCCTTTGGGCAAGCGGTTGCAGAGCCAGCGTGGAAAACCAAACCAAGCTACTATTTGCTTGCGGAACAAGACAACGCCTTGCCGTTTAAGGCACAACAATCTTTTGCGGCGATGATTAACGCTCAAACCAAAACCGTTTCAGGCAGTCATTTGTCTATCATTTCGCAACCGCAAGCGACAGTAGAATTGATTGAACAGGCAGCAAAATAGGAAAACAAAATGAAAATTTACTACTTATTCGATCCTCTTTGTGGCTGGTGTTATGGGGCGTCAGCAACATTGCAAAAACTGAATGAAATCTATCCGCTTACACTCACGCCAACGGGTCTGTTTTATCAAAGCGGTCGTAAAATGGACGCCGATTTCGCCCGCTATGCGTGGGGAAACGATCAGCGGATTGAAAAATTGACCGGTCAGCCGTTTAGTCAGGCGTATTTGGAAAACGTGTTGCAAGGCGAAGGCGATTTTGATTCGGCAAACAGTTTGCTGGCTTTAACAGCGGTGCAACAAATTGCCCCTGAAAAAGAGCTTGCCGTGTTGGCAGCATTGCAGACAGCACGTTATGTGGACGGTTTGGATAATGCGGATTTGGCGGTGATTGAACAGATGCTGCACAAGCTCAACCTTAGCCAAGCGGTGCCATTGCTTAGCGAACAATCTACCCAAACGGCATTGGAACAACGTCTTCAATTCGGGCAACAACTCGCCCACCATTGCGGTGTGCAAGGCGTGCCGCAGTTGATTGTGGAAAAAGATGAACGGTTGCATATTGTGCCGAGCCAGTTGTTGTATGGGGACATTCAAGGGTTGAAGGATTACTTACAACGCTTATAAAAGAGCGGTGGAATTTTCATAAGTTTTGCATTTGCAAAATTCCCTGAAAATCCCACCGCTTGTATTTTTACGCCCAACCACGTTGAAAATCCCACCGCTTACTCAAAACCTCTCTTAACAGTTCAAACACTTTCACAATTCGCAAAGGGGTAACGGTTTGATATGGGCGGTAGAGATAGATTTGCCACGGTTGTTTCGGAATGTCGGGGAAAAGTTCCACGAGTTCTCCGCTGTCCAAATAAGGCTGGCAGAACATACCTAATAATTGTGAGCAAACTTGCCCAGATAGGGTTGCTTGCAGTTCGCTTGCCATATCGTTACTGATAAATTTGGGGGCAGGTGGTGTGATGGTATGTTCGGCATTGATTTGCCACTGCCAAATACGCCCTTGCAGAGCATTAAACATCGCTGCCAGTGGATAACGTTTAGCCAAATCGGTGAGATCCGCAGGCATTCCCAATTTTTCGATTAAGGCTGGCGAGGCTACAATTTTTTCTTCTACAGTGGCTAAATGATGCGTAATCCAATCCGGTTCGGGCTTTTGGCAAATGCGGATACCCATATCAATTTGATTATCCACCGCTTTTAACGAGGTTAAATCCACACGCCAATCAATAGCTAAGTTAGGATAGGGCGCAATGGCTTGTAATAAGTCCGCTAAAATTTGTGTGTGATTAGGCAGTGGCGGCAGGGTAATCCGCACCGTGCCTTGAATAGCCTGTTGGTTAGTTTTGGCGAAACTGAATAAACGTGCCTCTTCATTTAAAAATTGTCGTGCCTCCACTAAAAATTGCTGACCAAACTCAGTAAGCTGGACGTTACGGGTGTTGCGTTTGAATAGTGGTTCGCCCAAAGTATTTTCTAGCTCCGCAATAGTTCGGCTGACGACTTGTGGCGATACAGATAAGCGTACCGCTGTTTCACGAAAGTTGAGGGTTTCGCTTGCCACACAAAAGTAACGTAATGCATCCAGTTTATTCATATTATTCCATTTTTTGAGATAGAGAATGTATTTATTAGTGATTTTATCAAGATAATAATCGGGCTACAATGACGCATTATTTCATAATGAGAGTAACGCAATGCAAAATTTAGTATCTAAAAAAATCACATTCGGTTTTCTGTTAGCCGGCTTTTATAACTTAACAGGGATTTTAGTACCAACTAAATTCTTTACGGATCAAACTCTTGCGACTATTGACCCTGTGGTATTCTCTTGGTTAGGGCAAGTGGGGATTATTTTATGGGGGCTGGCGTATTTGTCCGTTTCTGCTCGTTATCATCAAGTACCCAAACTGATTTTAGTGTTTTTTATCGAAAAATGGGTGTATGTGGCGGCGTGGGTATATTGGCTGATGAATAACGGCGATGCTTTGGTAAATCTATGGAATGAAAATCTATTTTTAGGTATTTTCTTTGCCATTTATGGGGCAGGCGATTTTTTATTTGCCCTCTTTTTCGGTTATGTGTTCATTAAGACATGTCATCAAACTCAGTAAATTCTACAAAAGGAAAGAATATGAAAGAAAAATTGACCGCACTTTTTCAACCTTACGTCTTAAATAACGGAGTGGAAATCTCGAACCGTCTTGTGGTTGCACCGATGACACATTTTGCCTCAAACCCAGATGGTATATTGGGTGAGCAAGAACAACGCTTTTTAAGCAATCGTGCTGAAAATATCGGCTTGTTTATTACAGCCGCAACCCTTGTGGCAGAGGGTGGGAAAGCCTTTGTCAGGCAACCTGAAGCGATCCACGAAAGTCAATTAGACAGCCTTGCTCGCACAGCAAATTTGCTTAAAGCACAAGGCACAAAGGCGATTTTACAAATTCATCACGGTGGCGATAAATCTATTCCAGCGTTGCTGAATGGTAAGGATATGGTCGCACCAAGCGAAAATGCCGAGGTGGAGGCAAGAGCTTTAACGGAAGCTGAGATTTTGGCGTTGATTGATGCTTTTGGCAACGCCGCAGATTTGGCGCTTCGTGCAGGTTTTGACGGCGTGGAAATTCACGGTGCGAACGGTTATTTGATCCAACAATTCTATTCAGCACAAACTAATCGCCGCACCGATGCGTGGGGTGGTAGCCAAGAAAAACGTATGGCGTTCCCAATGGCAGTTATCGACAAAGTGACGGCAGTACGCCAACGACACAACCGCCCGGATTTCATTATCGGCTACCGTTTCTCGCCAGAGGAACCGGGAGAAAATGGCTTAACAATGGCGGATACTTTTGCGTTAATTGATGCCTTAGTGGAAAAACCGTTGCAATATTTGCACATTTCATTATGGGATTTCTACAAGCAAGCACGCCGTGGTGCAGATACGTCACTCACTCGTATGCAATTAGTTCACGAACGTATTGGCGGCAAATTACCGCTAATTGGCGTAGGCAATTTATTAACGGCTGAGCAAATCTTAGATGCCTACAGCACAGGTTGGGCAGAGTTTATCGCCCTTGGCAAAGCGGTAATGATTAACCCAACTATCGGCACATTATTGGCAGGAGGTAGAGCGGACGAAATTGTCAGCGAGCTTGACCCAACGCAAGCCGATCACTACGGTATTCCTGATATGTTATGGGATATGTGCATCAAAGGCAGCCCGTGGTTACCGCCAGTGGTAGGGCAAGAGTGGAAGCCTGTGGATTTATAGTTTTAATGAACAAATTTGTGGGGCTAATGTGATTAGCCCTTGCACGTTCTCCGTAATTGCTCCGTCATAGGTTAAAATTGCAAATTTTATTGCCAAACCTACCGCTTGAAAAATGGCAATTTTATCTGTACCGCCCTTATCAGACGCTAACCCCGAAAAGAGTGTTGGTGGTGTTTGATGTGTTGGAAAAATTTTTAAAGGAAAAGTTTGGAGAAAGAACGTAAGCGGTCAAATTTAAGAGATATTTTGCATTTGTAAACTGCTCTTAAAATCTCACCGCTTGTTTGTGTCAAGTCATTAACGTGCAATGCTTATCGCATTTGATTTGGTGTTAATCCCCATTCGCCGGCAGAAGATTCACCTTTCACATCGCCAACAAACAGACGGATTTGGGCGCGGAATTTTTCCACGTCTGCACGATTTTCCATAAATTGCTCAAATTGGGCTAAGTTTGCGTTTGGATATTCCCAAATGGCTTTATAGCCTTCAGGTTGTTTTACGTCCGTACGCACAGGCCACATATACCAAACATTTTCTTGGAAATCTTTATCTAATAACCAGCTTAAATAAAGTTTTGCTGCTGCCGGGTGTTTGGCGTCTTTTAAAATCGCCGCACGTTGCGCCCAAGCCACAAAACCTTCTTCGCTCGGTAACACAAATCGGGATTTCGCAGTCGGATCAACTTTTAACATTCCATCGGTTGAGAAAGTCGCCGCATAAGTTCCAGCCTCCACTTCATCTGCTGGTGCTTGTGTGCCACGCACAAAGTGCGGTTCGTTTTTCATTAAATTTTGTAACCAATTCCAACCATATTTATCCACTGCTAATTTATAACCGAACAGCACGGCATCATCATCGTTCGGGTACGTTGAGATAATTTTGCCTTTTAGTTTCGGATTGGTGTAATCGGCAAAGGTGGTTGGCGTTGGAATGTCGCCGAGAGCTGTTTTATTTGAGACGTTGCTAAACGCATCGACAAATACGCCTGTCCAAGCGCCGTCTTTGTCTTTAAACGCAGGGTAAACCTTGTCCCAGCCTAGCGGTTTATACGCCATTAATACGCCTTCCGCTTTCCAACGAGGGTAGTCTTGCAAGGTTTGTAATTGCACCACGTCCGCTTGCAGATTTTTGGTTTCCAGTTGGTAATCAATGCGAGCATCGTGTACTTTGCTGTAATCCACGATGGTTTGCAGTTTCATTTTTGGGAAACGTTTTTCAAAAGCAGCTTTAATGCCGTTTTGTTGTTCAGCGGTGTCACCGCCGGCATACACGACTAAGGTGCCACCTTCTTTAACCGCTGCTTGATAAAGTTCGTCTAAAGAACGGTTTTCAACATCCACCGCAAAGGCAGAAGTGCCGATTAAAGCGGTCGAAATTAGGGTAAGTTTTGCAAATAGTTTCATTGTGTTTTCCTTTTTATCATTAAGTCTTAAAGCCATTCCACTTCGCCTGTTACGACAGTTGCACCAATTTCAAGGTAGGTATCGCCACGTAATTCAGGGTAGGCTGATTTCATTCGTTGAATGAGATCTTGGCTGTTTTTAGCTTGAGCTAATTCTTCTTCTAAACGAAGTAAGTATTGTTTGTTAAATTCAATAACTGTTGGGCAAATTGCGCCTAAAAAGTGCGCTGGGGCAACGGCTTTCGGTTGAAGAGCTGCCATATCGCCTAAAATATCAATCCATTGCTCACGAGATTTTTTGGTTGGGTTGCTGGCAATCCAAAGGTGAATACCTTGGAACAACCAAGCACCGCCAAATAATACTTTGGTTTCTTCCGACCATAAGTAAGTACGCATTGGATCGCGCGCAATGCCTTTAATATCAATGCGATGTTTGCCCACCATAAAATGATCTTCGTGATAAACATCGGGGATCATAAACATTCTCGGCGCATTGTTACGCTCTTTTAAAATCGGTTGCCAGTATTCAATTTTGCCGATTAAGTTGCGTTTAATGCCTTCCACGGTGGTTGGGCGTGCAACGACTTTGGCATTGGGAAACGCGGAGGCAATAATGCTTAAACCGAAGTAGAAATCAGGGTCAAAGTGGCTGATGTAAATGGTTTTCAGTGGTTTGCCAGTGGCTTTAATGGTATCAACAAGATACTGTGCGTCATATTTTTGGAATTGGGCATCGACCAGCATCATTTCATTTTCAGCCTCAATAATGGTGGAAGTGACCGAAAATAAACCGTTCTCTTGTGGGTTAAAGCTATAAATTTTTAATTCGTCTTCAGGTTGGGTTAAATCGTAACGTTTCATTTTTTTCCTCTGTGTAATGAATGAGCGGTATTATATTGAAATAAAAAATAGTAAAAATAGCGTTTTATGAATATAATTGTTACAAAAATTGTAATAATAAGGGTTTAATATGGATCGTATTGAGGCGATGAACATTTTTCTGACAGTGGTTGAAACGGGGAGTTTTACCGCAACAGCAGATCGGTTGGATTTATCTCGTCCAATGGTGACCAGAGCAGTAGCATTGGTGGAAGAGTGGTTTAATGCGCGATTATTGCAACGTACCACACGCCGAGTTTCGCTGACTTCCGCAGGAGAGCGAGCCGTAGCACATTGCCAAAAAATGGTTGATTTAGCGGCTGAAATTGAACAAGACATCTTGGCACAACAAGGGGAGTTGCAAGGCTCACTGCGGATAGCCTCAAATTCATCATTTGGTAGTACCCATTTGTTACTGGCGATCAAAGACTTTTTGCAACGCCACCCCAAATTGAACATTCAATTTCAATTAAGCGATCAGTCGGTCAATTTAATTGATGAACGCATTGATTTGGCTATTCGCTTTACCAACCAGCCCGATCCGAATTTAATCGCTCGCCCTTTAGCGACTTGCCATTCGCTATTGGTTGCTAGCCCTGAATACTTGGCGCAAAAAGGCGTTCCTCAAACACCACAGGATTTGGCGGAACATATCTATTTAGCGCACGCCAATATCAACCGAAAAGAGTGGAAGTTTTACCAAAACGAGCGTGAAATCAGCCTAGAACTCACCAGCCAATTTACCACCAATGACACCGGCGCCTTGTTAAATCTCACCCTCGCAGGCGGCGGCATCGCAATGTTGCCGAAATATCTCTTAAACGAGCATCTAGCCAGCCAACAATTAGTGCCAATTTTAACCGACTGGCAACTCCCAACCTATCAAATTTACGCCCTATATTCCTCTCGCCACAAACTGCCTTTAACCATCCGCACATTGGTGGATTTTTTGGTGGAGAGATTTAATGGGGTGAGTTGGTAGTGGGATGTTAATTTTATAATTGAAAGTTTTGATGTTTTTCACAAAAGTTTTAAGTATGATTGAAACTTTTTTATTTAAAGGTAAAGTATCAGGTATAAATTAAGGAATTTGCTATGAAGAAAGATTTAGTTTATCGCCAAAAATACCTTGAAACGGTGCGTCCGTTTATGGGAAAACGTCTGATAAAAGTGTTCACAGGGCAACGCCGTGTGGGGAAAAGTTATTTGCTGTTTCAGATTATGCAAGAAATTCAGACGGCGGATGAAAATGCTCACATTATTTATATCAACAAAGAAGACTTGGCATTTAGTCACATTACGACTGCTGAAAGCCTGAATGATTTTGTACAAGAGCAGAAAAAGAGCGGTCAAAAAAATTACATTTTTATCGATGAAATTCAAGAAATTACAGATTTTGAACAAGCGTTGCGTTCGCTTTTATTAGATGACGAATTGGATTTGTATTGCACGGGCAGCAATGCCCATTTGCTTTCTCGGGATATTGCAGGCAGCCTGAGTGGGCGAGCCATTGAAATCAATGTCCACTCCCTTTCCTATTTTGAATTTCTTGAATTTATGAAACTGGATGATAGCGATAAGTCGATGTCGCTGTTTTTGAAATACGGCGGTTTGCCTTATTTAAAAGACTTGCCGTTGCAAGACAATATCGTGTTTGAATATCTGCGGAATATCTATTCCACCATTGCCATTCGGGATATTGTGAACCGCTATGCATTGCGAAATGTGCAATTTTTAGAGCAGCTCACGCAATTTTTAGCAAGCAATATCGGCAACCTGTTTTCCGCCAAAAAAATCTCTGATTTTTTAAAATCACAGAAAATTACCACCTCAAGCACACAGGTGCAAAATTATGCGGAATACCTTGCCAACGCTTTTTTAATCCATAAAGTTCCACGCTATGATATTGAAGGAAAACGCATTTTTGAGATTGGCGAAAAATACTATTTTGAAGATTTAGGCTTACGAAACGCCCTGATTGGCTATCGAGTGCAAGACCGTGGCAAACTGCTCGAAAACTGCATATTCAATCATCTTCAAATCGCAGGTTACGATGTCAAAATCGGCGGTTTAAATAGCCAAGAAATTGACTTCGTGGCAGAGAAAAATGGCGAACGTATTTATGTGCAAGCCACACTCACGATTAACGAAGAAAAAACGCTTGAGAGAGAATTTGGCAACCTGCTCAAAATCCAAGACAACTACCCGAAATATGTGGTGACGATGGACGAATTTGACGGTAATACGTTTGAGGGAGTGCAGTGCTTGAGTTTGAGAGAGTTTTTGAGAGACATTTTGTAAAAGATTTTGCGAAAACGACCGCTTGTGGATTTTTGGTGGAGAGGTTTAATGGGGTGAGTTGGTAGTTCTCGTGTTGTTTTATCCAAAACTAGATAAACCTATAAATCACCTTGACAAAACCGATAAAAAGAGCGATAAATAATCCTAAAAAAGGAGTGCTATTTATGCCAAGTATCGTTTTAACCAATACCGTTGCGAGTATTACTGAACTAAAAACCAATCCTATGGCAACATTTAACGCGGCAGGCGGTGAAGCGATTGCCATTTTAAACCGTAATGAACCTGCATTTTATTGTGTTCCTCCACATATTTATGAATATCTCATTGAGTTGGCAGATGATGCCGAGCTGGCAAGAATTGTGGAAGAACGCCAAAATGATGAGTTAGTTGAAGTGAATTTAGAGGATTTACGCCGATGACTTATCGTGTGGTATTCCGGAAAGAGGCTCTTAAAGAGTTTCAGAAGTTGGATAAGGTAATTGCCAATCAATTTTTAGATAAACTTCAAGAACGTATAGAACAGCCGAGAGTACCAAGTGCCAAACTTCGCGGTATGAAAGATTGTTACAAAATCAAATTGAGAAGTTCCGGCTATCGTTTGGTTTATCAAGTGGTTGATGAACAGATTGTTATTCAAGTGGTCGCAGTAGGCAGGCGTGATCGAAGTGATGTCTACCAAAAAGCACAGCTGCGTTTATGATGATAAATGCCATTTAATCAAGGTTGTTTCAAAAACTGAAACAGTGATATTCAAAAATCGCTATTTTTTCTCTTTTTTATTTCAATATAATGCACACATCAACAGCAATCATGCTGAATATATGAATTAACAAAAGGAAAAACCAATGAAAAAATCACTTTTACTTTTAACCGCACTTTTCTCTTCAACCGTTGCTATGGCACAAACTACACCAGAGCAAAATAAAGCGAATGCGTTGGCGTTCTATGAAATGGCGTTCAATCAGCACAAAGTGCAAGAGGCGACCGATAAATATATCGGTAAAGAATACTTGCAGCACAACCCGACCGTGGCGGACGGCGGTCAGGCTTTTGTTGATGCCTTTGCACCGTTTTTAAAAGCGAACCCGAAATCACGCGCAGAGATTAAACGTGTTGTGGCGGACGGCGATTTAGTGATGTTGCACGTTCACAGCAAATTAAACGATGAAGATCGTGGCGAGGCGGTGGTGGATATTTTCCGTTTCGGTGAAAACGGCAAAATCGTAGAACATTGGGACGTAATCCAAGCGGTGCCTGAAAAAACGGAAAGTGGGCGTGGGATGTTTTAATCATTAAACAATAACAAGCGGTGGGATTTTAGGGCGTTTGGCAAAATTTTCTCAAATTCCACCGCTTGTAATCTGCTTATTCACATCTCAACCATTCAATATGCCAATGGTGCATAATTTCGCGAATTAGGGTTAAATAAACAGCAAAATCGACACTTTCGGGCAAACCTTCTGCTTTGGCTGGATAGCCGTTGATGACCCGAGAAAAACGGGTAAAAAGCTGTTCGATTTGTTCTCGTGAAATGACTATGGCATTCTCTTTTGATTGACCAAATCCTAAACGGGCAATTTCGTCTAATGCAGGAATAGCTGAAACAAGGGTTAAATTCTGCATTGGCTTAAACATTTCACTGTATTTTTCCAATTCATTTTCAATAACTAAAATTAACGCTTCGATTTCTTCTTTTGTTGCTGGACTATGCTGAATATCGGCTGCTAATTTTTCACGAGCAAGATTTAAAGCCAAATTCTGTTCATTTAATGTAACGAAAAGTAACCCTGATTGTTCTTGTAAATGCATAAATTGTGTATTCATCTTTCACTCCTTTGTTGTTTTGATTATTTCTTTAATATGAAAGATAGGCAAATTATACAACTGAATTCTCTCTTTAGTTTTACTAAATTCTCTTTGGCTCGAAATAGGTTTATTCTATTTGTACATTAAATCCAAAAGGAATAAAACAATGAAAAAAATGCCCGCACTTTTTGTCGGACACGGTAATCCGATGAATGTGTTAGATCCGCAAAATATCTTTAATCAAGGCTTTCAACAAATCACGGCAACCTTTGAGAAACCGAAGTTGATTTTATGTATTTCCGCCCATTGGTACAGCGCAAAATTGCAAGTGATGGGGGCGGAAAATCCGCCGATGATTTACGATTTCTATGGCTTTCCACCGGAATTAAGCGAGATTGTTTATCCAGCGAAAGGTGATCCTGAGTTTGCTCAACACATTCAAGGGTTACTTGCGCCCGAACAAGTGGAAATCAACCCAACTCGAGGCTTCGATCACGGGGCGTGGGCAGTGTTGAAATATCTCTACCCAGAGGCGGATATTCCCGTGGTTCAGCTCAGTTTGGATCGTACCAAATCCCCACAATGGCATTATGAATTGGCGAAAAAATTACGTCCATTGCGTGAACAAGGCGTGTTGATTTTAGGCAGTGGCGATATTGTGCATAACTTAAGGGCGATCAGCTGGGAACATATCGATCAAGTTGGCGCAGGCTACGATTGGGCGTACCAGTTCAGAGATGAAATCAATCAGGCAATGCGTGAACATAACGATGACGCATTAGTCAATTTTGAACAGTTCGGCGAAAGCGCAACCCTTTCCGTCCCAACACCAGATCATTATTTGCCGTTGCTTTATGTGATGGCACAACGTGATGAAAATGATGAGATTACGTTGTTTAATGACGAACTGATCGCAGGCTCGCTCAGTATGACATCGGTGTTGGTTAAGGAAAGATAGATGTAGGGGCAAATGATATTTGCCCCATAAGATGATTTTGCAAATTCCTTCCAAAATCTGACCGCTTGGAGGGCATAGACTTACGGCAATTTAAATACCCCTTCGCCTACTTCAATGACCTGTCCGCCGACATAAATGGTTTGTTGTTCGTCCAGTTTGAGTGTCAGGCGGTTTGGTCTGCCCATTTGATCGCCTTGATGAACTTGGCGTTCAAGAGGGTATTTATTTTGTGAAAGGAAATAGGCTCCTAAATTTGCGCAGGCGGAACCGGTTCCGCTGTCTTCAAACAAAGCCCCGTTTGCCACATAGAAAAGGCGAGAGAAAATGATCTCGTTTTCTTCACACCAAAGGTAAATCACGGTTCTGTTCTGATCTTGCTCGCAAATGTCGTGAAGTGTCGCAATATCTATCACAATATCATCAAGAGCAGAACGAGCATTCAGTTGCAGTAAGAGCTGTGGCGATCCGCTGTTAAGCCAGTAAGCCGTATCGGCAATTTGTGTTTGATTAAGCCCAGTTGTTTTGGCTAACTGGCTATGGCTGGCGTGGCAAAGTTTAATATCATAGCCTTGAATTGCCAATTCCATTTTTGCATTTTGTCCCGTTAATTTGACCGCTTTTGCCCGAGTATTCAGCACAAATTGCTCAGGCAGTTGGCGTTGTTGCAGTAAAACATAAGCACAACCTAATGTTGGATGTCCTGCTAGCGGCAATTCATAAGCTGGGGTAAAAATGCGTAAATCTGCCTCTGCCGTTTGTGATCTAAAGGCAAAGACCGTTTCGCTTAAATTGAACTGTTTAGCAATTTGTTGCATTTCCTCATCGCTCAATCCGTCCGCTTGAGGGAATACCGCTAATGGATTTCCACCAAAATGTTGTTCGGCAAAAACGTTTACCAGTTTGAAAGGGTAGGTGCGTAGCATAGGTTAATCCTTTTATCGGTTAAAAAATTATTCTCACAACAGAGTAACATTTTGGCGATAAAAAGAAAGCGGTAAGATATTTAGAATATTTTGCAAATGGAAAATTTTGTGCTAAATCCTATGTTTTGCCCCTACCGTTTGCGTAACAACGCTATGATTATTTCAAATTCGCGTTGAAGAATTGTTCAAATTTATCAAACGGAATTTTGTTGAAGTCATCATATAAATCCACGTGATCCGCACCTTCAACCACGACTAATTCTTTCGGTTGGTTGGCGTTTTCATACACCGTTTCAGAGTAGTAACGAGAGTGCGCTTTGTCGCCTGTTACCAATAATAACGGACGGTTATATGATTTAATATTATCCATCAAGTTAAACTCAAAAAATGCCATCGGTGTTGTTGCTGTCCATGCACTGGTTGAGTTGATTGAACGCGGGTGGAAACCACGCGGCGTTTTGTAGTAATCAAAGAAACGTTTCGCCACTTCAGGCGCATCTTCTGGCAAAGCAGTTTCAGGAAATAATGCTGGTGCTGTGATGATATTGCCTTTATCATCAAAGGCTAATTCGTGCCAGCCTTTAGCGAAGGTACCGTTTTCCGCATCTTTCCAACGTTGTTGGCTGATGTGATCGACAATTTTCGCCCGTTGTTCAGGGGTGTAGTAATCTTGGTAACCTTTGCTCATACTGCGAGACATATCGTACATTGCCGTGGTTGCGACCGCTTTAATGCGACTGTCTGCGGTTGCTGCGGTTACGCCCATACCGGTTAAGCCACAAATCGCCAACACACCGATACGATCACGATCCACAAAAGATTGTAAGCCGATAAAATCCACCGCCGCACTAAAATCTTCCGAGAAAATATCCGGTGAAGCGGTATCACGCACTTCGCCACCGCTTTCACCGGTAAATGACGGGTCAAAAGCAAGGGTTACAAAGCCACGTTTAGCCATTTCGTGAGCGTGTAAGCCAGAAGATTGTTCTTTCACTGTGCCGAACGGACCGCTTAACACGATGGCGGGTAATTTGCCTTTGGCATTTTTCGGTACGTATAAATCGGCAGCTAAGGTAATGCCGTAGCGGTTTCTGAAAGTCACTTTGTGGTGTTCTACTTGGTCGCTGAGTTTAAAGGTTTTATCCCATTGTTGTGTTAAGTTTAACGGTGCGACATTTTTTGCCGGGGTAATCGTAATATCTGCCATAGCTGTTCCTGATAATAATGTTGAGCCGAGTAATAATGCGGTAGTAAGGGTTTTGAGTTGAGTTTTTAGTTTCATTGCTTAAGTGATCCTGCATTTCCAGAGTTAAAGGCAAAAGTGCGGTCAATTCTTGGGCGGCTGCTGTAGCGGTGTTTTGGAACATAAAGATCGAAAGCAGCAAGCCGAGTAGTCCTGTTTTTTGCATTGGTTGTTACCTTAAAAAGTCGTTAATCAATCATTTGAATGACTTTGGCAGGAATGCCCGCCACAATCGCATTATCGGGAACATCTTTGCTGACCACCGCACCTGCGGCAACAATGGCATTTTCGCCAACGGTTACCCCCGGTAAAATCGTGGCGTTTGCACCAATCCAGCAGTTTTTCTTTAAGTGAACAGGTTTGAGAATTAAGCCACGGCGTTGTGTGGGGTTAGTCGGGTGATTGACGGTCAAAATGCTGGCTTTCGGACCGATTAGCACCTTATCTTCAATGGTAATACCGCCCAAATCGGTAAACATCACATTGCTGTTAATAAATATCTCTTTGCCAAAGCGAATATGGCTACCAAAATCCGAATACACAGGTAGGCTAATCACGACACTTTCATCAATTTTTTGCCCTGATATTTCGCTAAAAACCGACCGCACTTCTTCGGGGGAATGATAACCGCTGTTGAGTGCTGCTAGTTTTGGCGCATTTTGCTCAACGATACGATGAATTTCTTCAAAAATCGGACTGTCGGCTAAAATCGGTTGGTTAAGGGGAAATGCGTGGATCATTTATTGCTCCTATTTTTTATGGGGTAATTTCACTTTTATGGTACAGACACCGCTTTTGAACCAAACACCACTGGATTGGTTTCAATCATTTTGCGTGACACAATCATCTCTTTGGCACCATTGAGCCACGCTTGAAAATGGGGCGAAGCACGATGTGCCTGATAGGCGGTTTCATCGGCATAGGCTTCTACGACATAAAATTTGTTCGGGTCGGTTTTGTCGGTCATGACATACATTCCCAACACACCTTGCTCGGTATTGACCGATTGGCGAATATTGTGTTTGCCTAATTCAGTGAATTGTTCCACGCTTTCGGGGCGGATTTGCATTTCAAAAATGCGAATAATTGGTTCGGCTTGGGTTGATAAACTCATTGTTAGTCCTAATAAAAAAGCCCATTTTTTCATTGTATTATACCTATAACGAAATTATTTGTAGGGGCAAATCACATTTGCCCCACAAGCTAAAAATTTACCAAGGTTGAGTAGTCGGGCCCAGTGTGAATTCAGAGATATTGGTATCTTCGGGTTGGTTTAACGCAAATGCCACCACGTTTGCTACACGTTCGGCAGGGATTTCGTAAGTGTCATATAAACCACGCATTGCTTCAGCCATTTCAGGGTTAGTAATGCCTGCTACCAATTCGGATTGTACTGCCGCAGGGTAAATGGTTGCGGTGCGAATGTTTGTGCCGGCTTGTGCGCTTTCCATTCGTAAGCCTTCTATAATCGCTTTAACCGCCCATTTCGTGCCGCAATAGACGGCGCAACCCGGGTAAACTTTTAAGCCAGCAACGGAAGAGGTCGCTAAAATATGTCCTGATTTTTGTGCTTCAAAAGTCGGTAACACGGCAGCAATTCCGTTGAGTACACCTTTAATATTCACATCAACCATCGCATTCCAATTATTCGTTTCAAGCGCAGAAAGGGGGGAATTTGGCATCAATCCGGCATTTAAGAAAATCGCATCTACTTTGCCGAAAGCGGATTTGGCTAATGCGACTAAGGCTTGATTGTCTTCCGCTTTGACGACATCGGTAACACGATACACCGCTTCGCCACCGTTGGCTTTAATGTTGTTTACGATGGCTTGTAATTTATCTTCACGGCGTGCGCCCAAAACTAATTTCGCTCCTGCTTGTGCCAATTTATAAGCGGTGGCTTCGCCAATACCGCTACTTGCACCGGTAATAATCACGACTTTGTTTTCAATGTTGTTCATTTTATGCTCCTTGAAATTGTTGAATATTTTCCGCCACCATTGCCGCTTTAAATTCACGGATTTGGTAATCGGCTAAGTTAGGGTAATAAACATCTTCTGCTAGAATACTTTCTAACTGTTCACGGCTTTCTGTCTGGGCAATAATCACACCGGCACGTTCTTTATCTAAATAAGGACCGAGTAATAAAAAGTTGCCTTGTTGGAAATATTTGGCAAACCACGCACGATGTGCGTCAAGTTGTTTAGCTTGTTCTTCTTCGGATAAGGTTGAATTTTTTAATGAAATATCAATTAAATACATTATTTTTCTCCAATTAATTCATTGATGGTTTGAATAAGTTGCTCGGCATATTTACGGGCTGTTTGTTTTTGCTCAGCGATTTTTTCTTCGTTACGCCCCACATAACTCACACCGTTCAAATAGCTGATATTCTGTAAATCTAATTGGCATAACGCCGCAATACTTTCAAAAGGGGCAACTAATTGCGCCATTGTGTGTTTCATCACAGCATCTTCTTGATAAGCCACTTCGGGGGCGCCGGTTGTGATGGAAATCACTAATTTTTTACCGCCTAATTTCGCCGTTGAACCGTGAGCAAAACCGTGTAAAAACACTTCGTCTAGCCATTTTTTCATCAATGCCGGCATTGAATACCAGTAAAACGGAAATTGCCACACAATCACATCGGCATTGAGCAAAGCTTGCTGCTCGGTGCTAACATCAATTTGTTCGGTTGGGTAGAGCGTATCTAATCGGCGAATTTCCACCGAATTTAGACCGCTTGCTAAGCTGTCAATAATGGTTTGGTTGGCGATAGATTGCGATAAATTCGGGTGTCCTGAAATCACTAAAACCTTTTTCATTTTGTTCTCCTGTTGGGTTTTGATGGGTGTATTGTAATGGGAGGTTGATTGCACTACAATCAATAAAAACAGAATAGAGTTTTCTGAAAAAGAGAATAATGCTGAAGGAGTAAAACAATGATCAGACCCGCAAAAACCGAAGATGTGGCACGTATTGCCGAGTTGTTGTATCAAGTTCACGCTGTACACGCTGAAGCTCGTCCTGATATTTTTCAGGCAGGCAAGCGCAAATACAACGATGAAGAAATTGTCGCTTTGTTGGCAGATGAGCAAAAACCGATTTTTGTTTATGAAGACGAAAACGGCACGGTGCAAGGCTATGCGTTTTGTGTATATCAAATTACGCAGGGCATTCCGGCTTTATTTGATCGCAAGGTGTTGTACATTGACGACCTTTGTGTGGACGCTTCGCAACGGGGTAAAAAAATTGGCGAGAAATTGTATCAACACGTGGTGGCATACGCCAAAGAGAACGGTTGCGATAGCGTAACGTTGCACGTTTGGAATGACAATCAAGGGGCATTTCGTTTCTATGAACGTTTAGGGCTTGAGCCACTTAAGACCTTGATGGAACAGAAACTATAACGAAAGAGCGGTCGGATTTTGACAAGATTTTGCAATAGCCAAAGTGATCAAAAATCTGACTGCTTTTTGAAGAAGGAGCAATCCAATGAACAAGCTCGATGCGATTAAATATTTTTGCCTTGCCAGCGAAACGCTGAATTTTCGGGAAACGGCAATGCAGTTGGCGGTTTCGCCTTCGGTAGTCACGCGTGTGATTGCGGAATTGGAACAGGAATTGGGCGAGCAGTTGTTTAAGCGAAACACTCGACAAATTCGCCTGACCAATTTTGGCGAGCAGTTTTTGATTAAGGCAAAACAACTGCTGGCGGACACCGATAATCTGTTCAAACTCGGCAAGCAACAAACGGACGAAATGGCAGGTGTGGTGCGGATTACCTTTCCCCGTTGGCGTGAAAATGACAAAATTCTGGACGAACTTTTGACCGCACTTGCGCCCTATCCGCAGTTGGTGATTGATTGGCGTGAAGATATGACCAAATTTGATGCGGTGGAACATCGCATTGATATTGGCTTGCGTATTGGACCTGAGCCGAACCCGAATTTTATTATCCGTAAAATTGCCGATTTACAAGATTGGATTGTCGCTTCGCCGAAATTACTGGAACGATTGGGAACGCCGAAAGATTTAGATGACTTGCAGCGCAATTTCCCCTTTTCCTTGCCGATCAACGTAGAAACAGGGCGAGCGTGGGATTTAGCGATGAATGACGAGCAAAAACTGCTACCGAGAGAGGTGCTTTTTTACAGCTCCGACCCTGAATGTGAGCTAAAAGCAGTGCTGCGTGGCAACGTGGTGGGCTTTATCAGCGAACTGTTCTGCAAACCATATTTTGAGCGTGGCGAGTTAGTGAAGTTATTTCCTGAATTGCCGATTGATAAATGGCAACTGTATTTATACCGCCCGTATCAAACCATCACATCGCCACGAGTGCTGTTTGTGTTTGACCGCTTAACGGAGATTTTGAAACGGCGGTATGGGTAAAAGTGGAATTATTTCATAAAAGTGTAAAGCGTTTCTTTGTACTTTTACAGCTGTTGGTAAGCATTAAATGTTTGTTGATTTAGCATGTAAGGCTTGAGTAAAAGTAATAAATCAAAGAAATGCTTTAATCGCTCATTTTGTTGGGTTTGAGAATGTAGGATATTCATGCCAATTTCAACTTCTTGCTGTGCAAGTGTTTTAGCCATTTCCGCATATTGCTGAAGAAGTTGATATTCTTGTCCATCACATCGGCTAATGATGGCGAGCATATCTCTTTCTCGTGTCGTAAAAATACCATTTCTTGGATTGATAAGCCCATTTTCAACTAATTCGTTTAATTCAATTTCGGTAATCCCAAATTCATCGCAAAGTTCTGACGGGGTAAAACGTTCGCTTTCTGCGTGAATAATTAAGTGAAGTGAATGGATCAAACTTTTGTAAGGATTTGATAAATCGAAGTCAGGTTGCTCAAAGATTGCTTTTATTTGAGAAATAGAAGCTGAGAAATTTGTTTGCAGATATTTAATGAATTCAATTAATTGAATATTGTTTTCGTCATAGAGATGGAAATTAGGTTTATCTTTATGAGGTTCAGGCAGTAAACCTTCTTTAATGTAATATAAAATCGTAGATTTTGGTGTGTTTGTTAGTGTCGATAATTCATTCATTTTTAGCATGATTTTGCCCTTTCTCAGATAAATTTTTATACATCTTATCTAAATTTAATTTAAAGTGCAAAGTTTAACTATTTACTTTTTATATAAATGAAAGAAAATTCACTTGATTATTAGAAATTTTAATTTGAGCGATAAGTAAAACTATTCTAAAATATTCCCAAATTGTTTTATCACTTAAAATAAATAGAGGTTGAAAATGGCTTTCTCGTTTAAATTGACAAGTGTTGCGGCAATCGCCGTGTGTTTATTTGGCTCAACTATTGCTCAAGCGCATAATGTCTGGCTCGAACGTTCCCCTCTCAATACTAAAATGCCTCATTACCTCATTAAATTCGGTCACGAAACCACAGAACCTTATCCCCTCTCTAAACTAACCTCTGTTAGCCAACTCTTTCACGGCAAAATTAGCCCGCTTTCTCCTGCATTTAATAAAATGGACAACAACAAAGGCGAAGCCGTCATTGCGGTGGAAGGCAACATTGTTTTTATTGAGTTTAACAATGGTATTTGGTCAAAATTGCCGAGCGGTAAATATGTGGAGAAAACCAAAAAAGAAGCGCCAAACGCAGAATTTTCGATGAACCCGATGAAATTGGGCAAGGCGATTTTAAGCTGGGAGGACGGCGAGGCGTTAAAAGCCCATCAACAAGCCTATGAGCTTGTTCCGCAAAGTGAACCTGTGGTCGGTAAACCGCTAGCCATTTTAGTGTTAAAAGATGGGAAGCCGGTTAAAGGGATTAAAGTCGGTTTAGGCGAAGATAAGCCGTTTAATTTAACCGATGAACAAGGCATTGCTTACTTCACACCAACTGTTGGGTTTAATAAAGTATGGGCGGAGTTTGAGGAAAAAGTGGCGGATAATCCGGATTACACCGACCGCACTTATGAATATTTGCTGACGTTTGAGGCGAAATAATGAAACACCTACAAGCGGTCATTTTTTTGCTGTTTTCTACCAATCTGTTTGCCCACGGTATGCATTTATCGGCGCAATATGATGGGCAACAAATCACGGGCAAAGCCTATTATTCCGACCAAACACCGGTAGCAGAAACGTATGTGGAAGCGGTAAAACCAAACGAAACCGAGCCGGTTGTTTACGGCAAAACCGATAAAGAAGGGCGATTCGTTCTGCCTCTCACGCAAGACGGCGTTTTTACCGTGATTGTGGAAGGTATGGAAGGGCATCGTGCCGAGGCACAAGTGCAAAAAATCGTCGCACAAACCAACACAGCGGATATTCAGCTATTGCGTGAAGAGATCGAGCAACTGAAAAACAAAATTTATCTGCGTGATGTGATCGGTGGCATTGGTTACATTCTCGGTTTATTCGGCGTTGTGGCATTGCTAAAAGCCAGAAAAGGAGCGAAGTAATGCACTTGTCTGAAGGCGTGTTACACAGTTCAACCTTGATAATCGGGGCGGTTTGCGCCGTGGTGGGCGTGGCGATTGGCTTAAAGAAGATGAATTATGAACATCTTTCGATTACCGCACTTTTTGCTTCGGCGTTCTTTGTGGCAAGCACCATTCATATTCCGGTTGGGATTGGCAGCGTACATCTGATTTTAAATGGCATTGCTGGATTGTTTTTAGGCTGGGCGGTTTTCCCTGCATTTTTGATTGCTTTGGTGCTGCAAGTGTTGCTCTTTTCCTTCGGTGGTTTTGCGGTGTTAGGTGTGAACCTCTGTATTATGGCGCTTCCTGCATTGGCAGTGCGTTTGTTGGTGTTCCCAATGTTAAGAAAAGCGACCACTCGCAAAGGGTTGATTTTATCGGGCGTGCTGGCTGGCGTGATCGGTGTAGGCGGTTCGGCATTGGTTGCTTCGCTGGTATTAGCCTTTGACGGCGGTAAGGCTTATGGCGATCTTATCGGTTTGTTGCTGGTTTCACACTTGCCTGTGTTTGTGGTCGATAGCCTAGTCAGCGTAGGCGTGATTTTAACCCTCGCCAAAATGATGCCAGAGGCGTTGCAACGATGACGGAAGGCCAAACACGATTTCTTGAACCGCACTACCGCCTCGTTTATGCCTTTATCTTCGGCATTGTGGCAAGCAGTATTCAATCTGCAACATTCTTGCTGATTTTAACCGCTTGTATTGCCGCTTGGGTGTGTTTTTTGCATAGCCATCAACCAAAACATTTGCTCAAACGTTGGCTGAAATTTAATCTTTTCTCCGTCTTGGTTTGGGCAACGTTAAGCTGGAAAATCGGCACCGATGGCGTAGAACTGAATACGCACGGTATCGCTTTAGCGAAGTTGATAACCCTGAGAATGAATTTGATTGTGCTGTCGGTTTGGCTTTTTCTGCACCATGTGACTGACACCATTTTAGTGCAAGCGATCACCAAATTACCGCTACCGAAAAAACTCAAACATCTGTTTATTCTCACGGTGCGTTATATTGCCCTGTTAAGCGAGCTGAACGAGAAAATGGACAGAGCGATGAAAGCGAGGGGATTTCAGCCAAAGTGCAATCTTTATACAATCAAAGTGTATTCACAACGTGTGGCACTTTTGCTTATTCACGCAATGCTAAAAGCGGAAAAGGCAGAAATGGCAATGAAAGCGAGAGGGTTTAGGGTTTAATTTTTCAAAGAGAATATACGTAGGGTGGGCATCCTTGCCCACCGAAAATATCATCGGATATAAATGGTGGGCAAGGATGCCCACCCTACGAAAGAGTAAAACAGGAAAGCAAATCAATGATTTTAAACGTTAAAAACTTAACCCTCTGTCGCAATCAACAAGCGGTCATTTCTGATTTAAATTTTACTATTACCGATCAGCAAAAATTTTTCCTGCAAGGGGAAATCGGTACGGGGAAATCGACATTATTATTGGCGCTTTTGGGGTTTGTGCCGATTCATTCGGGCGAGATTGAACTCTTTGGCACGCTTTGTAAAACCGAAGCGGATTTTGAGCCTTGGCGTGGTACGGTGGGGATTTGTTTCCAAAATGCAGACGATCAATTATTTGGTCCAACGGTATTAGATGACGTAGCGTTCGGTTGCTTAAATCAGGGAAAAAATAAGCAAGAAGCCTACGAGATTGCCCTGAACCAGCTGCAACAACTTGGGATTGAACATCTTAAAGATCGCCCTGTGAATTTGCTCTCCGGCGGCGAAAAAAATTTCACGGCATTGGCTGGTGTGTTGGCAATGCAGCCGAAAATGCTCTTACTTGATGAACCGACCAACGGCTTAGATGCAAAAAATAAAGCAAAATTGACTGCTCTTCTAAAAGCATTGCCGTTGCCGATGCTGATTGCCTCGCACGATCAAGATTTCTGCGACCAATTAGCCGATAAAGTATTACATCTTACAAAACCATAAAAACACAACAGGAAGGTAATATGCAAAAACTCATCAAAGAAACCCTCACGGGGGTAGGGCAGATTTTTCTGCAAGAAAACGGGTTGTCGGGCTTGGTTATCGTGATTGCGATGTTCTTTAGCCATTGGACACTGGGGGTGGCGTGCTTGCTCGGGGCGTTAATCGGGACGCTTACAGCAAAAGCATTAGGCTATCCGTTGGCTCAAATCGATCAAGGCTTATACGGCTTTAACGCCAGCCTTGCGTTTATGTGCGTGATGTTTACCTTTGGCGAAACTGATGCGACTAACCCGTTAATTTGGATTTTAGGCTTGCTCGCAGCCATTATTTCAACGTTAATTATGCGAGCGTTTATGAAACGTAAGCGTGTGGCGTTTACTTTCCCTTTCGTTTTAAGTTGCTGGATTTTTTGCTGGGCGGTGTCGAAATTTGAGCTGTTCGGTTTAACACAAACCACGCCGGCATTAGCGGATTATACCAATACGGTAGATGCGGTACGTTCGCCATTTTATGCGTGGGCGGAAGTGAATTTTGGCTCAAGTGCGGTAACAGGGGCGTTACTTTTCTTAGCGATTGCGATTAGCTCACCCGTTGCCGCAATGTGGGGGATTGCCGCTGCCGCAATAGGTACGGCATTTGCTCATCATTTGTTAGGTGTAGATCAAAATAGCTTGGCAAATGGGATTTATGGCTTCTCGCCGATATTGGTTGCTTGCGCCTTTGCCGGCACGAAATTACGCAATTTTGCCTATGTGATTTTAGGCTCGCTTATGGCGGTGTTCATTCAATTTGGTGTGGCAAAAACCGGTTTGGCAACTTATACCATCGGTTTTATTGTCGCCAGCTGGATTTTATTGTTGGTAAAATCCAAAGTTGATAAAGCGAATTTTGATAAAAACAAATTAGTGAAAATTTTAAATCCATAATGGATTGTAGGGGCTTTCCCTATGAAATATCGGGCGGGCACATCGCCCCGCCCCTACGCAAACAATTTATTGTTAAAAGAAGGAACAAAATATGCATTTAACGTCAAGAGAACAAGAAAAACTGATGCTTTTTCTTGCTGGCGAACTTGCGGCAAAACGTAAGGCTCGTGGTGTGAAATTAAATTATCCGGAGGCGATTGCTTATATTGCCAGCCATTTACAAGAAGCGGCTCGTGATGGTATGACTGTCGCAGAAGTAATGCAATACGGCGCAACATTGTTAAGCGTTGAAGATGTGATGGAAGGCGTAGCGGAAATGGTGCACGAAGTGCAGATTGAAGCAACTTTCCCTGATGGCACAAAATTAGTAACCGTACATAATCCAATCCGTTAATGGACATTGTAGGGGCGAAACATCTTTCGCCCTAAGCAATCGTGGGCATTCAGGGCGAAAAATATTTCGCCCCTACAAGACAAAAGGATAAAAAAATGATCCCAGGCGAATACAAATTAGCAGACGGTGATGTTCAAGCCAATGTTGGACGTAAGACCGTAAAATTAGATGTGGTAAATAAAGGCGACCGACCAATTCAAGTTGGCTCTCACTATCACTTTTTTGAAACCAATAACGCACTCGAATTTGACCGCACTTTGGCGCGTGGTATGCGTTTAAATGTGCCTTCAGGCAATGCTATTCGTTTTGAGCCGGGCGAGGCTAAAACGGTAGAATTGGTAGAATTTGGCGGAAACAAAATCATTTACGGTTTCCATAACGCAATTGATGGCAAACTGTAAGGAGAAAGAAAATGGCATTAACAATTCCACGCAGTCAATATGTGGCGACTTATGGACCAACCGTTGGCGATAAAGTCCGTTTAGGCGATACCGATTTATGGGCGACCATTGAGCAGGATTTATTAACCAAAGGCGATGAGTGTAAATTCGGTGGCGGTAAATCGGTGCGTGATGGTATGGCGCAATCAGGCACGGCAACCCGTGATAATCCCAATGTGTTAGATTTTGCTTTAACCAACGTGATGATTATTGACGCTAAACTCGGCATTATTAAAGCGGATATTGGTATTCGTGATGGTCGTATTGTCGGCATTGGTCAAGCGGGTAACCCTGACACAATGGACAATGTAACCCCAAATATGATTATCGGCGCAAGCACGGAGGTGCATAACGGTGCACATTTAATTGCAACCGCCGGCGGTATTGATACGCATATCCACTGGATTTGCCCACAACAAGCACAGCACGCCATTGAAAACGGTATTACCACGATGATTGGCGGTGGTACAGGTCCTGCAGACGGTACGCACGCGACCACTTGTACCCCTGGCGCTTGGAACATTCAACGTATGTTCCAAGCCTGTGAAGCCTTACCGGTAAACGTGGGCTTTTTTGGCAAAGGCAACTGCTCAACACTCGAACCATTGAAAGAGCAAATTCGTGCTGGTGCGTTAGGCTTAAAAATCCACGAAGACTGGGGGGCTACGCCGGCTGTGATTGATGCAGCATTAAAAGTAGCCGATGAAATGGATGTGCAAGTGGCAATCCACACTGACACTTTAAATGAGAGCGGTTTCTTAGAAGATACCATGAAAGCGATTGACGGACGTGTTATCCATACCTTCCATACCGAAGGCGCAGGTGGCGGACATGCACCGGATATTATCAAGGCAGCGATGTACCCGAACGTATTGCCGGCTTCGACCAACCCAACTCGTCCGTTTACAATCAATACCATTGATGAGCATTTAGATATGTTGATGGTTTGCCACCATTTAGATAAACGTGTGCCGGAAGATGTTGCCTTTGCCGACAGCCGTATCCGCCCTGAAACCATTGCGGCAGAAGATATTTTGCACGACATCGGCGTGTTCTCGATTATGAGTTCCGACTCGCAAGCGATGGGACGTGTAGGAGAAGTGGTAACACGTACGTGGCAAACCGCCGACAAAATGAAAGCGCAACGTGGCGAGCTTGGCACAGAAGGCAACGACAACTTCCGTATCAAACGCTACATTGCCAAATACACCATCAACCCAGCGATTGCGCACGGTATTAGCGAACACGTGGGTTCATTAGAAGTGGGCAAAATTGCGGATATCGTTCTTTGGAAACCGATGTTCTTTGGTGTAAAACCGGAATTCGTGATGAAAAAAGGCTTTATCAGCTATGCGAAAATGGGCGATCCAAATGCGTCTATCCCAACACCGCAGCCGGTATTCTACCGCCCAATGTTTGGCGCGCACGCAAAAGCCAACCGAGAAAGTGCGGTGTTCTTCGTTTCACAAGCAGGTGTTGAAGCCAATATCAAAGAAACCTTTGGTATTGAAAAAGAGACGATTGCAGTACAAGGTTGCCGTAACATCGGTAAAAAAGACCTTGTTCACAACAACGCAACACCTGAAATCACCGTTGATCCGGAACGCTATGAAGTCCGTGTTGATGGCGAACTGATTACCTGCGAACCAGCGAAAAAAGTACCACTTGCGCAGCGGTATTTTATGTTTTAATGGTAAGCGGTCGAATTTGCAAAAAAATTTGTAAAATTGACCGCTTGTAGCTAATGCGCGGAACTGTTGGACAATAAATTGATTACTAGCACGCCGCCTAAAATCATTGCTATTCCGACACACCCCCACAAATCAGGCTTTTGTCCAAAGGCAAAAAAGGCAATTACAGATGTTAGAATGATGCCTAAACCTGACCAAACGGCATAAACTAAACCGACAGGCAAGGTGCGGAAAACAACAGAAATCAGATAAAACGCTAACGTAAAAGCAATCGCAGCGGCGAGCGTTGGCAAGGGTTTGGTAAATCCATCGCTCAGTTTTAAAGCGGTTGTGCCGCAAACTTCAGCCGCAATAGAAAT
This sequence comes from Actinobacillus porcitonsillarum, assembly GCF_003101015.1. Classification (NCBI taxonomy): domain Bacteria; kingdom Pseudomonadati; phylum Pseudomonadota; class Gammaproteobacteria; order Pasteurellales; family Pasteurellaceae; genus Actinobacillus; species Actinobacillus porcitonsillarum. Next base: position 527,465 of record NZ_CP029206.1, on the reverse strand, counting down.
AAAAAGTAAAATCCAAGCACTCATTTTCATTCTCCTATGTTAAAAAACGAAGGAATTATAAAGAAAAAATGAATTTTTGAGTAGTCTTGTTAAAAATGTTTATTTGTGAGCAAGTTCGCTACAAATCGTAACAAATTAAGGAGTTTTTATGAAACTTTGGTACTCCACCACTAGCCCATACGCTCGTAAAGCGTTGGCAACTTTAAAACATCAACAACTTGAAGATAAAACAGAACTATTACGTATTACTTCATCATTCGACCCAAATTCGCCACACAATCAAGACAATCCGCTTGGACGAGTGCCGGCATTGCAGCGAAATTGTGGAAATTGGCTTTTCGGAAGTTTGTTAATTTGCGAATATCTCGATCAAAAAGGCAAGCAACCCAAACTATTGCCTGAAAGTGGTAAACCTCGCTGGGCGGTATTGGCGTTGCACAATTTGGCGGATGGCATTATGGAAAATATCATGCCAATGATCGCCGAAAAAATGCTCCGTCCTGAAAACGAATGGTGGACAAGCCGTCATCAACAGCTGATGGAACGCAATATTCGTAGCCTAAACCAGCTCGAAGAGGCTTTAAAACCATTCGGTACAGAACTCAATATCGGCACATTAACCGCCGTTTGTTTAATTGATTGGTGGCAATTTAGAGCCGATAAAATCGGTTACGATCTTGCAAAAAATTTCCCAAATTTGACCGCTTGGGCAGAGGAGATGAATGGGAAGTATGCCGTGTTGAATGATACCAAGCCAAGTGTTTAGCCACGCACTCACGTACGTGGTTAGGTGCAGTATTGTCGCTCTGCGACAAGATAGGATATAAGAATAATGCAAATAATTAACCCAATCCTTCCCATTATGGAAGAAATTATCGGTAATCTGACCGCACTTCGTGCCGAAGGCAAAATCACGGATCAAACGGTGGATTACGTTCAATTACAATGGTATGAAAGCGAACGCAACATTTTGCGTAAAACTTCTCAATCGGGGCGTGAAGTGGCGTTTCGTCTGTTAAAAGAAGGGCAGCGATTAAAGCACGATGATGTTGTTTTTATCAGCGATAGCCTTGTGATTGCGATTGAAATTGTCCCGAGCGAAGTGATTGTGCTTTCGCCAAAAACATTACCGGAAATGGCACGTGCGTGTTATGAAATCGGTAACAAACATTCGCCACTGTTTTTAGATGGCGATGAGGTTACTTTACCTTACGATAAACCGATGTTTGAGTGGCTACAAGCGGCTGGATTTCAACCGCAAAAAGCAGAACGCCGTTTAAGCCAAGCGTTGCGGGCAAATTCCGCACAAGGGCACGGACATTCTCATTCACATAGCCACGACCATCACGGCTATCATCATCACGGAGATGGAAATTGGCACAAGCACTAACACAACTCGGCGCATTGTTGCACTTGGTCGATCCGACTTTGCCTATCGGCGGTTTTAACCACTCCAACGGTTTAGAAACCTTCGTCCAGCAACGCAAGGTGGACAGCAAAGCCAGTCTTGAGGAATATGTGCAAACGCAGTTGTTGCAAAACTGGGTTTACAATGACGGTGCTTATCTCTCACTGGCGTTTGATGCGATGGACGCGAACGATTTAAACCGCTTGCTCGAGCTCGATCAAGAATTGGCAGCGACCAAAATCGCCCGAGAAAGCCGTGAAGGTAGCTATAAACTCGGTGTTCGTCTGTTGAAAATTTTTATCCGCTACGAACAACACCCGTTGTTAGCCGAATTTCAACAAGCGATTGTCGAAAAACGCTGTCAGGGCTATTTCCCTATCGTGTTTGCGATGGTGGCACAGGCAATGAAATTAGATAAAGCGGAAACGCTCTATGCGTTCTACTACAATGCAGCGGTGGGGGCGGTTACAAACGGGGTTAAATTGATCCCATTAAGCCAAATGGACGGGCAGGATATTCTGTTCGACCTACGCCAACCAATAGCCGAAGCGGTCGAACAGAGCTTAACGCCAGACCTCGAATGGCTTGGGGCGGCAACGCTAGCGAATGATATCCGAGCGATGCAGCACGAGCAGCTTTATACTCGTTTATATATGTCATGATTTTTGCGGACGCCAGCATGGCGTCCCTACAACTTCCGAAAAATTCTCGGAAATAAATTTAACGTGATTGGTAGGGACGCCACGCTGGCGTCCGCTGTCCATAAAAAGGAAAAACAAATGCGTAAATACATCAAAATCGGGGTGGCAGGCCCTGTGGGGGCGGGCAAAACCGCTTTAATCGAAAAATTAACCCGTGAAATCGCGGATAAATACAGCGTGGCAGTCATTACCAACGATATTTACACCCAAGAAGATGCGGAGTTTTTAACCAAAAATAGCTTACTTCCACCTGAGCGCATTATGGGCGTGGAAACGGGCGGTTGTCCGCATACGGCGATCCGTGAAGATGCGTCAATGAACTTAGAAGCGGTGGACGAAATGGTTGCGCGTTTCCCTGATGTGGAAATCGTGTTTATCGAATCGGGCGGCGATAACTTATCGGCAACGTTCAGCCCTGATTTGGCGGATGTAACCATTTTCGTGATTGACGTGGCACAGGGCGAGAAAATTCCACGTAAAGGCGGACCGGGTATCACGCGTTCTGATTTACTTGTGATCAACAAAACCGACTTAGCGCCGTTTGTTGGTGCAGATTTAAGCGTAATGGAACGTGATGCACGCCGTATGCGTAACGGTCAGCCGTTTATCTTTACCAACCTGATGAAAAAAGAAAATCTCGATGGCGTAATTGGCTGGATTGAAAAATATGCGTTGTTGAAAAACGTGGAAGAGCCTAGCTCTCTTGTTCGTTAATTCGTAGGGGCGGGGTTTATCCCCGCCCGTGGTATGTTGAATAATCTTTCGGGCGAGGATAAACCTTGCCCCTACAAAAATGAATAGTAAACTTTTAATCTCAACCAAACTCACCCCAAGCGGTAATACTCAGCTTGATGACTATTTTGTTTCGCCGCCGTTTAAATTGATGACGTTGCCGGATTATTCCACAAACAAAGCAGAAGCGTGGCAAAAGGGGTTGAATGCAATGCAGATGTCTTCATCGCCCGGTTTGCTCGGTGGCGACCGTTTGGACATTCAAATTTCATTGCGAAAATCGACCGCACTTACGCTCACTACACAGGCTTTTACCCGTGTGCAAGCAATGAATGACGGCGAATTTGCCGAGCAAATCACGCAAATTCAGCTGGCAGAAGCCAGTCGTTTATTTTATTTGCCGCATCCGTTGGTGTTGCATAAAGACTCGGCATTAAAGCAGAAAACGACCATCGAAATGGCGGAGAACAGCGAGCTGATTTATGGCGAAATTGTGGCGATTGGGCGTGTGCTAAATGATGAATGTTTTGCGTTCCGCCAGTTTTCTTCCCATTTGAAAATTTATGCGTTGCAAAAAAATGGCGAAAAACGACCGCTTGTTTCTGATTGTATTCAGTGGTTACCAAGCAAAATGACGCTAACCGCCTTAAGCCAAATGGAAGATTATAGCCATCAAGGTTCGCTGACGTATTTGAATTTATCCAAAAGTGCGCTGGAAATCAAAGCGATGTTGAAGCAACTTCAAGAGACGTTTACCAGCAGTGAAAATCTGTTGATCGGATTTTCTCAACTTAACGAAGGTGGATTGATGGTGCGAGTGCTAGGACACCGAGCAGAGCAGATCCAGCAGTTGTTTGATGAGATTGGTAGCATTTGTAAAAAAGCGGTCTAAAATGACCGCTTATTTTGCAATTTAAGATTTAATTTGGGTTTGCTGATAGCGATATCCTTTATCTATTTCCCTAAACTCAAACAAGTGCGTAATACAATTTGGTGCATCGCTGTCTTGGTGGGAAACAAACAAGAGTTGAGTTTGACTATTCTCAACCAGCTGCTCAATAAATTATTTGACTAATTTACGATGGATACCGTCTAGCCCTTGTAGTGGTTCATCTAAAATTAAAATCGGTGGGTGTTTAACCATGGCACGAACAATCAGCAGTAAACGTTGTTGTCCCCACGAGAGTGTGCGAAACGGTTTATTTGCCATATGTGCTAAATTAACACGAGCCAGCCATTCCTCTGCTTTGAGCTTAAAGGCGGTCGGTGTTTGTTGGTAAACGCCAATCGAGTCGAAGAAACCGGAAATAATCACATCAAGCACCGAGCTATTTACCCGATAATCCATATGTAATTGGCTGCTGACATAGCCGATATTTTTCTTAATATCCCAAATCGTTTCCCCCGATCCTCGTTGCCGTCCGAATAAACGTACTTTATTGGCGTAAGCTTGAGGGTGATCGCCGGTAATTAGCGAAAGCAAAGTCGATTTCCCTGCACCGTTTGGGCCTTTTATCCACCAATGTTGATGAGGTTCAACCGTCCAACTCAATTTATCTAGAATGATTTTCTCGCCGTATTGAATGGTAACCTCTTTGAGTTCAAAGGGATTAGTGTGCGGGTCAAGAGCAATCGCTGGCGTTGCACGACTCGGTAATGGCGTATGAAGATGATTTTCTGCAAATTGTAATTGAGAATAGACCGCTTGTTGTTCTATGGTTGAGCGAGTACCTTGTAAAATCAGTTGGAGATTATCCAAAAGAGCAAGGTGTGTTGCACAAGTCGGAATATCATTAAAGCGGTTTGAAATCAGAACCACCGCCATTTTGCCGGCAAGTTCTGCCAACAAACTTTGCCAGTAAGCAACAGATTGTTGATCAAGCCCCTCGAATGGTTCATCTAAAATCAAGAGATCAGGTTCGCTGACTAACATTTGGCAAAAAAGCACTTTGCGGCTTTCGCCCGTGGAAAGGTGGATAAACGGGCGATCTAAAAATGCCTCAATATGCAATTTTCGTGCATATTGTTCGCATAATTGCCAATTTTCACTGCCGTTTAAGATCACTTGGCGAGCGGTCAAACCGAAGTCATCAGGCGAAACGGTGTCGTTATTACGGTCCTTGAAAATCTGCGAAATGATTTTTTGCTGTTGCTCAAAAGAGAGTAATGCAATCCGTGAAAACGTATTTTGGTATTCTCCTCCATAGCAAGGGATTTCTCCGGCAAGGGCTTGTGCCAATGCACTTTTGCCCGAACCATTGCCACCCACCACAACCCAAAATTCGGTTGGGTGAATGGTAAGCTGTTCAATAATCAGTTTGCGATGTTGGTATAACGAAAATTGTGCCTGATGAATGGATAACATTTAGAGTTTTTCTCCGACCACAAACCAATCTGCACGACCGTTTAAGAAATCTTGAACAGACATCGGTTTTTTGCCTTGTGGTTGTAGTTGAGTAATGTTTAACACCCCTTCATGGGTGGCAATTTGAATTCCTTTTTTCTCCACCGCCAGCACGGTGCCTGCCTCTTTAGCCTGATGTGGCAAGACTTCGGCTTGATAAACTTTAATACGCTCTTCCACACCGTTTACCGGTAGCGTTAAATATGCAATAGGTGCAGGGTTGAATGAGCGAATGTTACGTTCAAGCTGGCAAGCGGTTAAATTCCAGTCGAGTTTTGCTTCTTCCTTCGTGAGCTTTTCTGCATAGTTTGCTAGTGCTTCTTCTTGTTTTTCCGGCTTAAAGCGTTGTTCACTCAAACCGTCTAAAACCTCAAGTAGTGCAGGCGGCGCTAATTCTGCTAGTTTGGCATAAAGAGAGGCAGAGGTTTCTTGTGGATCGATAGCGGTAGTTACCTTATGAAGCATATCGCCGGTATCTAACCCCCCGTCCATTTGCATAATGGTTACACCGGTTTCTTGATCGCCCGCCCAGATCGAACGTTGAATAGGTGCCGCACCTCGCCAACGAGGAAGCAGTGAACCGTGTACGTTTAAGCAACCGTATTTCGGTGCATTTAACACCGCTTCCGGCAAAATCAAGCCATAAGCGACCACAACCATCACATCGGCATTTAATGCTTTAAGTTCAGCTTGTGCTTCTTCTTTACGAAGAGATTTCGGCTGATAAACAGGAATTTGGTGAGTTTCGGCAAGCTGTTTGACTGGGCTTGCTTGCAGTTTTTTACCACGTCCGGCAGGTTTATCCGGCTGGGTGTAAACGGCAATTACATTATGTTCGGAGTTTAAAAGGGCTTGTAAGTGTTGCGCAGCAAAATCAGGTGTGCCGGCAAAGATAATATTTAATTTTGACATCGTAGTTAAAAAGTAAAATGAAACGTAGTGAAATTTTATCAGAAAAAAGAACGGTATTATGCAGTATTTGCACAAAAGCTAGTGTTTAAGAAGTGGTGTAGGGTGGGCATCCCTGCCCACCAAAATAACAATCGGATAATCAAATGGTGGGCAAGGATGCCCACCCTACAAAAATTAAATGTTCTTACATGTAAACACTTACAACCAACCACGTTCTTTATAGTATTTGATTGCCCCTTCGTGCAGCGGTGCAGAAAGCGCATTTTTAATCATCTCGCTCTCTTTCAAATTCGCAAAGGCGGGGTGGGATTTTTTGAAGCGTTCAAAATTGTCAAACACCGATTTCACCACATCATAAACCCGTTCTTCGCTCACATCGGCAGAGGTTACCAATGTTGCATAAACCCCGAAAGAATCGACCGCTTGATCGGTACCGTTATAAGTTTTTGCCGGAATGGTTGCTTTGGCGTAATAACTATGCGCTTGAATGAGCTTATCAACTACTTCGCCGGTAATCGGCACTAAATGCAGGTCGCAACTTTCTGTTGCTTCTTTCAGCGCCGTGTTAGGGTGTCCGACATTATAGCTTGCCGCATCTAGCCCATTATTGCATAAGGCTTTAACCATTTCTGCCGGTGGTAATTTATCTAACACCTTGAAATCCGCCGCCGTCCAACCTTTGGCATTAAGTAATACATTTGCTGTCGCTTGCGTACCGGAACCATCTACGCCGATATTAAAGCGTTTACCTTTAAGGTCTTCAAAGGTTTTAATGTTGGCATCATCACGTGCAATGATGGTAAAAGGTTCGGGATAAATAGAGAACACCGCACGGAGTTTGTCATTCTTTTTATCAGCAAAAGAACCGACCCCGTTATAGGCATTATATTGCCAGTCGGATTGCACAATCCCCAGCTCGATTTGACCATTGGCAATCGCATTTAAATTATCAACCGAGGCGTCGCTTGCCAGCGCTTTGCAGTCCGGTAAATTATCGGTGCGATTAACCAATTGACAAATGGCGTTGCCGGTTACGTAATAAAGCCCGGTTTCACTTCCTGTTCCTAGCGTGATAGGCTTGGCTGGCTGCGCATAAAGTGGTGATGAAAGGAGCGTACTTAACACAAAAAGAGAGGGGATTTTTTTCATAGTCATTACCTGTTGATGTTGGTTTTTTGGTAGATATACAAGATTACGCAACCGTTTGCAATGGTTTTGTGAGGGAGAAAGGGGAACTCTTAGCGAAATTTTGCTAAAATATGTCAATTTGGCGACAACGAGTATTCAAATGGAATTTTTTATCCCTAAAACAGACGTTATTTTTGAAGAAGAAATTAAGAAAAGTCGCTTTATTACCTACCTCCGCCACACCGAAGGTATGGAACAAGCCAAAGCGTTTTGGGCAGAAATCAAAGCATTACATCCGCAGGCAAGGCATTGGTGTTGGGCTACGGTTGCCAGCACGCCAACAGATTCGCAACAATATGGGTTTTCTGATGATGGCGAACCGTCCGGCACGGCAGGTAAGCCGATGCTCAACTATTTGTTAGGCTCAGGCTTGGGCGAAATCACGGCGGTGGTGGTACGTTATTACGGCGGAATTTTGCTTGGTACGGGCGGTTTGGTTAAGGCCTACGGTAATGGCGTGCAGCAGGCATTGCTTAATGTGGAGAAAATTCGCAAAGTTTTACGTGAAAACTACCGCTTGCACTGCGAATATGAGCAATTCAACACGCTACAACATATGATGAACGATTGGGATATTGAGTTACTTGATCAGCAATTTAGCGACAAGATTGCCTTAAAATTGGCGATAAACCCGACTGAATTTGCTAAAATCCAGCAAGCATTAAGCCAGCGATTTGCCGGCAAATTAAGTTTAGAAAAGGAATAATTGTGCAATTTTTTACTATTATTCGCATTGTGGGCGTGCTTGTGATGAGCTTCTCGCTTACGATGCTTCTGCCGGCTTTGGTGGCGTTGGTGTATGGCGATGGTGGCGGTCGAGAATTCCTTGAAGCGTTTTCCATTACCTTTGCGGTGGGCGCATTATTATGGTGGTCTTGTCGTGAATATAAACAGCAACTTAGAGCCAGAGAAGGTTTTTTGATTGTGGTGCTGTTCTGGATTGTTCTCGGTTGCTTGGGGGCGGTTCCCTTTATCCTGTTAGAACATCCGGATTTAAACTTTACCGAGTCTATTTTTGAGTCGTTTTCCGGGCTAACCACCACTGGCGCAACGGTCATTACCGGCTTAGATCATCTCCCGAAAGCCATTTTGTTTTATCGACAATTTTTGCAATGGTTGGGAGGAATGGGGATCATCGTATTAGCGATTGCGATTATTCCCATGATGGGTTTAGGTAAACTCTATCGTGCAGAAATGCCCGGCCCGATGAAAGACGAGAAAATGCAACCGAGAATTGCAGATGTAGCAAAAATGCTATGGCAAATCTATTTCTCTTTGACCGTGCTTTGTGCTTTGGCTTATTGGTTGGCAGGGATGACACCGTTTGATGCGGTTTCGCACAGTTTTGCGACCATTTCGATTGGCGGATTTTCTACCCACGATGCGAGTATCGGTTATTTTAATAGTGCATCCATTAACTACATTACCGTCTTTTTTTTGCTGATTTCATCTTGTAACTTTGCGCTGCATTTCACGTTGTTTCATCAATTAAAAGACCCGAAAGAGAAACGGAAAAACAGTGTTTTAACCCGCTTGTACTGGCGAGATTATGAATTCCGTTCGTTTTTGGTTATTCAGTTTGTTTTATTTGCCCTTTGTTTGCTTGTGATGTGGGCGTATGACTATTTCACGACAGCCAATATTCGCTTTGAACAAGTGCTCTTTCAATCGGTGTCGATTTCTACGACCGCCGGTTTTGGCGTGAATGACTTTAGCCAATGGCCTTCGTTTTTACCGACACTCTTGATTTTAGCTTCGTTTATCGGCGGCTGTGCCGGCTCAACGGGAGGCGGTTTAAAAGTTATTCGGGTATTATTGCTTTATTTGCAAATGAACCGAGAAATCCACCGCTTCGTTCACCCGAATGCGGTGAAGCCGATTAAACTTGGTCGTTCGGTGCTTTCAGACCGCATTGAAGAAGGTATTTGGGCATTTTTCTCCGCCTATATTTTTGTGTTTATTCTTTGCTGGCTGATGGCGATTTTGTGCGGTATGGAGTCGTTCAACGCCTTTAACGCCGTGCTTGCCAGCTTGAACAACTTAGGGCCGGCATTGGGGAGTGTAAGCAGTAACTTTACGCAAGTACCGGACGGCGCAAAATGGGTAATGACCTTTGCGATGGTTTGCGGACGTTTAGAAGTATTTACGCTTCTTGTGATTTTAAGCCCTGTTTTTTGGAAGGATTGATAAATGAAAACCGTTATTTTCTATTTTACTACCGATGGTCAAACCCAAAAGATTGCGGAGAAATTGGCTGAACAGATTAACCACGAGGTCGAATTAGTTTCTATCCAAGATCAAGCGGTCAATTTTGCAGAAAAAATGGCAAATGCCGATCAAATTGTAGTGGGGGCTTCCGTGCGTTATGGGCATTTTAATCCGCAGGTTTATCAATTTGTTGCTCAATATGCCGAACAGCTAAACAGCAAGCCTTCTGCATTTTATGGTGTGGGTTTAACCGCTCGCAAGGCTAATCGCAAAACCGCAGAAACCAACCCTTATGTGCGAAAATTTTTAGCCAAAATTCAATGGCGCCCAACCGTGGTTGAAGTGATGGCAGGCGCATTGCTTTATCCTCGCTACCGCTGGTTTGACCGTGTGATGATTCAATTTATTATGCATATTACCAAAGGCGAAACCGATGCCACGAAAGAGTATGAATACACGGATTGGCAGCAGGTTGAATTATTTGCACAAAAATTAAGTAAATTGACGTAAATTCGCTACAATTTTTTAACATGACGAGTATAATTCGTCTCCTATTTCCTCTAATAGTAAAGAGGTATATTTAAGGGTATTTTATTCTCCTCAAGTATAAAGGCACTTAAATCATCTCTCTTGAACAGAGGGTTATTTAATATCATTTCCAAAGGAAAGTAATATGAGTCTTTTAAAAGAGTTCCGTGAATTTGCGGTTAAAGGTAACGTAGTAGATATGGCTGTCGGTGTGATCATCGGTGGTGCATTCGGTAAAATTGTGTCTTCATTAGTAAGTGATGTTGTAATGCCACCTATCGGTTGGTTAATCGGCGGCGTAGATTTCAAAGATTTAGCGATTGAAATTGCCCCGGCTAAAGAAGGTGCAGAAGCAGTAATGTTAAAATATGGTGCGTTTATTCAAAACGTATTCGATTTCTTAATCATTGCAATTGCAGTATTCGGTATGGTAAAAGTGATCAACTCTCTGAAAAAAGCGCCAGCACCTGAAGCTCCGGCTGAACCAACAGCAGAAGAAAAATTATTAACAGAAATTCGTGATTTATTAAAAAAATAAGTGACGTTTAGATAAAAAATAAGCGGTTTAATTTTGTTATTTTTTTGCAAAATTAAACCGCTTTTTGTTAGGCTGCAACGTCCACCGGTTGAAAGCTTTTCCAAATGTAATAAACATTCACGCATACCACGAAGATGTTTAAACCGGCAACGGGGAGTGAGTTAATTAAGAAACCGTAAATTACGAAACATAAAGCGCCTAATGCGTTTACTAGACGTAATTTCACGATATCTTTTAATAAGAAAGAGCAAGCAACTAAAATCATGGCGACATAGCCTAATAATTCAATAGCGTTCATTTAAAAATCCTCAGTGAGTTAAATTATTTTGGCTATTTTACCTGTTCTTTATCGGCTTGTCGGTAGGGTGTTGAAAAGCAAAGGTTTGCGTGAGAAAAATTTACAAAAAAGTTTTTAGGTAAGAAAAAAGCTACCCAAACGGGTAGCTTTGAAGGTAAAATTTGTTCGAATTATAAACCGAAAGTAAGGTATAACACGACAAACGTATAAAGCGTTGATAAGCCGTAGAAAATAAATCCACCTGCCGGTACGTGAACTTTTAAGTCGTGTAAGCCGTGATGAATACGGTGCATACCTGCCCACATTGGGAAAATTGTGAGTACTAAAATCGCTAATTTACCAATGAAAGTGTGGGCGAAGCTGATGAGAGTTTCTACATCAACAATACCGAACGGTAATAATACGCCAAGTACTAAAATCACAACAGGGAAAAAGAATGCGCTTACAGAACCACCGGCACTAAATAGTAACCAAACTGGCGGTTCATTTGATTTTACCGCTTTGTTGATAACATCTTGTTTGCTCATATTTCTTCTCCTATAACGCAAGGGCTAAAACAATAACGCTGATAACAGCAGTGATGCCCCACATGATTTTGGCACCTTTCTCAACCGGTAATTTTTCGCCTTTAACCATGATATCTAACACTTGTGGTGTCATGATAAAGAGTGTTTTGGCGTGGTATAACATTGCCACTAAGCTTACCAAGTTAAAGATAACGATAAGTGGATTTTTTAAGAATGTTAAGAAATCCGTTGCGAATGTCCCGTTTCCTAAGCTAATTAATCCATAAAGTAATACTAAGCAGAACCAAACGGTAGGAATGGCGGTTGCTTCACGTACCATATATGCTTTGTAAAAGCCAAGTTTTGTCCACCAGTTTGCATTCATTTCGCGCACATAGGCTTTACGTTTTGTTGTCATACTTTCCCCCTAGCCTTTTGGTTTTAAGATTGAGATAACGTAGTCTTTTGCACTTTCAAGTTTGCCTTGGTTGATCGCAGAAGCAGGACCTACGTGTTTCGGACATACTTCAGAACAGTAACCAACGAAAGTACAGCTCCAAACACCATTTTGGCTGCTGAGCAGTTTCATACGTTGTTCACGGCCGTTATCACGGTTATCTAAGTTATAACGGTGAGCCAATGTTAAGGCTGCCGGACCGATAAACTCAGGGTTTAAACCAAATTGAGGGCAAGCGGCATAACATAAACCACAGTTGATACACATTGAGAATTGACGGTATTTCTCAAGTTGTGCCGGAGTTTGTTTTGTACGCTGACCTTCCGGTGCTTTATTGTCAATGATATACGGTTGGATCGCTTCAAGGCTGTCGATAAAGTGGCTTAAATCTACGACTAAGTCACGTTCAATCGGGAAGTTTGAAAGCGGTTCAATACGCATATGACCACTATAATCACGTAAGAATGTTTTACAAGCCAGTTTCGGTTTGCCGTTTACCATCATACCGCACGAGCCACAGATCGCCATACGGCAAGACCAACGGTAAGATAGCTCTGGTTGTAATTCATCTTTGATGTAGTTTAACGCATCTAATAATGATGTTTGACCATCAAACGGTACTTCAAATTTTTCTAAATGTGGTTCGTTATCTTGTTCCGGGTTATAACGAAGCACTTCAATCGTCATTTTTTCCATAGCTATCCCCTATTTTTGTTCTGCTGCTTTTTTCGCTGCATCTTGTGCTGCACCTTCAGCACCATACACACGTTTTGCAGGTTGAGATTTGGTAATTTTCACATCGCTGTATTTGATGGTTGGTTTACCGTCTGCATTAAAGAATGCTTGTGTGTGTTTTAAGTAGTTCACATCATCACGTTCAGTGTAGTCTAAACGTTGGTGAGCACCACGAGATTCTTTACGTTCAACAGCTGAACATGCGATAGATTGTGCTACATCTAAAATAAAGCCAAGTTCGATTTTATAGAGTAAATCGGTATTAAATACGCTTGATTTATCTTTTACGCTGATGCGTTTATAACGTTCTTTAAGCTCTTCAATTTTATTTACCGCACCTTCCATACCTTCTTGGGTACGATAGATACCGCAACCTTCTTCCATTGCATCACCCATTTGGTTACGAATATCAGAGTAAGATTCGTTACCTTCTTGGTTTGCTAATGAGGTTAAGCGAGCAACCACATCTTTTGCTTGCGCATCAATTAGTGCTTGGTTTGCAGGTGTTGCTTCTAATGCACGACGTGCTGCATTTTCACCGGCAACTTTACCGAATACCACTAATTCCGCTAAAGAGTTAGAACCTAAACGGTTAGCACCATGTAAACCTGAAGAAGCGCATTCGCCGACAGCATATAAACCTTTGATTGAAGTTTCAGCGTTCATATCCACTTCAATACCACCCATTGTATAGTGAACAACCGGGCGAACAGGGATTGGTTGAGTAACCGGATCAACACCTTCATAAGCACGTGCTAATTCACAGATAAACGGTAAACGTTCTGTTAAGTGTTTTTCGCCTAAGTGACGTAAATCTAAGTGAACAACATCAACGCCTTTTGCTGTTTTTAAGGTATTGCCTTTTTTCCATTCTTGCCAGAATGCTTGAGAAACTCGGTCACGAGGGCCTAATTCCATATATTTATTTTCTGGTTTGCCGATTGGTGTTTCTGGTCCTAGACCATAGTCTTGTAAGTAACGGTAACCGTCTTTATTCACTAAGATACCGCCTTCACCACGGCAACCTTCAGTCATTAAGATACCGGTGTTTGGTAAGCCTGTTGGGTGATATTGAACGAATTCCATATCACGTAAGGCAACACCGTGACGATATGCCATAGATAAACCATCGCCTGTTACGATACCGCCATTGGTATTGAAACGATAAGTACGGCAACCACCACCTGTTGCGATAACCACTGACGGTGCATTGATTTGAACAAGTGTGCCTTCCATCATATTCATTGCCACACAACCACGAGCTTCGCCGTTGTCGGTTAAAATATCTAATACAAAATGCTCATCAAAACGCACGATGTTAGGGTATTTCATCGAGGTTTGGAAAAGGGTATGTAAAATATGGAAACCGGTTTTATCTGCTGCGAACCAAGTACGTTCGATTTTCATACCACCAAAGCGACGTACGTTTACTTCACCATCTTCACGGCGGCTCCAAGGACAGCCCCAACGCTCTAATTGCGTCATTTCGATAGGAGAGTGTTCTACGAAATATTCAACGATATCTTGCTCACATAACCAGTCGCCACCACCTACAGTATCATTAAAGTGGTTATCAAAAGAGTCATTATCTTTAATTACTGCGGCTGAACCACCCTCTGCAGCTACAGTATGGCTACGCATTGGATACACTTTTGAGATTAAGGCAATTTTAAGGTTTGGGTTTGCTTCCGCTGCTGCGATTGCTGCTCGTAAACCGCCGCCACCAGCCCCCACAATGGCTACGTCAAAATTAAGATTTTGCATATACACTCCAAAAAAATAAGTAAATGGGTCAAACAAAAACGATTTGTATGGCTCTATTTTGCCACCTTAGAGGTATTGACGAAAGACTGTTTTACAAAAAATTAACAAAAAATAACCGCTTTTATGATCTATCTCAAACTTAGAATTTTCGTGAGTGGAGTGAATGATAATGGCTTTTATTTATTTGATTAATATGATTTTATTTTCAACAAAAAGGCGTTTTTTAGAGCGCTGAAAATTTTTTATAAACTTTTTCTATACGCTCAAATCTTCAGCATCTAACGAAAATATTACCCATTAGGAGGTATTTTTGATCAAGTGCAAAGTTTTCTTAAAATGAGAGGCGTACACTTTTACACAGTAAATTTTGTTTATTTTTTAGGAGCGTTTTATGCTTTATTTTGAATTTTTGCTTTTATTAGCATTTTTATATGCCGGTAGTCGCTATGGCGGTATCGGTCTTGGTGTTGTGTCTGGTATTGGTTTGTTTGTGGAAGTCTTTTTCCTCGGTATGCCATTATCGAAAGCCCCGATTGACGTAATGTTAGTTATCTTAGCGGTGGTAACTTGTGCCTCTGTGTTAGAAGCGGCAGGTGGTTTGAAATTTATGTTACAAATCGCTGAACGTATTTTACGTAGCAATCCAAAACGTATTACGATTTTAGGCCCGATTGTAACTTACGTTATGACATTAATGTTAGGAACAGGGCACTCAGTTTATTCTATTATGCCAATCATTGGCGACATCGCGTTAAAAAATAAAATCCGTCCTGAACGTCCAATGGCAGCGGCTTCTGTGGCATCACAATTAGGGATTACAGGTAGTCCTCTTTCTGCGGCGGTTGCTTATTATTTAACAGAAATCACAAAATTGCCGGGTTTTGAAGGCGTAACTTTATTAAATGTGGTTGCGGTTACGATGACAGCGACTTTCTGTGGTGTGTTAGCACTTTCATTATATAGCTTACGCCGTGGTAAAGAGTTAGAGGATGATCCGGAATACCAACGCCGTATGCAAGATCCTGTGATGCGTAAACAAATTGAAGAAACCAGTTCAACATCACTTGATGAGCAATTACCTGCTAGTGCGAAAAACTCGGTATATCTCTTCTTGGCAGCGATTGCAACTATCGTGATTGTTGCGATGATCCCATCACTTAAACCGGTTATGGCAGATACAGGCAAAACAGCCGGTATGGATAAAATTATCCAAATCGTGATGCTTACCTTCGGTGGTTTAATTTTAGTGCTAACCAAAACTGATGTGAAAAAAGTACCAAATGGCGTGGTATTCAAATCCGGTATGGTGGCAACTATTGCGATTTTCGGGATTGCGTGGATGAGTGATACTTACTTCAACTATGCAATGCCATCATTCAAAGCCGGTATTACTGAAATGATTAAAGCACAACCTTGGACATTCGCCTTCGCATTATTTGCGGTGTCTGTGGTGGTAAACAGCCAAGCAGTAACAGCGAAAATGTTATTACCGGTAGGTATTGCGATTGGTTTACCGGCACCATTATTAGTCGGTTTAATGCCGGCAACTTATGCTTACTTCTTTATCCCGAACTATCCGTCAGATATCGCAACGGTGAACTTTGACGTAACTGGTACAACCAAAATTGGTAAATACTACTTCAACCACAGCTTTATGGCACCGGGTCTTGTCGGTGTTGTGGTGGCGTGTTGTGTAGGTATCGCCTTAGCTAACGTGTTAATTTAATTGCACGGTTGAGTCATTAGCTGACTTTTACGATAAAGTGTGTAGGGGTGGGGTTTATCCCCACCCGAATATTACGGCTCGTTTATGAACGGGGTATATAACTCTTTTAGCGGTTGAATTTCGAGAGAATTTTGCAAAAAATCTCAGGAATTCAACCGCTTGTCTTTTTAGAGTGCTTGAAAAGCCTTTGTGGCTGGTTTACTCTATCGGTCAAATTTTTTCATACATCAAAACCATGACACAATTAGATTTAACAAAAATAGAATGGCAACCTACGGCTTCAATTGAACACCTATTAAAGCGCGCCAAAATTATGAAAGAAATCCGTCAGTTCTTTTCAGATCGTGGTGTGTTAGAAGTTGAAACGCCGGTATTAAGTGAGTTTTCGGTAACGGATGTTCATCTTTCCACGTTCAGTACGCAATTTCTCTCACCGTTTGAGCGTGAGGCAAAACCGCTCTATCTGATGACGAGCCCGGAATATCACATGAAGCGTTTATTAGCGGCAGGCTCGGGAGCGATTTATCAATTATGCAAAGTGTTCCGAAACGAAGAAGCCGGTAAGCGACACAACCCTGAATTTACCATGTTAGAGTGGTATCGCCCTTATTTTGATATGTATCGTTTAATCAATGAAGTGGACGATTTGCTCCAGCAAATTTTAGATTGTGAGCCGGCGGAGTCATATAGCTATCAATTTGTTTTCCAAACGTATGTTGGATTAGACCCACTTTCTGCCACGAAATCGCAGTTGGTCGAAAAAGCCCGTAAGCATGGTCTGCAATGTGATGACGATGAAAACCGAGATACGCTACTACAATTCTTATTTAGCGAAATCGTAGAGGCTAATATCGGCAAAGAACGTCCAACGGCGGTATATCATTTCCCTTCAACACAAGCAGCGTTGGCACAAGTGAGTAGCGAAGATCATCGAGTGTCTGAACGTTTTGAGTTTTATTATAAAGGGCTTGAATTAGCCAATGGGTTTCATGAATTAGATGATGCACAAGAGCAAATCCGCCGTTTTAACGCTGATAATGTTGAGCGTGAGAAAATGGGCTTACCGCCTCAAGCCTTAGACGTGCGTTTTCTTGCAGCATTAGAAGCCGGTATTCCAAATTGCTCAGGGGTGGCTTTAGGTGTTGATCGTTTGATTATGCTTGCCCTTGGTGCAGAACATATCAAAGAGGTTATTTCGTTCGGGGTGGAGAGCGCCTAAGTTTAGTTTTATACAAAGTTAGTATTCAATGGACGCCAACTAGGCGTCCTTTCTATATAAAATGAAGCACTTATAATGCAACATGGGGAGCATAGTCTTCGGTTAATTTAACGACTTCCGCCAGTGAGAGCTGTGGCAGTGTGAGAGGCAAGTTTCTTGCCTGAACATCATTTTTTAGCGCAAAAACGTGGTCAATGTTGGTAAATAATTGTGGATTTTTGACCGCTTGTAACACGCCGTCTTGCCATAAAAGGAGGGCATCGGTTGGGCGAATTTGTTCAAGGATTGTCGCTAATTCTTGGGCATCATATTGTGCTTTGGATAAGGTATAAAGCATGATACTCCCCTTAAAAGGTTAAAACTTTTTCAGCTTGCTGTAATTTGGCAAACATCTCATCTTGAGAACACCAACGGATATCGGAAAATATCCATTCTGCATTTTCTAATCTTCGTGCGGCAACGCTTTCTTGGCAGACAAAACATTCCGTTAAATCATACAATTCAATCAGTTTAAAGGTGGCGATGTGATCTTTTTGTAGGATTTCCGCAGGTTGTTGGTTTTTCAGTAAATTAAATACGCCATCATTCAGAAAGAGAATTAGGATTTCCTCTTCTTGGCAAAAGGCACTCGCTGCCAGTAAGGCATCTAAGCCTTCTCGGCTGGTGGCAGAACCAAACGGGGGCTGGGTAAATAAAATGGCAAGTTTATATTTCATATTAAAATGTCAGTAATCGATCGGCTTTTAAAACCGCATGGCTGAATTCGCCTAAACCGGCAAGGACAAAAGGCTCGGCAAGATTTTGTTCAACCACGCCTCTACGTTGTGCCGCCGAGATACAAAGGTGTAATGACAAGCGGTGTGTTTTGGCTAAACTTTGCCATTTTTCAAGTAGATTGAGTTCATCGCTTGCCGGCGAAATCCATTTATTGGCATTGTGTATGCCTTGTTGAAAAAAGAAAATTTGGCTGATTTCATGTCCACTGAGTAACAGCTGCTCCGCAAATTGATAAGCGAGTGTAGCACCTTGGGAGCCAAACCCTTCCGATTTTATCGCCAGTACGTATTGCATTATTCCTCGGTCTCCTGCTTCGTTTGGCGGATATAGAGATAAACGGTATGACGAGAGATATCAAGCCGTTCAGCCACTTGGTTGATCGCTTCTTTAATATCGAAGATGCCTTTTTCAAATAATGAGATCACAATTTGGCGATTTTTATTGTTATTTGAAACGTTTCTGTCCGCCATCACTTCTTCAATGGTATGCTCAATGGTTTGCGCTACTAAGTCTTCCACAGAGCTGGCAAAATTAACCGCATTTTCCGTTTCTTCTTTGGGTGGGAAGAAGCTGTTTAAGAATTGTGATGCCGGCACGTCTAAATTGACGTTAATACAAATAAAGCCGATTACGTGCTGTTTGCGGTTACGGATGGCAATCGTGACCGATTTCATTAAGGCGCCACCACCTTTAGAGCGGGTAAAGTAAGGTTTGGATACGCTATCTGTTTGCATATTATGCAAAGAACGTAATGCTTTATCGGTAAGTGGCGAGCCAATTTTGCGGTCTGTATTATGCCCATTCACGACATAGATTGCGGAATGTTCTAAAAATTCGAGAGAGTGAAGGACGATTTCACAATGTTCGCCTAGGAGTGCGGCGATTCCGTCCACCACAGGAAAATAAGATGCCAAAATGGCATGGTCTTCATCTGAAAAAGGGGTAAAGGTTGTCATTGTTTATCATTAAAGAATATTGGCGTAGGGCGGAGATGTTCCGCCCCTATACATATTATTTTTTATCTGCCGGTTTAAAATCTAATAATTCAATCTCAAATTTTAATGTTGAGTTTGCCGGGATTTTTCCTGCTTGGCGGTTACCATAACCTAACTCCGGTGGTAAAACGATTTCCATTTTACCACCTTTTTTCAACATTGGGATTGCTTCAATCCAGCCCGGAATCAGTTGGTCTAATTGGAATTCAATCGGTTCGCCACGGTCGTAAGAGCTGTCAAATGTCGTGCCGTTTGGGAGTGTTCCTTTATAATGCACCTTCACGATATCTGATTTAGCCGGGCTTGCACCTTCGCCTGCTTTTTCGATTTTATAAAGTAAGCCGGATGTTGTTTTTTTCACGCCGTCTTTTTTCGCATAGTCAGCACGGAATTTTTCGCCTTCTGCTACGGTTGCTTTATTCTTTTCGGCGGTAATTTTTTCTTCTTGTGAAGAAAGGTAGCTATCTAATGATTTAAGCTGTTTTTGTAAATCTTCATCGGTTAATTTACCGCTTTTTTTCAATGTATCTTGAACACCGGCAATAATTTTGTCTTGGTTATAGGTAAAAATATCTTTTTGTGATTCAATCACGCCTTCAATATTTTTGCCCATCAACACACCGATGGCATAAGAAGAATCATCTACAAATTTGGTGTCTGCTTTTTGTGCTTCTGCAAAAACAGAGGTAGACATAACGGAAGAAGCGAGTACCGCAATCATAGATAATTTAATTTTTGACATAACGTTTCCTTATAAAAATAGTGTTAATATCCGGTTGGATAGGGTAAAGTGTATTTTCTTTTTAGACAACCTTTTTATGAAAAAATGCGGACAAACCAAGAATTATTTACTCGAATTGAGGAATTAGAGAGCAAAGTGGCTTTCCAAGAGGTTACCATTGAGGAACTCAATCAGGCATTAATTGAGCAACAATTTGCCTTAGATAAATTACAGACACAAATTCGTCATTTGGCGGAAAAATTTAAAGGGATTTCGGCGAGTAATGTGGCTTCTCGTGCCGAGGAAACCCCTCCTCCTCATTATTAACTTATCGACAAGCGGTTATCTTTTTTTATTTTTTTACATTTATGCATCTTCAAAAATTGTTATTAATTCGGCGATTTTTTTCTACGCTGGCTTTCTTTTCTATGCAAACGGTCTTTTTTATTTATTTGCAGAAAAAGGGGTTAAGCAACAGTGAAATTGCTTTTTCGTTATCTTTATTATTTTTCTGTAATCAGGCGTTAGCGATTTTTGCCGGCATTTGGGGCGACCGCTACGGTTTGGCAAAAATGATGTTGCTCGGCTGTTTATTGGACGTTTTGGCATATATTTTCTTTTTATCTGCCGATCATTATGGGCTATTGCTGTTAGCAACCACCTGTTTTGGACTGGGCAGTTGTCTATTCGGTACCAATGCTAAGGCGTGCTTATTGGCGCTTGCAGGGGAGGAATATGCTGAAAAAACTCGCTTACAAGGAAAGTACTTGAAGGTAACTTCGATGTCTTCCATGTTTGCACCTTTACTTGTTGTGCCTTTTATTCAATTCGAACAGATTGAACTGCTGATTTGGGTCTGCTTTGCGATTGAAGCAGTTTTATTTGTGTTAATGGTAAAACCGTTTTATCAAATTCAAACGGTACAAACGTTGGTGAAATTTCGTTTTGCGCAAATCCGAGAAATTATTACTAAGGAATTTCTGTTTGTGCATTTGATGTTGTTTTTGCCGTTATCTATTGCGACATCCTTTTTTGTGATTTTCCCATTTTTGTTTGATAACAAACTGGGCATGCCGGAGCACTCGCCGATTGCTTTATTTGTAAATGGATTATTGACGGTGTTATTGCAAAGCAGCTTTTCTCGCAAAATCAATTTAACCGCCCAACAAACGAAATGGGTTGCACCGTTATTGGCAGTCGGCATTATTGTGCCATGGTTTGTTACCTTGCATTTTTTATCGGTTTATACGGCGTATTTATATTTAGTGATCTTTACCGTGATTGAGGTGTATGCTTTAACGGCGATGGCAAACTTACTCGTGAAGTTTGATAATGGCACAAATCGAGGCTTTATTTTTGGTTCATCACGCTTGTTGCTTTCCATGGCAACGGTGGTTGTGATGAATTTAATTCCTCATCTTTTCTTGGTGGCGTAAGATGAATGTTTTGTTCATTTCTTTGGGGGCTGTCGGTGGGGCAATTGCTCGCTGGCAGTTAGGCGTATGGTTAAATCCTTTTTTTAGCCAATTTGCGTTCGGAACATTATTGGCAAACTGGTTAGGCTGTTTTCTGATTGGTATTGCGATGGGCTTACAATTACACGATCAGCAAAAGTTACTTTTTATCACGGGCTTTTTAGGCAGTTTTACCACGTTTTCAAGTTTTTCAGCGGAATTAAGTGAGAAATTATTAGCCGGAGAATATGGCATCGCCATGGGAGTGTTGGGATTACATTTAGTGGGTGGTATTAGTTTTACTTTGCTTGGGTTGTGGTGGGTAAGATGTTAGATAGAGTAAACAAAACAGTTTTGGTATTAATCGCAAAGTTAATTTGTAGGGACGCCACGCTGGCGTCCACCGTAA
This sequence comes from Actinobacillus porcitonsillarum, assembly GCF_003101015.1. Taxonomy (NCBI): domain Bacteria; kingdom Pseudomonadati; phylum Pseudomonadota; class Gammaproteobacteria; order Pasteurellales; family Pasteurellaceae; genus Actinobacillus; species Actinobacillus porcitonsillarum. The sequence goes on along the minus strand of NZ_CP029206.1, from coordinate 505,785 downwards.
AGGTGGAGCTCAATTCACATTAATGGGCGCCAGCGTGGCGCCCCTACAAGTAAAATAACATTGATCTTTATAAATAGTATGGGGCGTTTAAAACGCCCCTTTGTTTTTATAGGAAGATTTGTGCGAACAGCAAGCCTAAACCTAAACAGAATGCCATGCTGATTAAACCAGGAAGCATGAAGCTGTGGTTAAAGATGTACTTACCAATTCGAGTTGTACCTGTGGTATCGAAGTCGATAGAAGCGATAATCGGACCATAGTTTGGAATGAAGAAGTAACCATTTACCGCCACAAATACCCCGATAAGAATAGGTGCCGGAATACCAATTGCCACTGCTAATGGGAAGAGTGTTGCAACGGTTGCACCTTGGCTGTTTACTAAGATAGAAAGTACAAATAACGCTAATGCAAATGCCCATGGTGCCGCTTCAACTAAGCCTGATACCATTTCTTTCACTTCAGTCATGTGAGCTTGCATTAAGGTGTCGCCTAACCATGCGATACCAAAGATAGCAATGACCGCACGCATACCGGCATGGAAGATAGAGCCTTTTGTGATTTCATCACCATCCGGTTTGCAGAAGAAGATGATTAATGCACCAACAGTCAGCATTACGATTTCAATTGCATGCGCCATACCCATTGGTTTACCGTCAAATACCGGACGTAAGCTAGGCACAGCACCTAATAACACCACTAATAACGCACCAAATAAGAATAAGCCGACAGACATTTTTGCTGTTGGTTTAATCACTACTTCTGATGGATTTGTATCAGTGTGGTTCACTTTTACGTATTCAGGATCTTGTAGTAGTTTTTGATAATGTGGGTCGTCTTTTAACTCTTTACCCATTTTATTCACAAACACACAAGCTAACATAATACCTAATAAGGTTGAAGGGATAGTAACCAATAATACATCGCCTAACGTTACCCCTTGAGGTTCTAAGAACGCAACCACTGCAACCACCGCTGCTGCAATTGGGCTTGCAACGATCGCAAATTGAGAAGCGATAACCGCCATTGAAAGCGGACGTTCCGGGCGAACACCGTTGTGGCGAGAAACTTCCGCGATAACCGGTAATACAGAATAAGCTACGTGACCCGTACCTGCAAGCACAGTAAATGTCCAAGTTACAAGCGGTGCGATAAAGGTAATATATTTCGGATTACGGCGTAAAATGTTGGTCGCAATTTTAATCATATAATCTAAACCGCCGGCAGCTTGCATTGCCGCAGCAGCAGAAACGACTGCCATAATCATAAACATTACGTCAATCGGTAAACCTGCCGGTTTTAAGCCAAATCCAAAAGAAAGAATAGCTAAACCCAGACCACCAAAGACCCCTAAGCCAATACCGCCTACTCGTGCACCGATTAAGATACAAAGTAGAACAATGGCAAATTGCAAGATAAACATTGCAGACATATTTTAATACTCCATTGTAATTTAAGAAAAATGCCCTCATACTGTGAGGAATAAGATTAAAAAAATCAGATTTTTAAAATTGGCTGTACTATATCAATAAGCTATTCTAATCTCTATAATAAGATTTAATAAAAATCAAAAAATTAGGAAAAAAATATGCAATTCTCAAAAATGCACGGACTCGGCAATGATTTTATGGTGGTAGATGGTGTAACACAGAATGTGTTTTTAACCGAAGAGATTATTCAAAAACTCGCCGATCGCCACCGTGGTATCGGATTTGACCAATTATTATTGGTTGAAGCGCCTTATGATCCGGAACTCGATTTCCATTATCGTATTTTTAATGCGGACGGGAGCGAAGTCTCACAATGTGGTAATGGTGCAAGATGTTTTGCTCGATTTGTCACGTTAAAAGGTTTAACGAATAAACAAGATATTCATGTCAGTACTGCAAAAGGGAAAATGGTACTGAGCCTGAAAGAAAATGGTCAAGTGAGAGTGAATATGGGCGAACCGATTTGGGAGCCGGCGCAAATTCCTTTTACTGCCAATAAATTCGAGAAAAATTATATTCTTCGTACTTCGTTACAAACGGTATTGTGCGGTGTTGTTTCAATGGGAAATCCGCATTGCGTTTTACAGGTAGAAGATATTCAAACAGCCCCCGTGAATGAGTTAGGTCCTTTATTGGAAAATCATGAACGCTTCCCTGAGCGAGCCAATATAGGATTTATGCAAGTGATTAACCGTAATCATATCAAGCTACGTGTTTTTGAACGCGGTGCAGGCGAAACACAGGCATGTGGAAGTGGTGCTTGTGGTGCGGTTGCTGTCGGCATTATGCAAGGCTTACTTGATAGTAAAGTCCAAGTGGATTTGCCGGGTGGTTCACTGATGATTGAATGGGAAGGCGTAGGGCACCCACTTTATATGACAGGTGATGCAACCCATATTTATGATGGATTTGTGACGTTGTAAATAAAAGAAGGGCAATATGCCCTTCTTGATACTATTAAAGTGTAGAATTATAGAATTTGTATGCCTCATCCATATTCTCGAATTTGTACATAATTCCTTTATCTAGAACCATTGCATTATCACAATATTCTTTCATTGCAGAAGGACTATGAGATACCAAGATAATTGAGCGATCTTTGCGTTTCTCAAAAAGCTCATGTTTACATTTTTCTGCAAATCGTGAGTCGCCTACAGCAATGACTTCATCTATTAAATAACAATCAAATTCAACGGAAAGTGATAAAGCAAATGCAAGTCGAGCCTTCATTCCTGAAGAATATTTTTTTACGGGCTCATACAGATAATCCCCTAATTCGGAAAACTCTTCAGTGAAATGTTTAACATAATCAATATCTGCATTATAAATACGGCAAATAAATCGTAAATTATCCATCCCAGTTAAACTACCTTGGAATGCTCCACTAAAAGCTAATGGCCATGAAATAGACATCTTTCGTTCAATGGTCCCTTCTGTAGGGGGTTCAACTCCACTCAATAAACGAATAAGGGTTGATTTACCCGCACCATTTCTTCCCAAAATACCAATTTTTTCTCCTTTATTTAGATCAAAATTGATATCTTGTAATACGGTTTTCCACCCTTTATTTGTATGGTATTTTTTGCTTACGTTTTTAACGCTAATCATCTAGGTTCAACTCCCTTACTAAAGCTTCTTACCATGACTAAACCAATAAAGAGTAGAACTAAGTCACAGATAATCAAAAAACCTACATTTTCATAAGTAGTTACGCTTGCACCAAAATAGCCTTTTCGGAACATTTCTGTGCCACTTACCATAGGAACCCATTGGAAAAATTCCCGTGCAGTTTGTGGTAAAGAGTGAAGAAAGAAAAAAGCGCCAGAAAGTGGCATAAAGACAAAGCTAATTGTACTCCATAATTTACCAAAGACTTCAAATTTTTGAGCAATAGAGCAAATGATTAATCCTAAACCAATGGCAAAAATCGCCATTAAGACCCATGCCATTAGCATATAAAAAATATCCTGTGGCATATCTATCAATCCAATTGCAATAAATAGTGCCATAATTAAGATTTGTGCAATAGTTGCTCCAGCTATTTCTAATAGCATTCTTGCAAATAAGGTATCTAATACACGTACATTACGGTGGTATAACAAACTTAAGTTTGAAGAAATTGCCCCAATTGCACGATTTGATGCATTACGCCACATCATCATGAGTGGATAACCCGTAATAGTAAATGCAACAATATTTAAACTGGATATTTGGCTTGCTCGTACAAATGACCACATAATAGTAATGAATAACGTCATAAGAAGAGGTTCAACAAAAAGCCACAAGAACCCTATATTTTGTCGCCCATAGCGAGTAATAATTTCTCTCATCAGAAGGGCGTAAATAACCCTTCCTTGAATGGCTAATGATTGGCGGAAAGAGGTTTTATCTCCATATTGCATTAGTTTTTATGCTCTCTTACACTTGCTAATAATAAACTTAACACTCCATATAAGATAAATCCGATAAAGAATGTTGCTAAGATATTATATAAACGATAAGGCTCTTGTGCCCAGTCTGGTTTACTTGGTTGGCTAATCACTTCTAAATAAAGCTGTTGGCGATCTGCTTCATTTTTTGTATTGTATAAAGAAGTTAATGCAGCCGTTAATTGTTGCTGTGCTAATTCATTTGCTAACACAAGGCGTTGATAGTCTGCTGTTTGTGCAGCAATGGAACTTGATGTATTACCTGAGAGTTGTTTTGACTGATCTTCAATCTCTTTTTTCAAACTTTTTTGACGCATTTGTAATGCTTCAACTTGAGGGTTATCCGGCGTAATTGAAAGCAATTGTGCTAATTGGGTTTCAACACGAATTAACTCACTTTTCAAACTTGAAATTAAACTCAGTTGGACGCCTGATTGTGCAGGCAAATCAAAAATTTTGTTTTTAACGCGATATTTACTAAGGGCAGAAGCGGTCGAATTTACATTTTCTTCTGCATCTTTAACCGCTTGTTCAGCAAAAGAAATCGTATCTTTTCTTGCTCGTTCATTTAAACGGTTAATAAGTTCTTCACCTTGTTGTAGGAGTTGTTGGTTGATTCGTTGGCCATCTTCTGCATTAAATGCTCTCACACGAAGTGTTGCAATACCAGAAACAGCATCAAAACTCACGCCAAGTTTCTCTCTGAAATATTTATAAAAAGCCTCTTGAGAATCATTGAAACCAAAGCCATTAAATCGACTAATCACATCGCCTCGGTTTTCAAAAAATTCTCTTACGGGTAATGCTTTTTGAAGCTGTTCAAGCGCTGTGCGAGAATGCATATATTCTTGCACCGTATAAGTATCATCTTGTGAACGGCTAAAGGCAGAGCCTTGTAATAAAGCTCCAATTCCAGTCATCGATGATTGATTTTTCGGGGAGCGAACTACGAAGCTCGATTCTGAAATATAAACATCAGAAGCAACAGAACTAAAATAAAATGTTGATAATGCCGTTGGAATAATGGTTGTTACCCATAACAAAGGTTTCAATCGTTTTAACAAACCTTTTTTGTTTGAACTCATATTTATGTTCCTCATGAAAATTTATATTTTTAATACGATCTAATCGTATTCGTTGCACTTGAAATTGGCGATGTAATTGAGAAAATCATTCTCAAGAATTTTTGAAATTCAGCCAGTGGTGCATTTGATACATAAACAATATCTTTATCTTGAATCGGGAATCGTTGCATTAAAAACATAGAACGAGGCTCTAGTAGATTTACTCGATATACAGTAGGGACATCCATGCCTGCTCCATACCCTTTAGCTTCCCATTCTAATTGTTGTTCCATTGATAATTGACCAAAAGGAACATGACGGAAGATAAATATACCTCGAGGATCGGAACGATCATCAATCAGCCCCCCCATTTTTCCTAAGGCTTCAGCAAGAGTAATGCCTTTACTTGAGAAACGGAGTTGTTGATTACTGCCTACAGCGCCTAATCCTGTAAATTTAAATGGTGTATTTAATAGCGCAATAACATCACCGGATCGTAACGCAATATTTTGTGTAGGATCTGCAATAAGAGTTTCATAAGCTAATGTTTTTACTTGTGCTCCACGAGTAAGTTGAACTGTAATATCTTCAATATTTTCTGTTGCGCCACCGACAGCTGCAATAGCATCTAATACTCGCTCGCCATTTGCTGTTAAAGGCATACGAATAGCACTACCTTGGCGAACAACAGTCACATCGGTAGAGTAATTATTTGCAATTTTTACCAATACTTGTGGTTGGTTAGCTTTACGTTTTAAGGCCTTTTCAATGTAAGATTGAATTGCCTCAGGCGTTTTACCCGCTACACGAAAATTTCCAACAAAAGGGACATTAATTGTTCCATTATTATTGACCATTTGGGCTGGGAGTTGGGTTAAATGCCCACTACCTTGCCCTTCTGAAGAGAAGGTACCACCAAATAAAACAGCAGGAGGTGCTTCCCAAATCGAAATTTCTAGTACATCGCCAATATTCGCTGTGCCAGCATATCCACTTCTACCTTGTAATCCATCAAAGCCGGAAAAGAGCTGACTCTCTTGTTGACGATAGAGCTGATTTACGACAGCATTGTTTAATTCAATTACATTAACTTGCGACTGTACAGGGATATTCTGATTAGTTTCAATCACATCGTTTTGGCTTGGGCCTGAAGTCGGAAGTGTTGAGCAAGCAGAGAGTATACTAATAAACGTTAAATGAATAACTTTATTAATGAATCGTGGTTTCATAATGTTCTCTTATTACAATAGTTCAATAAGTTAATATTTTATCAAAAACAGATTAAAAAGTTTCTGGATTGTTATAAAATTACGTAAATCTTTTCTCTCTAGAGGTGTTCATGTGAAAATAGCATTTATTGCATGGAATAGTTTTCAGGTTTTGCATTTCAAACCTCTACTTAAAGCTTTACCTCATGCTACTTTAATAATAGAAAAAAAGAAAAAAAGTGTAGTCATTGGGCAATCTATACTACAAGATATCAATAACAATATCGCATATGTGAAACAGTCTCAACTCCATGAAAAAATTGATGGTGTTTTTGATGTTATTGTTACGCAAACAGTGTTTGAACAACTTTATTTGTTTAAACATACAAAAATTGCGATGTTACAGTATGGTTATGCAAAAGAGCCTCACAACTATGGAGCTTGGAGATCTTTAGCTGATCTTAATCTTGTGTATGGTCCTTATGCCTATCATAAAATATCCTATTTTTCCCCAACAGAAATAGTTGGATGTCCAAGATATGACAGCTGGTATCTTCCAGAATTCCATCAAAAAGCAAAAGAGAATTATCAAGATATTCTTGATCCGTTAAAGAAAACTATACTTTATGCCCCCAGTTGGGGAGAGCTTTCCAGTTTTTCTTTATATATTGATGAATTAGCTAAACTAGCGACAGCGTATAATGTGATAGTGAAATTACATCATAATACAGTCATTTTTTCCGATAAAATTACGCACTATGAAAAAACTTACCCAAGTTTACATTTCTTTTATGAAAAGGAAGACTTGTTATCGCTTATGAGTGTTTCGGATATGGTAATATCTGATTATAGCGGTGCTATTTTTGATGCCGTTTTTTGTAAAAAACCGCTTGTTTTACTTTCTATTCCCAACATACAAAATGAAAAATTGGATCAGTTCAGTTTAGAAATTACTCACCGTGATAGGTTGGGGATAGAGGTTTTGCACCCATCTAAGCTTGTAACAACAGTGGGGAAGGCATTTCTTGAAAAGAAATATGCAGATAAAGAATTATATAATAAATTATATTATGATACTCAATGTGCAACTAAACAAGCGATACGGTGTCTAGAGAACCTAATATCAGGAATATATTGTTTATCTCAACAACAGCTTTATGTTAGACATACAGTAAAAGAATTGTATATTGAGAAGATGTTACATAAGAAGGCAAAGAAGGGTAAATTACAATATATAAAGCGGATATCTAAAAAATATTTTCATAACTAATCTAGGAGGATAAGCAATGCGTAAAGTTTTAACTTATGGAACATTTGATTTATTACATCACGGACATATTCGATTATTAGAGAGAGCAAAAGCGTTAGGTGATCACTTAACTGTCGCGATCTCTACGGATAAATTTAATTTAGAAAGTAAAAATAAGATTTGCGCATATAGTTATGAAGAGCGTAAACATATTTTAGAGGCTATTCGTTATGTAGATAAAGTTATTCCTGAAACGAACTGGGAGCAAAAAATAGAAGATGTAAAAAACCATGAGATTGATGTTTTTGTCATGGGAGATGATTGGGAGGGGCATTTTGATTTTCTACAAGAGTATTGTGAAGTTGTTTACTTACCTCGCACACCAGATATTTCAACAACGAAAGTTAAAAAAATGCTTGCGGAAAAAGATTTAACAAAAGATCAAAAACAGATTCATGAAAAAGAGGAAGAGTAAGATTTATGTCTGCTTTTTTTTCAATGCAAATGCAATCTCTAAGGCGAGTATTAAGGGAAGCTAACTGTAAATATTCGCCATTAGCCTATTGGTACGGCTACCGTATCGCAAAAGCATTGACAAATGCTCAACATAAGAAGGTTAGATGTTTATCTAATAAACTGGTACAAAAAGGTATTAGCATCGGGAACTATTATCTCGCGCAAAGTTACTTCTTATGTGGAGAATATCATCTTGCTGAGCAAGCGGTTAAAAAAATCTCAAATTTCACAAAAATGCCGGAAGCTATCTTTTTATATGCAGATATTTTAGTTAAACAGCATAGAAAACAAGATGCTTGGCGCACACTTGCTCAGTGTGCTTTAGAAAATAGTCGGAAGAAAGTCTGGATTTATCTTGCCAATTTGGTTGAGAATACAAAGGACTTTGTAAATTTAGAAGAGCATATTCAATATGTAAGAAATACAACGAATTTCTTAAAAAATGATCCCATTTTTCATCCTAGAATAAATGCTGCTTTGCGAGCAGGTTTAAATAATGAAGCGCTAGAGCTGGCAAAGCAACAGACCCAAACCTCTAAAGTAGAAAACAAAGCCCCTTCTAACTTTACAGACAAGTTGGCAGAAAAAGCCTTAGAGGATTTAAAAAAGACATTAGATCAACATCAGATACCTTTTTTCTTAATTAGTGGTACGCTTTTAGGCTGCATTCGAGAAGGGAAATTATTGGGGCATGATAAAGATATTGATGTAGGGGTTTGGGATGAATATAACTATGAGGAATTAGAACATTACTTATCAACGTCGGGATATTTTTATATCGTGCCTACTCGAACAAAACATCTTATAACATTAAGACATGTGAATGGTATTGTGATAGATGTGTTCATTCATTATCGTGAACCTAATGATTATTGGCATGCCGGTGTAAAAATTAAATGGCATAATTTACCGTTTAATCTAACAACTACAGCATTTCTTGGAGGAAATTATCTCATTCCAGAGAATTATGATTTATATTTAACGGAAAATTATGGTGATTGGCGCACGCCTAAAACACAGTTTGATAGTGCATTTGATACTCCTAATATGGAAGTATTTAATGAAACTGAAATGGAAATTTATAAATATAGAAAAAATTTTCAATAGGAATATTATGAGAAATTTTAAAAAGTTATTAGAGCTTACTCGTTATCCTCTTAGTTATTGGAATGGCATGAAGTTTTATAAAAATAGAGATTGGGCTAGAGCTCAACTATTTTTTGAAAAAGCAGTAAGTAGAAAACCAGAACATCCTCAAAGTAATTTTAAATTGGGAATGTGTTATTTTAAACAACATAAATGGAGTCTTGCTTATCAATATATTAGTAATGCAGTTTCTTTATTACCTAATAAAGAGGAGTGGAAAGTACAACTATATCAATCGCAGTTAAAAGCAAGTGATACACAAGGAGTAAAATTGACTACTTCTGCGTCTGCTATTGAAGAAGCATTGATTCGGAAACGCTTGGAAACAGAGATACCAACAGCTAAATTGTATAGTCGATTAGCTGAATTACTTAATAAACAAGGAAAAGTTTGGCAAGAAGTAGAGTCGTTAAAGTATGCTGTCGAATTAAATTCAAAAAATGCAGATTTGTATGCAAGATTAGGTAATTCTTTAGAAAAAATGAAGCGGTATGATGAAGCATCGGTATCTTATCAAACTGCCATCCATTTAAAAGGCAATAGAGCAGATTATGAACTATTTTATAAATTTGGGTATTGTCTAGAAAAGGCTAATGGCTTAACAAGAGAAGTATTAGATGCATATAGAAAAGCTATTGAAAAAGATGAGTTAAATGAGTCTAAGGTGCTTGGCATAGGCTCTATTCATGAAAGAAAAGGACTATGGCTTGATGCTGTTAATGCATATTTGGATTCATTTCAAAAATTTCCATCAAATAGTGAATTATGTTATAGAGTAGGTTTTGCATATCAACGTTGCTATGATTGGGCAAATGCAGAGAAATATTATCTTTTAGCTCTTAAACTGAATAGTTCTAATCCTAACTGGTTTTATCAAGTTGGTTTTGTTAGAGAGAAACAGGGAAAATATTTAGAAGCAGCAGAATATTATCAAATTGCAATAAGTAAAAAATATACTTCCTATTGGTATTATAGACTAGGCTTATGTTTAACAAACGTTAATAAATACAAAGAAGCCACATTAGCCTTTTTGAAAACAAAAAGGTCTTTTAATGAGGAGTCTATTTGGTTTGATAAGTTAACAGTTTTTCCTAATGATAAAACTACAAAAAAATTATATAACAAGTTAGTATTAGATTATACGGATTTAGAAGTTTGGAATGAGCTTGGAAATATTTATTTTTCTCGTGGAGATATTGTAAATGCAGAAAAAGTATATTATCAAATACTACTAAGAACTAATGAGTATGATAGTGATCTATACTATAAATATGGATTGATTCTTGCAAAATTAGGTAATTTTAAAAGAGCTACAAGATTTTTAAAGAGTATTCGCCAAATTCAGAAACTTTATGGTGTTCCTGATAAAAAATTTAACACTGATGAAGGGTTTAGACAATCTGCAATTTATAATGAATATTATGATGTATTAGGTGTAAGTAAGAAAATCGTACTGTTTGAAAGTTTTTCTGGTGTTGCAATGTCTTGCAATCCTTTAGCTATTTTCTTAGAAATGCAAAAACAAGAGAAATTTGATGATTTTCTTTTTGTTTGGGTGATTAATGATTTTTCCTCTGTAAGTGAAGAGTTTAAAAAATTAGAAAACGTTGTATTTGTACGAAAAGATTCTGATTTATATTTAAGGTATCTATGTTCTGCAAAATATTTAGTTAATAATGCAACTTTTCCTCCTTATTTTACAAGAAAGAAAGAACAAAGATATTTAAATACATGGCACGGAACACCATGGAAAACTTTAGGGAAAGATATTAAAAATAGCTTTATGGAGCTAAAAAATTCTCAAAGGAATTTTTTACAAAGTACACATTTATTAAGCCCAAATCCTCATACAACGTGGGTTTTAATTGACCGTTATGATATTAAAGAAATATATACAGGAAAAGTATTAGAAGCTGGGTATCCTAGGATAGATTTAACCCTTAATACAAGTGAGACGAGAAAGAACGAACTACGAAAACTCTTAAATATAGATTCATCCAAGAAAGTAGTTTTATATGCCCCGACATGGAGAGGGACTTTAGGTTCTCCAGAAGTTGAAGCGGATAAATTAATTTCTGAAATTAAAGCATTAAAAGATTTAAATATTAATCTTCTATTTAGAGGACATTATTTCGTTCAAAAAAATGCTTATGAAGGTGGTGTAAGTCAATATATTGTTCCTGAATATATTAATACTAATGAATTATTATCAATCGTTGATATTCTAATTACAGACTATTCTAGCATTGGTTTTGATTATATGGCTACAGGTAATCCAATCATTTATTATATTGATGATTACGAGGAGTATGAGCGTGACAGAGGTTTATATTTCGATAATTCTAGACTACCAGGAGCCATGGCAGAAAATATTACTGAATTAAAAGATGCGGTTTTCAAGGAAATTAATAAATCTGATGTACATCCACTATATAAACAAGCTCAGCAAGACTTTACACCTTATGAAAATGGAAATGTATCTGCTAGAGTTGTTAATTGGTTTATCAATGGTAAAGAAGATCCTAATGAGAAGATTGCCTTAAATGATAAAAAATCGTTATTGATTTTTGGTGGCGAGTTTTTACCAAATGGAATTACTACATCAATAATCAATCTATTAAATAATATTGATTATACTAAATATGCAGTTTCTTTAGTTATTGACCCAAATGCTATTTCTAGAGAGGAAAAACGTTTAGCACAATTTGCTAGAGTATCTCCTTATGTGAATATTATACCTAGAGTTGGGCGAATGAACCGTAGTATTGAAGATGACTGGATTGAAGCAAAAGCTAATCAATATAAGTTTTTGCCAGCTAATATGCGCCCTTATTTTGAACATGCCTATAATAAAGAATTTAGACGTATGGTTGGATACTCTAAGTTTGATGCATTGATTGAATTCACTGGATATAGCAGATTCTGGGCTTATTTATTTGGTTCAGCAAAAGTTAAAAATGTAGTAAAAACAATTTACCAACATAATGATAAATATGGTGAGTGGACCTTACGTTTTCCTCATTTAGAAAATACATTTAGTATTTATTATATGTATGATCATTTAATGTCGGTATCAAAACCTACAATGGAACTAAATATCGAGAATCTTTGGGAACGTTTTAACTTAGACATTAATAAGTTTGATTATTGTGATAATGTTCAAGATCCTGAATTAACAATTAAAAGATCTAAAGAACCTTTAGCCGCTGAGGATGAAAAATATTTCAATGATTGTAAAGGGAAGATATTTATTAATTTAGCAAGGCTTTCTCCAGAGAAAGATCAAGCAAAATTAATTCGTAGCTTTAGAAAGGTTGTAGATGATTATCCTGATTCTAGATTATTAATTCTTGGTGATGGACCTCTTTATAATGATTTGAATATCCTTATTAAAGAGTTATCACTAGAGAAAAATGTATATTTAGTAGGTATTAGATTTAATCCATTCCCATTTTTGAAACGAGCTGATTGTTTCGTATTATCTTCAAATCATGAAGGTCAACCTATGACTTTATTCGAAGCAATGATTTTAGATAAGCCGATTATATCTACTGATATTGTAGGTTCTAGAAGTGCTTTAGAAGGTCGTTCTGGGCATTTGGTTCCAAATAATGAAAATGGAATATATGAAGGACTTGTTGATTTTATAGAAGGAAAATTATCATTCTCTCATTTTGATTACAATATTTATCAAAAGAGTGCTTTGCAAATGTTTTATAGTAAAGTATTTTCTAAATAATTTAATTATAGGTTCTATTAATAATTATAGAACCTATGTTTTATATCTATTATAAAAGGAAAATAAAATGAAACCATCTTGGTCTGTGATACTTACAGTTAAGTCTACTCCTGACAGTATTAATTATTTTATTCAGTATTATTTAAATATTGGTGTTTCTGAAATTTTTTTATTCTTAGATAGCCCTAATGATTTTGAAAAAAATATCATTGTTGCCATTAAAGATGTTGTTTTAGAACAATATGGAGATAGATATTCTAAATTAGAATGCCGATTATCTAGAAATGGAGATGGTATTAATCAGGTAATTTACTTTTGGGTAAGACATAAACAAGCTCTTTTCTATTTTTATATAGACAAATATAATTTTGTCAGGGGGTTCAGTTCAAATAATGCGCAATTGTTTACTTTGAATAGATTAGAAAATAATAAATTTGCTGTTGGCTATAATGGTAAATATCTTTCAGTAACCCCTCAAGGAAAAGTATCTTTCTCGGCTACAGAAATTAAAGCTTGGGAATTATTAGAGTTAATTTAGGAATATCTTATTATGGCACTAAGAGTCGGAATTATTGGTAGTTGTGTATCTAGATTAGCATTTAGATCAGATTTTATACCTGAAAACAAACCGTTTTTTGATGTGATTCAATATCAATTTCATACATCTTTAATTTCAATTTTTTCAAAACCTGTAAAGTATGATTACTCTAAGTTTAGAGGAAAGGATGACGAATATGCAAAAGAACATTTAGTTAGTGAGCTAGAAAAAGATGGTCTAAATAATCTAGTTGCTTCTAACCCAGATATTCTTATTATAGACTTTTATCCAGATGTACATTTTGGCATTGCATATATACAAGATTCCATCATTACTAATAAGTGTTGGAGGTATAAGAAAATAGAAGCATTTAATGAGTTGTCTGTTTCAAGCACTTTAGAGCCAACTATATCATTTGAAGAGTATTTCAAGATATGGAAGAAAAACTTAGCTAATTTTATGGAATTTATGAAAACATATTTACCGAATACTAAAGTAATTATTACAGGTGCTAGATTTGCTAAATTGCAAAACTTAGATGGAGAAATTCGTTCTTTAGATTCTAAGTTTGATCTTTCATTAAGAAATAAAGTATGGGAAAAGTTTGATTCTTATGCTATAGCCAAATATAACTTAGACTATCTGGATCTGAGATATGGTTATATAGCAACAAAAGAACATACACATGGTTTAGATCCTTTACATTTTGAAAAAAAATATTATGAAGATTTTATAGTGAAATTGTTTAATAATGTATTTAATAAGAAAATAAAACATGTAGATCAGTTGGCTTGTTTTAGTTCTAGCCGATTAATATCGGAGCTAAGTTCAACAAAAAAAGCTAAAGAAGTCCCTTCATGGAATTTACTTAATGCTATTAATATTTGGAATCATAATAGAAATACATTGTTTAATATTTCTGATGAAGAAATATCTATAAATGTGAATGGTGAAGTGAAGCCAGTATATAACCAACTGCATAGCTTACCTATAGAAATTGGTGGAAGAAATAATTCATATTTTAAATACAAATTGTCTTTCGATGTATTTATTAGAAATTTAGAGAAGTTAGAAGATGATGCAATTTTTTTAGTTCGAGCCCATAAGAGTAAATTTACGCTATGGCATAAAGACGCTATATTATCTAAAGTGTTAAGAGCTGAAGAACTAGGTCTTGAAGGGGGAAAATGGGAACATGTAGAGTTAATTATTTTATCTAAAGATAGGTTCTTAAGAATGGGTCCGTATTTAGCGCAAAATGGAAATGTAAAATGGAAAAATATTGTTTTTGAGTGCTTATCTAGTGAATGAGTTTCTATGTAATTTTTTAACTTGAAGAATATAGTTTAATTTGGACAGACAAATGCTAAAAAATTTTTTTGCTCTCATAACCTTTTCCGTTGTCCTTCTCAGCTGTTCATCTTCTCAGCAAAACTCGCCTTTCCCTGGCGAGTTTGCCGATGCAGATTATATTTTATCGGATCAAGATGCTCAGCGCTGGGTGGCAGAAAGCAATCAAGCGGCGGAATGTATTTATCCTAATCTCACACGGATTCAACAGGATCATTTTTCTAAAGAAGATGCGTATATTCACTCACAATACGTCTTTTTCTATCCGTTAGAAAAAGTCATTGGCGAGCAATATGTGAAAATTGTGCAAGCAGATGAGAAATCTATGGGATATGCGCAATACCAATTTAAGAAATTTAAAGAAAATCCTAGTGAAATCAAGGAATTAACGAAAAAGCAATGCGAAACGTTAAGATCGAAAGCTCGTGATGATTTGGCGGTGGTCAAAGGGCAATATAAAAGCGGTATGGTGGAAGAAGCTAAGTCTGATGACAAACAAAAAGGCGATGGCGTTGCCACCAATGAAAACAAGTTTTTCTTTGATATTATTAAATGGGGATCGGCGCTATTGTTATAATACTGAGAACTCGTGATTAAGATGACAAGCGGTTATTTTCTCGAACCATTTTGCAAATGGCGTAAGAAAAATAACTGCTTGTTTCTGTATTATTTAGCAGTTGCACAAAAGTATACGTAGGGACGCCATGCTGGCGTCCATAAAGTATTTCGACAACGTACATTATTAAAAGTATGACTGTGATTTTATAGATTTCGAATTGTTTACCTACGTTGCATTTATGGCTATGATGGACGCCAGCGTGGCGTCCCTTGTATTAGAATATGGGTAAAAGAAAACCCCATTACGAGTACCATCATAATGGGGTTAAAGAGAAAGTAGAGTTGTGGCGTCCCTAGTGCTATTAAGCACGTAGTGTAGATATAAGCCTACTTCCTCATCCACTATCACCCCGAATGGTATCTCAGGCACGTTTTCCGTAGCCCGCATTCACAAGGTTTGGAGGTCAAATGGATAACCCATTATATTACGTTGGCATTGATATTGCCAAAGCTAAATTTGATGTTGCCATTAAATTACAAAACGGCAAACATAAGCATAAAGTGTTTAAAAATAATCCGGAAGGATTTCAATCACTTATGCAGTGGCTCAATACATTTGGTGAAACTTTTCACTGCGTAATGGAAGCCACCAATATTTATCACGAAGCCCTAGCTGATTTTCTGTTTCAACAGCAAATCACCGTTAGCGTAATTAACCCTAAATGTAGTGCAAATTTCACGAGAACCGATAATTTACGCTCTAAAACCGACAAAATCGACGCCAAAATGCTTGCCGATTATGCCGATGAAAAGCGTCATAAATTACCGATTTATCAGCCAATTTCCCCTGCTCAACGGGAATTGTTGCGTAAAAATCGCCAACTTGACCACCTGAAAAAACAGTTGGCACAAGAAAAAACACGGCTAACGATGTTGATTGATAGCGATTGCATTGCTTCAACACAGCAGATGATTGCCTTCATCAAAGCGCAGATTAATGCTTTGGAGAAAACGATTAAACAGTGCGTTAATGCAGATAACACATTGAAAAACAATGTAAAATTGCTTTGCACTATTCCTGCTATTGGCTTTGCAACCGCCGTTCAACTGATTGCCCATTTAGGTGATGGCAATCGTTTTAAAAATGCAAAAGCTGCAGCCACTTTTACAGGCTTAACCCCGATGATTAAAAGTTCGGGGAAAAGTTTAAATACCGTTATTGGTATCTCAAAAATCGGGCAATCCGACATTCGCAAGGCGCTCTTTTGTCCTGCAATGAATTTTGCCTTTGGCTGCTACAAAAATAGCGTATATCGCTCGTTTGTATTGCGGTTGCTTGAGTGTGGTAAGCCTAAAATGGTAATTATCACTGCTTTAATGCGTAAATTAGTCACTATTGCACAGGCTGTATTGCAAAAACAGACGGCATTTAATTTAGATACATTTATGAAATAAAATTTGTTGTGTCTTATGGTATCTACTAGGTCATTTGGACAAATCAAGGAGTTGTGCATTTGCTACATAATACCTGTTTGTTTTTATTTAAGTAATTTCTCCTCGTTTAAAATAAAAAGCAAGTTAAGCCTTCTTAAATATGCCTTTAATATCTGTTCTTTATGTTTTTCGGGTAAAAAAGAGGTCTGATACACTTGTTCTACCATTTTAGCTTCATCCTTTATTTCTGGAAGAAGTTTTTCGATAATCAGCCTTTTACTTAGTCCGATATTCTCTCCAAATTCAATAAAATCTTGCCCGATATATTCGCCATATTGTGTATCGAAACCGTGAGCCAATTCTTTTCCCCCCTCCTCTTTTGCTAATAGTGGTAAAGCTAAAATTGAGCTATGAAATAGTTCAGAATAAGGGGCTACGGAAACAAAATCATAAATAGGTGCAAGTGTAATTGTTCCTTCTTTTGAATGAATTAGCGAGAAGTTCCGTAGATGTAAGTCATTATTTCCAAGAAGATAGGCATAAACGATTCGTCTAAATAATTCTTGCCTTTGGCTTAAATTGTTTTCGGTATGAGTAAGAATAAATTTTACCGCTTGTTCATAGCTAATATATTGCTCGTTGTCGTTGCCAATTTTCCCATATTTTTCACGGACATTCATTGCACCATCAAGTTGCTCTTTATGAATGGGCTTGCCTTCTTCGGTACGATCAAAACGTTTAATCACAAAAGCAAATTCTTTTTCTGCGGTTAATTCACTTGCATTAAAAGCAATCAAGCCATTTTCAGGCACACAAAAACCTAATTTTTTCATTAATTGCATCGTGGCGTGTTCATTTTCCGCCAAATTTGGGTAATCCGCCGGAGAGGGTTTGAGAATATATAATCCTTGCTGATCAATGCTTGTAAACTGGTTATCTTGAATAATCAGTTGTAGTTTGGGTTGATAACCTGAAATACTCATGCCTTTTTGCTTTTGAGGCGTAGAGAAAGTGAATTCTTGCCGGCTAAATGGAAGCATTGGATTAAATTTTTCATTGCCGGTTAAAGCCAAAAGCCCCTTTGTGCTATAACCTGTTTTTTCTTCACTGTTTGTGAGTGCTTGTAATGTAATTCGACAAACGGACATCATTTCACCTCAAAAATTTGTGTGGCGCCAAGTAAATTTTTTCCATTATTTAGGAGTAATCCGAAGAGATCATTTTCATCAATCTTCTGCAAGGTAGAATAACGTTCCTTTAACCAACCCTCGGGGACAAGTGAAGCAAAATAAGGGAAAAGATGCTCAGAATGAAACGCTCGCTGTGAAATTGGAAGGCTAAGCGAAATCGAAATTCCCTGATAATTTTCATCATAATAAAAATGAAAACCTTGTGAATCTTGTACGAGTTGCCCGATTAGTTCTTCATATAAATAGACATTACCAATACGTTTTAGAGCGTGCATAATGAAATTCCTAATGTTTCAGCAACCAATAATACGGTTGAAAACCGTACTTGGCTTGGGTCTTGAAATAAACGCTTAAGTGTCGAAACAGAAACATTCGTTTGTAACTCAAGCGTATGCAGATCAATATCTAATGCTTTACGTTTTTCATTAAGTAATTGACCAAATGCTGTCATGCTATGAATTTTGTTAGCATGTAATTGCTGCCGTTGTGCTTGTTCATAAGCAATGACTTCTTTTTGTAATGTTTTTAATGCATCAATTTGCATTTCAAGTTGAGAAGTTAATGTATTCATGGTCTATATATGGTCTGATTTAACTAAATCTATATTGATATGAATCATATATGAACCTTTTGATATTGAAAAGATCTTTTTTAAACCTTTTTTATCTTTTTTATATTGTTTTAGCTCTTTTGTGGTCTTCTTTAAATAAGAAAAAAGGAATACGCTTGCGTGTATTCCTCTTCTCTTTGCTAAATAACAGGAGTTTTATTTATTCAAACCCTCTTGCTCACGAGCCTGCTGTACGCTGCTGTCTGCTTCAACACGTTTCATAAATGGGGCAAGTTGCGATAAGTGGCTAAAATCGAGTTTAAGTAAATAGCACCAATTTAACATGGTGTATAGGTAAACATCCGCAACAGAAATCGTCTCGCCAAAGAAAGCGTGGGTTTCTAAATGTTCATTTGCTGTGGTTAATTGGTCTAAAATCTGCTCTGCCGCTTGTTGGCGAATGGCGTTTGCTAAGGCTTCATTATCCGCTGCGTAGCTTGGTAAGCGGAATAATGGCACGAAAGATTTGTGAATATCGCCGTTGAAGAACGCTAACCAGCGTGCTGCTTTTGCTTTATCTCGAGCGGTTTTACTACCAAAAAGTTTAACCTCTGGGTAAACCTCGTCCAAATAGTGCAAAATCGCTTGGTTTTGTGAAAGCGCAAGATCGCCGTCCACTAATACCGGCACGGCACCACGTGGGTTTAATGCAAGGTATTCAGGCGATTTAATAAATTCACGTGTAACTGCTTGATATTCATATTGGGTATTGGTTTTTTGTTTAATCCACTCTAATGCAACGTGGGGAACAAATGAGCAAGAGCCCGGTAATCCATATAATTTCATTGTTTTGTCCTCTTAAGAAAAGTTCCTCAAATTATAGTGAGCCTCCGTGATTTTGTACAGGGTGGGGCAATCTGATAAACTACGTCTAATTTTTTATTTACTCAAAGAATGTTATGACCCAAGAACTTTCAAATCATACGCCGATGATGCAACAGTATTTGCAACTTAAAGCCCAAAATCCCGATATTTTGCTTTTTTATCGTATGGGCGATTTTTACGAGTTGTTTTATGACGATGCGAAAAAAGCGGCTGCGTTATTAGATATTTCTTTAACCAAACGAGGCGCATCTGCAGGCGAGCCTATTCCTATGGCAGGCGTGCCTTATCACGCCGTTGAAGGTTATTTGGCGAAATTGGTGGCTTTGGGCGAAAGTGTGGCAATTTGTGAGCAAGTTGGCGATCCAACCACGAGTAAAGGGCCCGTTGAACGTAAAGTGGTACGCATCGTTACACCTGGCACAGTTAGTGATGAAGCGCTTTTACCCGAGCGACAAGATAACCTTGTGGCAGCCATTTATGAGGAGAAAGGTACTTTTGCGATTGCAACGTTAGATATGACATCAGGTCGTTTCTTAATCAGTGAATTGCCAAATAAAGAAGCGCTCGCGGCTGAATTACAACGGGTTAGCCCGGCAGAAATTCTCTATGCTGAAGATTTTGGTTATGCACAAATTTTAAATAATTACAAAGGGTTACGCCGCCGTCCGGTATGGGAATTTGAGTTAGTGACGGCAATTCAACTGTTAAACCGTCAATTTGGTACGCAAAGTTTGGCGGGGTTTGGGGTCGAAAAAGCGGTGGTTGCACTTTGTGCTGCAGGTTGTGTGTTGCATTATGCACAAGAAACACAACGTACGGCACTGCCTCACATCAACAGCATTCATCTGGCTCAAAATCACGATACAGTGTTATTAGATGCCGCCACACGCCGCAATTTGGAATTAACGCAAAACCTTGCCGGTGGGACGGAAAATACGTTAGCCGCAGTGTTGGATAAATGCGTTACGCCGATGGGAAGTCGCTTGCTTAAACGTTGGATCCACCAACCTATCCGCCAGATGAAAAAGTTGGAAGAGCGTCAAGAGACGATTGATGCTTTGCAAAAAAATGGACAAATTCAACCGCTTCAATCTTTGCTACAAAACGTGGGCGATATGGAGCGTATTTTAGCTCGTGTGGCACTTCGCTCGGCTCGCCCTCGTGATTTAACCCGTTTACGTTCGGCATTGGGGCAAATTCCTGACATCGTGCAGAGTTCGCAACATTTAACTGCAAGTTTAGATCAGTTACTGTACCAAATCGGTGATTTTAGCGAACTTCACGATTTGTTAGAACGAGCGATTATTGAAAATCCACCACAGCTTATTCGTGATGGCGGGGTCATTGCAGCAGGCTACAACGCAGAATTAGATGAATGGCGTGATTTAGCCGATGGGGCAACTCAATACTTAGAAAATCTAGAACAACGAGAACGAGAAGCCACAGGCATTGATACGCTTAAAATCGGTTTTAATGCTGTTCACGGCTACTATATTCAAATTAGCCAAGGGCAGGCACATAAAGCACCTATTCACTATGTACGCCGCCAAACCCTAAAAAATGCCGAACGTTATATCATTCCTGAACTAAAAACCTATGAAGATAAGGTGTTAAAAGCAAAAGGAGCTTCTTTGGCGTTGGAAAAACAACTTTACGAAGCATTGTTTGATTTTATGATTCCTCGTTTAGGCGAATTACAGTTAGCGGCAATGGCATTGTCGGAGCTGGATGTTTTGACCAATTTAGCTGAACGTGCGGAAAATCTGGGTTATGTCAAACCAACCTTTAGCCCTCAACGTATCATCAATATCAAAGGCGGTCGTCATCCAGTCGTTGAGCAAGTGCTAAAAGAGCCTTTTATTGCGAACCCGGTTTATTTGAATGGGCAACGACATTTATTGGTGGTAACGGGGCCGAATATGGGGGGAAAAAGCACCTATATGCGTCAAATTGCGTTGATCACGCTTATGGCGTACATCGGTAGTTTTGTGCCGGCAGAGAGTGCGGAAATCGGCATTGTCGATCGCATTTTTACCCGTATTGGCGCAAGCGATGATTTAGCTTCCGGACGTTCAACCTTTATGGTGGAAATGACCGAAATGGCGAATATTCTTCATCAAGCCACTGAATATAGCTTGGTGTTAATTGATGAAATTGGGCGAGGTACTTCAACTTATGACGGGCTTTCATTAGCGTGGGCGTGTGCTGAATGGCTGGCGAAGAAAAGCCAATCGCTCACGTTGTTTGCGACACACTATTTTGAATTGACCAGCTTGCCTAATCTTTTAAAAGGCGTTGCCAATGTGCATTTAGATGCAAGGGAGTATAACGATACGATTGTGTTTATGCACTCTGTTCAAGAAGGGGCAGCGAGTAAAAGCTATGGTTTAGCAGTGGCGGCGCTTGCCGGCGTACCTAAAGCGGTTATTCAGTTAGCGAAACAGCGGTTAGCACATTTAGAAACGATTTCTGAACAAACCAAAGTGGGCGCAGAAAATCCGCAAGCGGATTTGTTATTTTCCAACGATTTGCAAAACAGCGCAGAAATCCCACCGCTTGTTGCGATTGAAAGCGAAGTCGAAAAAGCCCTTGCAGAAGTTGATCCCGATGAACTTACCCCTAAACAAGCGTTAGAAGTGCTGTATCGTTTAAAAGCGTTGCAGAGGTAGGGGAGAGAGAATATAAAAATTCTCAATTTGATAAAGAACCTTCCTCAAAGATTTGTTGGGGTGGGGTTTATCCCCACCCGATTTCTTTTTAACGGGCGGGGATAAACCCCGCCCCTACAAAAATCGAAAGTTTAGGCCACGATTACACCATTACCGCTTCTTTTATCCAAAGCTCATTTACCTGTCATTGTAAAAAATTTGCAAATTCCTACCGCTTATTTTTTTATCCCTTTCTAATCTGTGTTAAAATTCCCCGTTTTTAGTAATTATGAATGGAAAAGAAACGTGGAAAAACAATTAGTCGAATTTTTAACAACCACTTTAGATGATTTAAAAGCACAAGATATTTTAGCTATTGATGTTCGTGGTAAATCAAGTATTACTGATACGATGATTATCGCAACAGGGACTTCGGTTCGTCACGTTGCGGCAACGGCGGACAAATTAGCCGCAGAAGCAAAACAAGCCGGTTTTGAGGTGTTTGGCGATGAAGGTAAAGCCGTGGCGGATTGGATTGTTGTGGATTTCGGACAAGCTATCGTGCATTTGCTTCAAGCGGATGCCCGTGAAATGTACCAATTAGAGAAACTTTGGTCGTAATGAAGATTAAATTAATTGCCGTAGGGCAAAAAATGCCTGATTGGGTAAAAGTCGGTTTTGAAGAATACCAACGCCGTTTTCCGAATGATATGCCCTTCGAATTGATTGAAATTCCAGCCGGTAAACGTGGCAAAAATGCGGATATTAAACGTATTCTGGAGCAAGAAGGGAAGGCGATGTTAGCCGCAGCCGGTAAAGGGAAAATCGTTACGCTAGATATTCCCGGAAAGCCGTGGACAACCGAGCAGTTGGCGAAGCAACTAGAAGGTTGGAAAAATGATGGGCGAGATGTTTGTTTGCTCATTGGTGGGCCAGAAGGGTTATCGCCGGAATGTAAACAAGCCGCTGAACAGAGTTGGTCACTTTCGCCTTTAACGTTGCCACATCCTTTGGTGCGTGTTGTGGTCGCTGAAAGTTTATATCGTGCGTGGTCTTTAAGCACTAACCACCCTTATCATCGTGAATAAACAAGCGGTGTGATTTAAAGAAAATTTTGCAATTTGAGATAAGTATGTTTGGTAAACTCGGAAAATTGATGTCGGCTAAGCCTCATGAAAAAGTGAGAAACGGGCAAGCGGAGAGTAATTTATTTGCTCGCCGTGCGGTCGTGGCTTTTGTCGGCGTACTCGCTTTAACCGGCGTGTTGATTGCTAATCTGTACCATCTCCAAATCAGTAGTTATGAGGATTACCAAACCCGTTCGAATGGCAACCGGATTAAATTATTGCCTGTTCCGCCAACGCGTGGCTTGATTTATGACCGCAACGGTAAAGTGTTGGCAGAAAATATTACCTATTTTGGTTTATTCATCGTGCCGGAAAAAACGCAGGATTTAGAACAAACCTTAATCGATCTTAAAGAGGTTGTGGGTTTAACCGATGAAGATATTGAGAATTTCCGCAAAGAGAAAAAGCGGACTTCACGTTATACCCCGATTTTGTTGAAAGGCAATTTAGACGAAGAACAAATGGCACGTTTTGCCGTTAATCAATATCGCTTCCCGAGTTTAGATGTGCAAGCCTACTACAAACGTAACTACCCTTATGGCGAAACGCTAACGCATATTTTGGGTTATGTCGCGAAAATTAACGAAAGAGATAAGAAAAAGCTCGAAGAAGAGGGTAAATTCGGTAATTATGCGGGTTCTCACGATATGGGAAAACTGGGTATTGAAAAGTACTACGAAGATCAGCTGCACGGGCAAACAGGGTTTGAAGAGGTAGAAATCAATAACCGAGGGAAGGTAATTCGGAAATTACGTGATCAAGAAGGTGCGGCAGGCAGTTCCATTCGTTTAACTATTGATGTGGAATTACAACAATATATTCAGAATTTATTGGGTAATCAGCGTGGCTCAGTGGTTGTGATGGATCCTCGTGATAGCAGTATTTTGGCGATGGTAACCAACCCAAGTTATGATAATAACTTGTTTGTAGGTGGTGTATCCGGTAAGGATTATAAAGCATTATTGGAAGACCCTGCTCGTCCGCTTTATAGTCGGGCAACGCAGGGGACTTATCCACCAGCATCGACTGTGAAACCTTTTTACGCTGTGATGGGGTTAGCCGAAGGGAAAATTACGCCAACCACCACCATTTTTGACCCAGGCTACTGGATTTTGCCGGGAACGACACAACGCTATCGTGACTGGAAAAAATCCGGGCACGGCGCAACGAATGTCAATAAAGCGATTACCGAGTCTTCGGATACCTTTTTCTATCAGCTGGCATACGATACGGGCATTGATAAGATGTCTGAATGGATGAAAAAATTTGGTTTTGGACAGAAAACCGGTATCGACCTTTTTGAAGAGTCAGCCGGTGTTATGCCAAGCAAAGAGTGGAAAATGGCTCGCTATAAAAAAACTTGGGTGCAAGGGGATACCATTCCGGTTGGGATTGGGCAAGGTTATTGGATTGCCACCCCCCTACAACTTGCGAAGGCGACTTCGGTGTTGATCAATAATGGTCGGGTTAATACGCCTCATTTAATGAAAGAAGTGATGAGTGCAAAAGCAGTAGAGCCTTACAAAGACCCTGCGCTTTATGAAGATATCACCGGTGTGCCAGAGCGTTTTTGGCAAGTGGCGAAACTGGGCATGTATAACGTAATCAATGCCGGCAATGGTACGGGTAAGAAAGCGGGTGGCTCGTTCTATCGTGCCGCCGGAAAAACAGGGACGGCACAGGTGTTTAACTTAAAAGGCGGTAAATATAATAAAAACGCCTTGAAAAAAGAGTTGCACGACCATGCGTGGTTTATGGGCTATGCCCCTTATGATAATCCTAAGGTGGTGGTTGCCATCATTTTAGAAAATGCCGGCGGTGGTGGTAGTGTGGCAGCTCCGGTTGCACGTAAAGTCTTTGATTTTGCGTTATCCAATACATTGAAAAATGAGGGCGCTCAACCTTTGCAAAAAAATGAGCAAATTCAACCGCTTGAAACAATGCCAGAGGGCGAAGTAAATGAATAATGGCTTTAAGAAACTCTTTTGGAAAGTCTTTTCTCTTGATGTATGGTTATTGCTCGGATTATTAACGATTACCGGATATGGTTTACTTGTGTTATATAGCGCAAGTGGTGCGAGTGAACGAATGTTTACCAACCGAATTGTCCAAGTCACATTAGGCTTAGGCGTGATGTTTGTCATGGCAATGATTCCACCAAGAGTCTATAAACAAGTTTCGCCGTATCTTTATGCAGTCACGATAGTGATGTTGGTACTAGTAGATTTAATTGGTGAAACCAGTAAAGGAGCACAGCGTTGGCTCAATTTAGGCTTTGTACGTTTTCAACCTTCGGAAATTGCGAAATTAGCGGTGCCTTTGATGGTGGCCACCTTTTTAAGTAATCGCCCGTTACCACCGAGTTTCAGAGATACCTTTATTGCTTTAGCCATTATTGTTTTTCCAACCTTGCTCGTTGCGATGCAACCGGACTTAGGAACCTCAATTCTTGTTTGTGCAGCAGGGATTTTCGTTCTGTTTTTAGCCGGATTGAGTTGGAAGTTAATTGGCGCCGGCGTGGTATTTCTTGCCGGATTTATTCCGATAATGTGGTTCTTTTTGATGCATGATTATCAGAAAACACGGGTAATGACATTGATCGACCCAGAGAAAGATCCGCTGGGTGCGGGTTACCATATTATTCAGTCAAAAATTGCGATTGGTTCAGGTGGACTACACGGAAAAGGCTGGATGGAAGGCACGCAATCTCAACTTGAATTTTTGCCTGAGCCACATACCGATTTTATCTTTGCGGTATTAAGTGAAGAGCATGGTTTAATTGGGGTATTGATCTTATTAGCCATCTATTTGTTTATTATTGCACGAGGGCTGATGATTGGCGCAAAATCGGATAATGCATTCGGGCGCATTCTTTCTGGTGGCACAGCATTACTCTTTTTTGTGTATGTTTTTGTAAACATTGGTATGGTAAGTGGTATTTTACCCGTAGTTGGTGTACCCTTACCACTGTTTAGCTATGGGGGAACATCTTATGTTACACTTATGGCGGCTTTTGGGTTGATGATGTCAAGCTACGTGCATAGAAAACGAGCAAATGACAACAATCCTTATAGTAAACTTAAATAATTTTTGCATTAAAATTAAACTTTTGCTTTTTTGCGGTATCAAAAAGCACATACAAGAGCAGTTATCTATTAGAGATTAACAGCCAACCATCATTCTTTCTAAGCGTGATGGGCAATACAAACATCGTTACAAACGAAACGATATCTAAATGAGGAATACATACTTATGCGATTAAGTAAAATTGTAACCCTGTTGTTAGCTGGATTCTTAACATTCGGATCATTGAATTCTGTTGCAGCAACTAAACACGCAAAAACAAGTGTGAAAACGACAGTAGTAGCCAAAAAGAAGGTTGTTGCTAAAGTTAAAACATCAAAACAAACGGTAAAAGCGGTTAAATCTTCGCAAAAATCTGCGAAAAAAGCCGTGAAAGCCAAACAAGACTTACAGAAAAAAGTCGCTCGTCAGCATTTCCAATCTGGTGTTGCGAGCTATTATGCAGACAAATTTAACGGTCGCCGTACCGCAAATGGCGAAACCTTTAATAACGCTGCAATGACCGCCGCCCATAAAACATTACCTTTCGGGACGTTAGTTGAAGTGACGAATATGCGTAATGGTAAAAAAGTGGTCGTGCGAGTAAATGACCGTGGTCCTTATGCCCATGCACGTGTCATTGATTTATCGAAAACAGCAGCGCGTCAATTAGGCATGCATCATTCAGGCACAGCTAAGGTTAAATTAGCGATCTTGAATAAAAATAAAAAATCGACTGAAATTCAGGAAGAAGATATTTAATTTTTCTGAAGCCGGTTTATTTAAGGGGTTGTTGGTTACCAACAAGCCCTTAGTTTTTATCGTTATTTTATAAAATTAAATTTAAACAGTTCGGAATCTTTAATATGAAAAAAACATTATTAAAATCGGTTAGCCTTTGTGCTATGGCGCTTTCTTCTTTTGCTTACGCAGATGTGAATACAGATTTTGGCATTAGTGCACCGCAATTAAATGCCCAAACCTATATTCTCATGGATTATAACTCGGGTGCTGTCTTAGCGAGTTTAAATCCGGATCAACGTCAATATCCTGCCTCATTAACCAAAATGATGACAGCTTATGTTGTGGGCGATGCGATTAAACAAGGTAAAGTTCGCAATAGCGATATGGTAACCGTGACCGAAAATTCTTGGGCGCAAAAATTCCCAGGTTCTTCATTAATGTTTTTAGATTTAAACACGCAAGTTTCGGTGGGCGATTTAATGAAGGGGCTGATTATTGTTTCGGGTAATGATGCAGCGGTTGCCTTAGCGGAACATACTTCAGGTTCACAGCAAGCATTTATTGACCAAATGAATAAATATGCACAACAGTTTGGTTTAAAAAATACTTATTTCACTACCGTACACGGTTTAGATGATCCGAACCAATTCTCTTCAGCACATGATATGGCGATTATTGGCGCACATGTGATTCGTGATCAACCGGAAGAATATAAAATCTACGCAGAAAAAGAGTTTAAATATAACATCAAAAAACCACAGCCAAACCGCAACGGTTTATTGTGGGACAAAACGATGAACGTAGATGGTATGAAAACAGGTCATACAGATAAAGCAGGTTATAACCTAGTCGCTTCTGCAACGAATGCGAATACTCGCTTAATCTCGGTGGTAATGGGCGTACCAACCTATAAAGGCCGTGAAGTTGAAAGTAAGAAGCTACTTCAATGGGGCTTTGCGAATTTTGAAACGGTAAAATCATTACCGGCGGGTCAAGCGATCAAAGAAGAAAGTGTATATTACGGTAATGCGAATAAAGTCCAACTTGGTTCTGTTCAAGATAGCTTTATTACCATTCCGAAAGGAAAAACAGCCGATTTAAAAGCCCGTTATGAGTTAGACAGTAAAAGCCTAGAAGCGCCTTTAGCAAAAGGACAAGTGGTAGGTAAAGTGATTTATCAACTTGATGGTAAAGATGTGGCGAGCAGTCCTCTCCAAGCATTACAAGACGTTCAAGAAGCCGGTATCTTTGGTAAAGCGTGGGATTGGTTGGTGCTAACGGTAAAGAGTTTGTTCAACTAATTCACAGGCCTTGTAATTTAAAAATCAATCCCCATATATAGGGACAAGATAGCAAGCGGTGGGATTTCGCAAATTTTTTGCTAAATTCCACCGCTTCCGTATTATTTAAGATAAGGAAAATATTATGACTCAAAATAAAACAGTAAATCTTCAAGATCTTCCACAAGCAAAATTAAAAGACTTATTAGAATTCCCATGTGCATTTACTTTCAAAGTGGTCGGCACGCATCGTGATGATTTAATTGATGATGTGGTTGCCGTCACGCAAATTCACGCAAAAGGCGATTATAACCCGCGTGAACAACGTAGCTCAAAAGGGACTTATAACTCGGTTTCCATTGATATTATTGCAGAACATATCGACCAAGTTGAAACGCTTTATGAAGAACTGGCGAAAATTCAAGGCGTAAGAATGGTGTTATAATCTTACCTTTGAATGTTTTACCCCTCTCCCTGATTTTGCTTCTCAACGAAGCAAAATCTGTCCCTCTCCCACAAGGGGAGAGGGTTAAATAACGATTTTCAACAGCCCCAAGTAAAGAGATCAAAATGACCAGCCTTATTATCCGCCAATTAGGGACGCAGCCCTACGAAAAAATCTGGCACGAAATGCAATCTTTTACCGATCATCGTGATGAAAATACCCCCGATGAAATCTGGCTTGTCCAACACCCCAGCGTGTTTACCCAAGGTTCAGCCGGTAAGCCCGAGCATTTACTAAACCCAACCCAAATTCCCGTGGTTCAGACCGATCGAGGCGGGCAAATTACATACCACGGCGAAGGACAGCAGATAATGTATGTGCTGATTGACATTAAGCGGTTAAAAGCAAATGGCAAAGAGATTTCAGTCAGAGAGTTGGTTACTGCTCTAGAACAATGCGTGGTAAAAACCTTGGCAGATTACGGCGTGAACGGTTACCCTAAGGCAGACGCGCCCGGGGTTTATGTTGATGGACGAAAAATCTGCTCACTCGGTTTGCGTATTCGAAAAGGTTGTTCATTTCACGGTTTGGCGTTGAATATCAATATGGACTTACAGCCCTTCTTAAACATTAACCCTTGTGGCTATGCAGGGTTAGAAATGTGCCAATTAAGTGAGTTAATCAATCGTAATGATTTAACTTGTGATGAAGTCTCGCCAAAATTGGTTGCCCACTTTACCGAGATTTTAGGCTATAATATGCAACAAATTATTAACAGTTAGGAAATAACATTGTTATGACAACGCCTGTAAAAAAAGAACCGTTCAAAATGGAACGGGGCGTAAAATATCGTGATGCTGCCAAAACATCTATCATTCAAGTTCGCAATATCGACCCCGATCAAGAACTTTTGAAAAAACCGGAATGGATGAAAATTAAGCTCCCGGCAAGCTCGGCAAAAATTGACAGTATCAAAAACGGAATGCGCAGACACGGCTTACACTCAGTGTGTGAAGAAGCCTCTTGCCCAAATTTACACGAGTGTTTTAACCACGGAACCGCAACCTTTATGATCATGGGAGCGATTTGTACCCGTCGTTGTCCATTCTGTGATGTGGCACACGGTAAACCCTTACCGCTTGATCCGGAAGAACCGCGTAAAGTGGCAGAAACCGTGCAAGATATGAAATTGAAATATGTGGTTATCACTTCAGTGGATCGTGATGATTTACCTGACCGTGGTGCAGCACACTTTGCCGCAACCGTACGAGAAATTAAAGCACTCAATCCCGATTGCAAAGTGGAAATTCTCGTGCCGGATTTTCGTGGTCGTGTTGAACAAGCGGTGGCTATCTTGAAGCAAAATCCACCAGATGTGTTCAACCATAACTTAGAAAATGTGCCACGTTTATATCGTGAAGTCCGCCCAGGTGCTGATTATAAGTGGTCGTTAGAATTACTTAAAATCTTCAAACAAGAATTCCCGAACATTCCAACCAAATCGGGCTTAATGGTCGGCTTAGGCGAAACCAATGAAGAAATTTTAGAAGTAATGCAAGATTTACGTGATCACGGTGTCACAATGCTCACAATCGGACAATACTTACAACCGAGCCGTCATCACTTAAAAGTAGAACGTTATGTCCCACCGGCAGAATTTGATATGTTCCGTGCAGAAGCAGAGAAAATGGGCTTCGAACATGCCGCCTGTGGACCTTTTGTACGCTCCTCTTATCACGCCGACCTCCAAGCTAAAGGTGAGATAGTTAAATAATTTGTAATATCCTTACGTTTGAAACGCCACTTTTGTGGCGTTTTCCTTTCTATAAAGCGGTCAAATTTATGTTAAAATTTACCGATTTTTATTTCTAGGAATATATATGTTAAAACAGGTTTCAGAGAGCTTATTAGCACCAAGTGGGCTTGAGCTTTCACACTTATCACAAGTATTAGATCATTTCGCCACCCGACACATAGATTATGCCGATCTCTATTTCCAACTCAGTATGGATGAAAGCTGGGCGTTGGAAGACAGCATTATTAAAGAAGGCGGTTTTTACATCGATAAAGGCTTTGGCGTTCGTGCCGTTTCAGGCGAAAAAACAGGCTTTGCGTATGCCGATCAAATTAGCCTCAACCAGCTTGAACAATGTGCAGTGGCGGCTCGCAGTATCACACAAGAAAGCGGTCAATTATTGGTAAAAAATTTCAAAGAAACGACCGCTTGTAAACGTTACCCTTCGCTCAATCCGCTTGATACGCTAACCCGTGAGCAAAAAGTCGAATTACTCCACTTAGTTGATAAAGTGGCTCGTGCGGAAGACCCAAGGGTAATCCAAGTGAATGCAAATGTTTCAGCCGTCTATGAAGAGATGTTAGTTGCCGCAAGTGATGGCACTTTAGCCGCAGATATTCGCCCTTTGGTGCGTTTATCTGTTTCTGTTTTGGTGGAAGAAAATGGTAAACGTGAACGAGGTTCGGCAGGTGCAGGTGGACGCTATGGCTTAAATTGGTTTTTTGAACCGAAGGTTATCAACGGCGAAATGGTTGGCTATAACCGTGCGGAGTATTTGGCGAAAGAAGCGGTGCGCATGGCATTAGTGAATTTAGGGGCAATGCCGGCTCCGGCAGGCTCAATGCCGATTGTGCTGGGTGCCGGTTGGCCGGGGATTTTACTTCACGAAGCCGTCGGACACGGTTTAGAGGGCGATTTCAATCGGAAAGAGTCTTCACTCTTTACCGGTAAAATTGGCGAATTGGTTACCTCGCCATTGTGTACCATCGTCGATGACGGCACCATTCAAGATGCTCGAGGTTCAATGACCGTTGATGATGAAGGCGTACCGTCCCAACGCAATGTCCTCATCGAAAACGGGATTTTAAAAGGTTATATTCAAGATAAACTGAATGCACGTTTAATGGGCGTTGTACCAACGGGCAACGGTCGCCGTGAGTCTTATGCGCATTTGCCAATGCCTCGTATGACAAACACCTATTTAACGGAAGGTAACCATGATTTTGAGGAAATGATTGAGTCGGTTGAATACGGTTTATATGCGCCTCATTTCAGTGGTGGACAAGTCGATATTACCTCGGGGAAATTTGTGTTCTCAACCGCAGAAGCCTATCTCATTGAAAAAGGGAAAATCACCCAACCGGTTACCGGTGCAACCCTTATCGGCAGCGGTATTGAAGCGATGCAACAAGTTTCAATGGTCGGCAAAAAAATGGAACTCGACCCGGGCATCGGCACTTGCGGTAAAGAAGGACAATCCGTCCCTGTCGGTGTTGGGCAACCTACGGTAAAATTAGACAAGATCACTGTGGGGGGAAGGGGGTAAGCCTTGCATGCTAAGGCATAGCGATCTTTAAGAGATTAACCTATACATAACCCTGTACGATTATACCGTGCAGGGTTTAAATCATTTCTTACTACCTAAAAGTTTCGAGAAAATAAACCCTCCTACTGCCGCAGCACCTAGTAAAACAGTCCCAACAGCATTAGAGTTTGAAGAACTTGCAGGTTGTTTTATTTGTGGTTTTGTTCTTTCACAACCACGAACACATGAAACTATTTTATAAGCATTAGGAAAACTGGCTTTAAACATATTTCTTGCTTCTCTTTCATTTCTTGCAACAAATATATACATTGATGTTGTTGTATGTGTTTTTGCCATTTGAGCTAAAACTTTAAATTCATACGTCTTTTCCATGGTGTTTTTCCTAGAACTTATTTTTTTACAATATAAGATACAATCATAATAATTAAAATGATTGCTGCTATTGTGCCAATACTCGCCATTCATTTGCTCCTAGTATTTGTTGAGTTGTACGTTTTAGTTTTATTAGAAATAGATCTGCATTATCAAAATCTTGGGTTAGACAACCACTCGAAAATTGGTGGCAATTTCTCCTAAATACATCATATTTAACACGCTTTCCTAATTGTGCTAAAGCATAATGACCAATAATTTCACTTCCAACTGCCTCCCCATTTTTGCTTGAAACGTAAATAGTGATTGATGGAGTATTTTTAATGAAATCATTTAATGATACTCTTTCAATTAAGCCATCTTTATTTAAATGTACAATAGAATTATTGCCTACATATATTCCCGAATGCTCTGCAATACCAAACGCCAAATCACAATAAACGACTGAACCGAATTTAGGTGTTACTTGTTTTCTAAATAGATTATTTACAATGGATTTGGTTGCTTTATAAACAATACCCAGTTTTATTAATGTTTTTGTTGGATTATTTAAACCACTGTTTAATGGTTTCTTTTGCTTTTTCTGCATGTTCATCTTTAATATGTGTGGCAACAGTAGCTAATGCAGCAGCTATAGTTGTGAGATCATCTGTATAACCCACAACCGGAGCTACATCAGGGATAGCATCAATAGGTAAGATAAAATAACCTAAAGCGCCATAAATAATACCTTTAGCCCACACTGGGGTATCAGAATCTTGAGCTGCATAGTACATCTTTAGCGAAGGTTCCATCACTTTTAGTCCGGCTTTTTTGGCATATTTTTTAGCTTTATCCCAAAATCCTTCTTCGGAGAAATTTTTGCTATATTCTTCGTTAGAAAGTGCTTCTTTATTGTTTTCAGGAAGTTCCGACATATTAAAATCCCTTAAATAATTGATTAAAATTTGATGAAAATTGTATTTATTTGGCTGTTATATTACAATCAACCCCCAGTTGTGGTTTCTTCCGAATTTGTGGGTATATATGAAAATCAATGAAAAAATCCGTTTTTTAAGAGAAAGCAAAAGTTTAACGCAAGATGAAATGGCGGATCGTTTAGGTATGTCCACAAATGGTTATGCAAAAATTGAACGCGGTGAAACGCGTTTAACTATTCCTAAATTGGAACAAATTGTTGAAGTGTTTGATACGGATATTTTGGAGTTAATGTCGCTTGGCGAACGAAATGTTGTTTATTTTCAAGAAAGTGGAAATAACCATAGCTTAAATATCATCAACCCCACCTCTCAAGATTTAGCCTCTGAGATTATCCAACTCAAACAAACGATTTCTCATCAACAAGAGATGTTATCTGCAAAAAATGAGTTGATAGCTTTACAAAAATCACAACTCGAAACATTGCAGAAGATGGTAGAGAAATTATCACAGTAATACGACAAGCGGTAAGTTTTCAGAAAAAACTTACCGTTTTTTGTTGTAAGAATAAGACCGCTTAAATTATTTTTGCGATCAGCTTCGAAAATATCAAATGTTGAGAAAGAAAAAAGATGATAAAAGAATATATTAACGCTAATGATATTTTTATCGGAGGCGTTATGCGAAGTAAATGGGCGGATGATTTTCCTGATACGATTATTGACCGTAAACTTGGGGAGGCAACATCACACCCTTTATATGAGCTGGCTAAAGCAGGTAATGTCGAGGCGGCTTATCAATTAGCGAAAGATTTAGTAACAGATGAAGCAGTGGAAAAACTACGTCAAATTATTGGTTCGCAAGATGTAATGATAGTTCCTGTTCACGCTGAAGAAGCTGTTGGGCGGAATATGATCCCTGTTGCAACTGCGACTGTTATTGGGAAAAAATTAAATATCCCCGTAGAATTATCTATTGTTCAAGCAACTAAAGTTTCTCGTACAGGAGGTGATGGTTGGCATAGATTGGCATATTCACCACAGTTTTATGGGACTTTTAAACGAGGGCAAAAAGCCATTATTTTAGACGATACTCAAACACAAGGGGGGACATTAGCGAGTATTAAAGGTTATATTGAACACTTAGGTGGTAAAGTAATAGGTTGTTATGCTTTAACAGGGAAACAATATTCTGTACAATTAAGATTATCAAAAGATACATTATCAACATTGAGGCAAAACTATGGCGACATTGAAAAATGGTGGGAAACCGAATTCGGCTACGACTTCTCGAAACTTACCGAATGGGAAGCAAGATTTATCCTCAACTCGCGTAAGAATGCTGACGAAGTCCGAAATATTATCTCTTCAAGAAAGCAAGAGAATGGCGTATGAGATGATGATGAAAATGAATTAAAGAAGAGGACGACAAGCGGTAAGTTTTCAGAAAAAACTTACCGTTTTTTGTTGAAAAAGCGATAGAATAAAACGTTTTTAAAAAGAAGGAATAATAAATGGCTTGGGTACAAATTCGTTTAAATAGTACAGATAAACACGCTGAGCAGATCAGCGATTTTTTAGAGGAGATTGGTGCGGTTTCGGTTACTTTTATGGATAGCCAAGATACGCCAATTTTTGAACCGCTTCCGGGCGAAACCCGTCTTTGGGGAAATACCGATGTGGTGGGCTTGTTCGATGCAGAAACCGATATGAAAGCGGTTGTGTCTGCGTTAATTGAAAGCCAGTTAGTCGCGGAAGATTTTGCTCACAAAATTGAGCAAATTGAAGATAAAGATTGGGAACGTGAGTGGATGGATAATTTCCACCCAATGCAATTTGGTAAGCGTTTATGGATTTGCCCAAGTTGGCGTGAGGTTCCTGATCCTAATGCGGTAAATGTGATGTTAGACCCTGGTTTAGCGTTCGGTACAGGTACGCACCCGACAACTGCACTTTGTTTGCAATGGTTAGATGGTTTGGATTTAGCCGGCAAAACGGTAATTGACTTTGGTTGTGGTTCAGGCATTTTAGCGATTGCTGCGTTAAAACTTGGGGCGAAGCGTGCTATTGGGATTGATATTGATCCACAAGCGATTTTAGCTTCAACCAATAATGCTGAGGCAAATGGCGTTGCGGATCGATTAGAGCTCTTCCTTGCTAAAGATCAGCCTAAAGATTTATTAGCAGATGTGGTGGTAGCAAACATTCTTGCCGGTCCGTTAAAAGAGTTGGCACCAAATATCATTACGTTGGTTAAACCACAAGGCGATTTGGGGTTATCGGGCATTTTAGCAACACAAGCGGAATCTGTTTGCGAAGCCTATGCGCCGGATTTTACGCTTGACCCGGTGGTTGAAAAAGAAGAGTGGTGTCGTATTACGGGCGTGAAGCACGGTTAAACGAACGAATAAGCGGTTAAATTTTGTTGGAATTTAACCGCTTGTGCTTTATTAGAAGATCGCTTCTACACGCAAGAAGCCTCTTAAATAATGGCTACGATCATTGTCTTTATCGTTATAAAAACTTAATTCCGGCTGGATGAACACCCATTTACGTAAAATAGGTTGGCGGTAGGTCACAAAAGGCCCCCAAGAATTAAATTTATGAAGTTCATGGTCAAATCGCCCACCGGCAAATAGCCCATAGCTTAGCGTTTTATTATTCTCAAAGTTATGTTGGCGGTATAAGCTATTTCCCCAACCTGTTTCTTCATCAACATCGTGGGTATATTGTAGGAAGGTGTGGTTCATGATAAAGGCATTTGCACTATCCCAATAACGGTTTTCCAAGTTAGTACGTAGATAGTGTTTACTGTTTGTCCCATAACGATAAATTTGTTCTAAACGAGTGCTCAGTGTTTCTGTCCATTCCCATTTTTTGCTTAAACGTAAACGCCCAAAGATATCCCCTCCGGAGCGTAAACCCGCATCGAGGTCGCTATCAATCCCCAGTTTTTTAACCTCATTTGACCAACGTAAACCGACGGACGCATTATCATTACGAGCTTGGCGGGCATCATAATTCTTGTTAGGGTCAAGATTAGAGTAGTTGCTACCAATACGGTTTTTATCTCGAGCTTGGTTTTCTAAATCTTCATCACCGAATACAACACTTAGATGTTTTTTGAGAACAGGGAGTTTGATTTTCCCACGTACGCGTGGTTTGTAAGAAAAATGATGATGTTTAGACCATTCCATATCCATCATCACTCGTAGGCTTGCAGAAGCTGGTTTATTCGGATCGGTTTCGCCTAACCAATCATTGATATTATTTGACCAAGAGTGAAGGGTCTCTTTCACATTTTTATGTTGTTCGTCAGCCCAAGTATTTTCTGTTTCTTCGGCAAAGGAATAGGAGGACGAAAAAATAAAAAGAGTAGGGAGGAGATAGTTGAGTTTGTTCATTGTTTTATTACCGTTTTATAAAATTGCCTAAATGATAATCTAAAATGAAACGTAGCTCAAAAAAATCTCAAAAAAAAGCGGCTGGATCTGCAAAGGGCTGCGATATGATGTCGCTTCTGATTAAAAAGCAATTTAGCGCAGAAATATTTGCTCCCTCCGTTTACGGAGGGAGAGAGATTAAATGAAATAACGCTATTATGCCCAATATTTATCAATTTCCGCACGGATTGCTTCAGCGGTCGCTTTACCTTTTTCGCCCACTAATGCACGGCCGGCAATAAAGGCTTTGGCATTTGTTACTTCTTTGAAAAGGTGGATATCTTCAGGCACGATACCGCCTGTAATCGATAATTCTAAACCTTTTGCAGAAAGTTGTTTCATCAGCTCAATATCTTCTGCTGTCCAGCCTTTACCTGCTAATTCCGCATCACGCGAACGGTGGTAAATGGCTTGTTTTACGCCTAAATCAACCCATTCTTGTGCATCTTTTTCAACAGTCCAGTTGCCGTAGATTTCGATTTGAATTTCTTTTTTCACTTTTAATTCAGGGTGAGCCGCATTAAATTCATCAGCCACTTTTTTACATGCTGCTTTGGTTGCAGGGTGTGCAGCCGCTGAAACGGTAAGCCAGTCCGCCCCTGCTTCAAATGCCATTTTGGCAAGGATTGCACCACCATCGGTGGTTTTTAGATCGCAGACGATAATGTGATTTGGGTGTAATGCTCGAAGCGTTGAAACCGCTTTCATGCCTTCTGCACAAGCTAGGATTGTGCCACATTCGATAATATCGACAACGGCTTCAGCTTGTTTAGCATCTGCCACCGCTTTTTCTAAACTTAAAGAATCAAGGGCAATTTGGAGAAGTGGTTTTGACATATTGTTTTCCTTTTAAAGATGAAAATTTGCAAAAAGTACTGTTTTCTTAACCGCTTGTATGAATTAACCGTTTAATGCGGCATCAATCACGGCATAGACATCTTCTGCGGTTTTGCAGCAGCGGATTTTATCTAAATCAACACCTGTGTCGCTATCCGGATCATCAAGCACTTGGGTAATTTCAATTAAGCCTTGCATATGTTGATCTGAATCGCTGCCGGCAAGGGCAAGTAAAACATCAACAGGTTCATCTTCACCTTCAAAAACAACAGGTTGGGTTAGCGTAACAAGTGCAAAAGCGGTGCGATTTACGCCATCTTCAGGGCGAGCGTGTGGCATTGCTAAGCCTGGCGCTAGAATGATGTAAGGCCCCATTTCATTGATACATTCAATAATGCGATCATAATAGCGCGGTTCGACTGCGCCTGATTCAATTAAAGGGTTAATGGCAATTTTGATGGCTTCTTGCCAAGTGCTTGCTGATTGGTTGAGTTTGATTGAGTTATTTTCAATTAAAGATTGTTTTAAATTCATTGTGAGTTTCCTCTAGTTTGCCCTCTCACAGCCTTCTAAAGAAAAACGTGAGAGAGCAAGCGGTTAATTTTTAGAATTATTTTGCATTATGTTTGTTAATTAACTCAATGAGTTCGTCTCCGAATGAGTTAGGGTTTAACATATTTTTCACACCTAGGAATGCTTTGCCTTCCGGCACTTCAATTTCAGCAGCTAAGTGTTGAGATGAAACGATAATGTCGATTTCATTTAATTTGCCTTTGTAGTCCGTTACCGCACAAGAGTCCATAATGTTTGGAATACCACGTTTATCTAGGTAGCCTTTGATCTTCATTTTCATCATCATTGATGAACCTTGACCTGAGCCACATACCGCTAAGATACGCACCGGTGTTGCATCACTTTGCGTTGTTGTTTCTTCAACTTTGGTTTCTTGTTTGGTTTCAACTTCATCTAAGCCGTAACCGTCTAGTTGTTCAAGAGTTAAACCTTTTGCGGCTGCTTCTGCTTCTTCAGCACGTAAGGTGCGAGAGGCGAAGAACATATAAACCATCGCTAAAGCAACAATGATGAAGAAGAAGCCTGGTACGCTAATGATACCTTGTAGGATTGGAGGGAAGAATAATGCCCAGTCAGCCATACCCATCCAACCGTTGAAGGTTGTACCTTGGCTTGCTAACATTTGGATTACCCACGCAGAACCTAACACTTCGATGATACCCATCACGAAACAGATTTTCATCACGGCTTTCCAACCACCGAATTGGTTAGCGAATACACCGATTGTTGCGTTAGAGAAGAACATTGGGATAAAGCCCGGGATAATTAAAATCGGTGAGCTAAAGCCTAATAAGATACCTACCGCCACGAATTGACCGATTGCACCCCACATAAAACCGAATACCATCGCATTTGGTGAGAAGGCATAGATTGCCGCACAGTCGATTGCAAGTACTGAGTTTGGAATCACACGTTCAGAGATACCTTTAAACGCTTCAGAAAGCTCTGCCACGAACATACGTACACCGGTTACGATGATTTGAATGGCTACCGCAAATTTCAAGCCCATTTCAAGAATGTACATAAACCAGTGGGTTTTACCTGCCATTTGTTGCAAGTTATCTAAACCGAATGAAAGTAAGATGATACCGAAGAAGATTGTCATCACTAATGCAGTTGCAGAGATACTGTCGTGGAAGATATGTAACCATTTTGGTAGGTTCATATGATCAACAGAGTCATCTTTGTTACCGAGTTTCGGTGCAAGTTTTACTGCAATCCAAGACGCGATTTGTTGTTGGTGACCGATAGAGAAACCTGCACCGCCGGTCACCGCTTGTGTCGGTTTATACATAATGTTAGAAGAGATACCCCAGTAGAGTGCCATTAACACAGAAGTATAGATAATGGTTTCCCACATAGAAGCACCGATGATCATATAGAACACGGCAACAAGACCTGCTTGTTGGAACATAATATGACCAGTGAGCATAATGGTACGAATACCCGTGAAGCGTCTAAATACTACGAGTAAAACATTTAAAAGTAATGCACCGATTACCGCATAACCAACCCAAGCATAGTTATCTGCCATGGTTTGAATGGTGGCTTGCATACTGGTGTAAGGGTCGATGACCGCACCTGTTAGGTTATGGAATTTAGATAAACCTTCGATAACAGGTTTGAAGTTGGTTACAAGGAAACCCGAACCCGCTTGTACAATCATAAAACCAACGATGGTTTTGATTGTGCCTTTAATCACGGTGGTGGTGTCTTTTTTCAGAAGAATGTAACCCAAGCAGGCTACGATACCAAGTAAGAATGGTGCTTTATTTAACACCTGATCTTTTAAAAAGAGCAGAATATCTGTAAGTATTTCCATAAGAGTACCTCTTATATATTTTTGAAAAATGTAATCAACAGCAAAGTTGAATATTTGTATCGATAAAAATCGCTATCCGACCGAATAATAATCGCTCTTTTTTGAAGGGAAAAGATTATTTTTGATTATTTGTGAGGTTGATCACATTTTATTTTTATTTCATTTCCTGAAAAAATATAGAGAGGCTAAATAGGGTTTTTTTAAATAAAATAAAGGTATATAGCTTAATTAAAATGAGACCTAGATCACAAAATCAACAAAAACTATTTTACAAAAAAATATGATTATTTATGATTGTATTTGATTGAATTATGGTTTCTCCTAAAAACAATGAGGTAGGTACATATTATGGCTAAAGTTAATGAAATTACTCGTGAAAGCTGGATTTTATCAACATTCCCAGAATGGGGAACATGGTTAAACGAAGAGATTGAAAACGAAGTTGTACCGGAAGGTAACTTTGCAATGTGGTGGCTTGGTTGTGTAGGTGTATGGATTAAAACCCCAGCAGGTGCAAACATTTGTATGGACTTATGGTGCGGTCGAGGTAAAAGCACGAAGAAAGTCAAAGATATGGTGCGTGGTCACCAAATGGCAAATATGGCAGGTGTTCGCAAGTTACAACCAAACCTTCGTGCGCAACCAATGGTGTTAGATCCATTTGCAATCAATGAAGTAGATTTCATTTTGGCTTCTCACTACCATAGTGACCACATTGATGTGAATGTGGCGGCAGCGATTGTAAATAATCCAAAATTAGATCACGTGAAATTTGTTGGCCCGTGGCACTGTGCAGAACTTTGGAAAAAATGGGGCGTGCCGGAAGAGCGTATCATCATTGTAAAACCGGGCGATGTGGTGAAATTAAAAGACGTTGAAATTCATGCCTTAGACTCATTTGACCGTACCTGTTTAGTTACCTTACCGGTGGAAGGCGCAGAAGAACAAGGCGGAGAATTAGCCGGTCTTTGCCCGTCTGATGAAGAAATGGGTCGTAAAGCAGTGAACTATGTGTTCAAAACCCCTGGCGGTAACATTTATCACGGTGCAGACTCTCACTACTCAATTCAGTTTGCGAAACATGGTAAACAATTTGACATTGATGTGGCATTAAACAATTATGGTGAGAACCCAGTCGGTATTGCCGATAAAATGACTTCTGTGGATTTACTACGTATGGCAGAATGTTTACGTTGTAAAGTGATTATTCCAGTTCATCATGACATCTGGACAAACTTTATGGCAAGTACGCAAGAAATTATTGAATTATGGCGTATGCGTAAAGATCGCTTACAATACAAATTCCATCCATTTATTTGGGAAGTGGGCGGAAAATATGTTTATCCACAAGATAAAGACTTAATTGAATATCATCACCCACGCGGTTTTGATGATTGCTTCGAGCAAGAACCAAATATTCAATTCAAATCAATGCTGTAAACGATGAACGGCACAAGATAGTGCTTGTGCCGTTCATCGCTATAGATAAACAGTTCATTGAATTGAATTAAATTTCATAAGGAACTGCAATGAACGAAACGTATCGACACAAACAATTACTCTCGGTGTTAGAAGAAAAACAGATTCTTTCAACTTCGGAAATTATTGAATTATTGGGGATTTCGCCTGCAACGGCTCGTCGCGATATTAATAAATTAAATAAGCAAGGGAAACTACGGAAAGTTCGTAATGGTGCTGAAGCTATGAGCTATGATTTTACTCTAGCTGCAGATAAAAAAATTAACAATATTGATGAAAAGCAACGAATTGCAGAAATTGCAAGCCAATTTTGTAATGATGGTGAAAGCGTAATTTTAACAGCAGGTTCAACAATGCAAATGTTAGGTAAAGTGCTTTGTGGAAGACCGTTGCAAATTATTACAAATTTTCTACCGCTTGCTAATGATCTTATTGACCATCAACATGATAATGTAGTGATTATGGGAGGGCAATATAATAAAAATAAGTGTGTAACTCTCTCATTAAGCAATCAAAAAGAATGTACCTATTTTGCAGACGTGATGTTTACCAGTGGAAAGGGGTTTACGAGCGAGGGATTATATAAAACAGATATGATAATTGCTAACTCAGAACAGCCGTTGGCAAAAAAAGCGAATAAACTTATTGCATTAGTAGATAGCTCGAAGTTAGGTAAACAGGTAGGAATGCTATTCAGTGAGATAGCTGAAATAGATCTTTTGATTACAGGGCAAGAAGCCGATCCAAATATTATTAAGCAGTTAAGAGAAAAAGGGTTAAAAGTGATTTTAGCTTAACTAAATCGCTTTAAGGGGATTAAAAATGAGAAAGCATAAATTAGGTATTTATGAAAAAGCCTTGCCAAAAAATATCAGTTGGCAAGATAGACTCTCTATCGCTAAAACCTGTGATTTTGACTTTGTAGAAATGTCAGTTGATGAAACAGATGAGCGCTTAGCGCGTCTTGATTGGACTAAAGAAGAACGAATGGATTTAGTTAAAGCCATAATTAATACGGGAGTAACTATTCCATCAATGTGTCTATCTGGGCATCGCCGTTTCCCGTTTGGCAGCAGAGATAAAGCGACTCGCCAAAAAGCCTATGAAATTATGGAAAAGGCTATTCAATTAGCAGTGGATCTTGGGATTAGGACAATTCAACTTGCAGGCTATGATGTTTATTATGAAGAACAGGATGAGGGTACTATTCAGCGCTTCCAAGAGGGTTTGAAGTGGGCGGTTGAGTTAGCGGCAAGTAATCAAGTGACTATTGCTGTTGAAATTATGGATACCCAATTTATGAGTTCGATTTCTCGTTGGAAAAAATTGGATGAGATCATCAAGTCGCCGTGGTTTACTGTTTATCCTGATTTAGGCAATCTCTCTGCGTGGAATGACAATGTCGCCGAAGAGCTTAAACTCGGTATCGATAAGATCTCGGCTATTCACTTAAAAGATACTTATAAAGTTACTGAAACCTGTAAAGGTCAATTCCGTGATGTACCATTTGGAAGTGGTTGTGTAGATTTTGTTGGTTGCTTTAAAACTCTTGCAGAATTGAATTATCGAGGTGCATTTTTAATAGAAATGTGGACTGAAAAATCTGAAGATCCTGTAGCAGAGATCATCAATGCTCGTCGCTGGATTGAACAAAAGATGGAAGAAGGAGGATTTGAGCTATGAACCAAATTGAATTAACACCGGTATTACAAGCATTAAGAGAGCGTGTTTTAAAGGCTAACTTAGATTTACCAAAGTATAAATTAGTCACTTTTACTTGGGGTAACGTGAGTGAAATCGACCGCGAAACGGGATTAGTCGCCATCAAGCCATCAGGCGTGGAATATGATGCGATGACCGTTGAAGATATTGTGATTGTCGATCTGCAAGGCAACCGTGTGTATGGTAGCAAAAAACCTTCTTCAGATACCGCAACCCACTTAGAGCTTTATCGCCAATTCCCTGAAATTGGGGGGATTGTACATACACATTCTCGCCATGCAACCGCTTGGGCACAAGCAGGGGAAGATATTTTGGCACTTGGCACCACTCAAGGCGATTACTTCTACGGCTCCGTCCCTTGTACACGCCGTATGACCCCGGAAGAAATTGCAGGCGAATATGAACTCGAAACCGGTAAAGTGATTGTCGAAACATTCCGTAAACGTGGCATTGAACCTTCTATGGTGCCGGGTGTACTGGTTCACTCCCACGGGCCTTTCACTTGGGGTAAAGACGGGCACGATGCGGTGCATAATTCTGTGGTATTAGAAGAAGTGGCGTATATGAATTTTGTCAGCCATCAAATCCGCCCGAATATCGGTTCAATGCAACAAGAGTTGCTCGATAAGCATTACTTACGTAAACACGGCAAAAATGCCTACTACGGACAATAATTTTCCAGTTTATATAGCAGTTGTACAAGATATACGTAGGGACGCCACGCTGGCGTCCGTTTCAGAGCATCCTAACAAAAATATATTATTGACAGTATGACTGTCGCTTTGTAGATGTGGAATTGCTTACTTATGCTATATTTATGACGGACGCCAGCGTGGCGTCCCTTCTATGCTATTTTACCAAATTAATAATAGTGCATTTGCTACGTAATACCGTAATTTCCTTTGTTGTGTGTGAAGTAAAGCGGTCTGAATTTGTAAATTATTTGCAAAATCAGACCGCTTTTGCTGTTATATTAGTGCTTTATATTGAAAAGGAACTAGTCAATCTTTTTATAATTCCTTAATTTGTAGGTACTTAGCCATGATATAAATTCTTCATTGGTACGAGTAACATTCAAGCGTAAATATGTAGAAAAATCCGAATGTTGAGAAAATAAATATCCTGGTGCCAATAGGAATTCTTCTTTACTTGCTTCTATCGCCATTTGAGTAGTATCTAAATGAGTATTGATCCATAAAAATATACCAATATTACAATCTTTGGGGTATTCAAGACCTATTTTTTCTAGTTCTTTTTTTAACTTTTCATGTTTTCTAGTTAATTTAATTTTCATCTCATCAATATGTTTTTTATAACTTGGATGTAACCATATTTTATGGATTGCTCTTTCTGTTAATTCTGTACTGGTCATATTAGATAACATCTTCTGTCTTAATATTTTTTCAAGAAAGTTATTTGGAGTACATAAAAAGCCAACTCGCCAATTTGCACCAAGCACTTTAGATACACCAGTTGTATAAAATACTCGTTCTAATTGATCTAAAGAGGCATATCGTAGCGTTTTTCTAGGTTCTTCAAGATGGCTGTAAATATCATCCTCTAATAAATAAGCATCATATTTATGAAGTAGA
Organism: Actinobacillus porcitonsillarum; assembly: GCF_003101015.1. Taxonomy (NCBI): domain Bacteria; kingdom Pseudomonadati; phylum Pseudomonadota; class Gammaproteobacteria; order Pasteurellales; family Pasteurellaceae; genus Actinobacillus; species Actinobacillus porcitonsillarum. Next base: position 461,037 of record NZ_CP029206.1, on the reverse strand, counting down.
TTTAATACTTTATACATAACAGAAGGAGAAATATTATAGGAGGTTGGATTATTTAATGTGCTGTTAGTTATATAGAGCTTAGGATTATACTCTTTCAATATATTCTCAAATTTTTCAATATCAGGACCATTTGAATCTCTAGGTACGCTTAATACTTTTAAATTTAATTGGTGTAAACAGCCAAGTAGCCAAAACCAGCTAGGATCATCAACAATAACATAATCATTTTCTTTAACTAAGGCTCTTAGTACCGTTTGAATCGCAGAGGATACCCCAGGCATTGTAATTATTGTACTCGGATTTACTTTAATGCCTAGTTCATCTAGTTGTTTTGAAAATAATTCTCTTAGTGGTTGATAACCTTGAATATGTCCATAGGAGTATATAAATTCGGATGCTTCTTTTGCAGATTTTCTAATGGCATTTGAAATAATTTCTGAATCTAATAGCCATTCATCAGGCAATAATCCACTTCCAGGAGCCTTATTCTTTGGTAGTTCACTAAATAAATGGCTCATTAACCACCCTGTATCTAATACATTATTTATAAGGGATGGCGCTAAATTAATTTCATCAGAAATATCAACTTTTTCACAGACAAAAAAGCCAGAACCACTTAATGATTTGATATACCCCATAGATACGAGTAAATCGTAACCTTGAGCTACTGAAAAAGTTGATATGTTCAGTTTTAGTGCTAATTGTCGAATTGATGGAATTTTATGTCTAGGTAAATAAATATTTCTTTCAATCTTATCAATAACCCAATCACAAACTTCTTGAACTCTCGTTTTTTTCTTCAAATTTTACTCCTCACTAAAAGTGTATAGAAAATCTATCTGCACAGTTATTTTTTATATGTACAGATTGTATAGGTAGTGTATTGGTATTTTTTAGTATAGTAAATATGCTTTACAACATCTTATAGGAGAAAAAAATGTATAAATTAGAAAAGTATATGGGTAATACACCATTAGTGAAGGTTCAAAATATATTGGGAGATGGCTACGCTAATGTTTATGTGAAACTAGAAGAGTTTAATCCTGCAGGTAGTATAAAATCACGTGTAGCTAATCAAATGATTGTTGATGCTGAAGAGCAAGGAAAGTTAAAGAAAGGAATGTATTTACTAGAAGCTACTGGTGGGAATACAGGAATGGGATTAGCATTTATTTCAGCTATAAGAGGGTATAATTTGACTTTAGTTATACCTGATAATTTTAGCAAAGAAAAAATTAATGTATTGAAACAGTATGGTGCTCAAATAATTTTATCTGATCATACAACGGGGGTTGGTTCTCATATTCGCTTAGCTAATAAATTATTAGAAGAAAATAAAGAATATTATCATTTAGATCAATTTCATAATTTATCAAATCCTAAAGCACATTATTTAGGAACAGGGGAAGAACTATTATCTCAGTTGAATGGAAATATTCAATGCTTTGTTGCTGGTATAGGTAGCGGTGGAACCATAGGAGGAGTTAGTAAAAGATTAAGAGAGTTTGATCCAAATATATCGATCTATGGGGTTCAGCCTGAGGGATGTGATTATATTCATAATAAAACGATTCCCCATAAAATCGAGGCTATTAGTGTAGGAATTGAATCAGTATTTTTTGATAAATGTATGTTAAACGGCATGTTATCTGTGAAATATTCAGAAGTTTTAGAGCTAATAAATTGGTTAGCAAAAAATCAAGGTATATTTGTAGGGTTATCTTCAGGAGCCAATATTTTGGCTGCGATGAAGCTAGCTACAAAATATCCTAATACTTGTAATATTGTTACTGTAGCACCGGATAGTGGTAAGAGTTACCTTCCACATTTTAGCTAATAGGAGACATTATGAAAAACCTTCAACAGGAACTAGATTCTATTTTGACTGAGATTCTTAATAAAATCACAGATAATGCCTTTATAAAGGTACTATCTAATGCATTAGATAGAGAAAAATTATTAAAAGATATTCTAGGTGATTTATTAGCTTTTGCACAGAAGGATCCTGCTGCCAAAGGAAAACCGAGAAATATCTTATATGGTTATACATCATATAAAGCTATTTTATATTATAGAATTGCCCATTCTATTTTATTGATAAATACGGATGATTTTTCTTTTAATGAGAAGAAATATCAATATGCATTGATGTTATCTGCTAAAGGAAAGCTTCTTTCAGGTGCTGAAATAAATCCTTTTGCAAAAATTGGCGCAAGATTTGTATTAGATCATGGTATAGGGACTGTTATAGGAGAAACAGCGGAAATCGGCGATGATAATTATATTTTAGGAGGGGTAATTCTTGGGGCTAGAGGTATATCAGGAAACCCTAAAGAAGCTAGACACCCAAAACTGGGAAATAATGTACAAATAGGATCTTTTGCTAAATTATTCGGCCCTATAAATATAGGTGATAATGTATTTATTGGTGCTAATTGTATGGTAACTGAAGATATTCCTGCTAACCATTCTGTATTACTAAAATCGGAAAATCAAATTATACGGAGTTAAAATGAATCGCTATCTATTATTTGTATTATTATCTATTTGTTGCTTAGCTTTAGGCGGTATATTTGTTAAATTAAGTCAATTTCCAGCAATAACAACAGGAATGTATAGGGTTTTATTTTCATTACCAATATTCTTTTTATTAACAAAAGTGAATAAATATGAATATGTTATGAATAGTAAAGAAAAAATGATAGCAATCTGCGCAGGTGTGTTTCTTGCTCTAGATCTCATTTTATGGAATATCTCTTTCTCATATACTACGGTAGCAAATGCGAATTTATTAGCTAATCTTGTCCCATTTACTGTTATTCCAATTTCATATTTTATCTACAAAGAAAAAATCTCAAGGGAATTTATTTTAGGTGGAGGTATAATTTTTATTGGCATTATTGTATTGATGGGTGGAAAAGTAAATCCTACTTTAAATAATTTTAAAGGAGATGGGCTAGCTATATTAACATCTATATTTTATGGTTTATTTATTGCAACAGTATATAAATTAAGAACCAAGGTATCAACTATTCAGCTTATGAGTTATGCTAGCATAGGATGTTTAATTATACTCTTGCCCGTATCACTGATCCTAGAAGGAATATATATACCTTATACATTTAAAGATTTCTATCCTTTAATTGGGTTGGCATTACTATCTCAAATTTTAGGACAAGGTGGTTTGAGTTATTGCTTAGGTAAAATCAAAGCAAGTTATGCTTCTTTACTTGTTCTAACTCAACCTGTAATTTCAGCACTTTATGCCTATTTTATTTTTAACGAAAATTTATCGTTTAAAGAAATCTTAGGAATGTTTATTATTCTTGTAGGGTTATATATTGCAAATAAAAAGAAATGATGCCCTTTGTTGTGTGTGAAGTAAAGCGGTCTGAATTTGTAAATTATTTGCAAAATCAGACCGCTTCATTTTTGGTGGGTTTATATAACAAAACCCCAGCTTTTACACTAGGGTTTTGAGTTTTAGATTAAAGAATATCTAATAATTCAACTTCAAAAATTAAAGTTGCAAATGGAGGGATTGAAGCGCCTGCGCCACGTTCGCCATAAGCTAATTCGTGTGGAATGGTTAAGCGCCATTTTGAACCTACCGGCATCATTTGTAATGCTTCTGTCCAACCTTTAATAACGCCACCTACCGGGAATTCTGCCGGAGTACCACGTTTTACAGAGCTGTCAAAGACTGTGCCGTCAATTAAAGAACCTGTGTAATGAACACGTACTTTGCTGTCTGCGGTTGGTTTTGCACCGGTGCCTTCGGTTAAAACTTCGTATTGTAAGCCGCTATCGGTTACTTTCACGCCTGCTGCTTTTTGGTTTTCTGCTAAGAATGCTTTGTTCTCTTCTTCAATTGCTTTGAACGCTGCCGCTTGTGCTTCTTCTGCACGCTGACCTAACTCTTGTAATGCTTTGGTTACTTCGTTTAAATCCACTGCCGGTGGGTTTTGGTTTAATACATCATAAATACCACGTGCTACCGCTTCGGCATCAACGTCCATACCGCTGCTTAAAAGTTGCTGACCAATTTGTAAACCGATACCGTAACCACCTTTTGCTTCTACGCTATCGAATGAAACTGAGTTGAAATCTAAAGCCATTATTGTTTTCCTTTTGTTTATATAAAGACGGCATAGTTATGGGGGAGAATTTTGTAAAATCAACCCATAATATGAAAAAAGCGGCTCATTTTTACAATTTCTTGTAGAAAATTCACCGCTTGTTGAGGTCTTATTGAGGGATTGTTTATGCTTAGAATGTTAAGTAAGGCGTAATTTTTTCAATTGTTGCATCGCCGATACCTGAAATGTTTGATAATTCTGATGCACTTTTGATTTTGCCTACTTTATTACGGTATTCAACAATCGCTTTCGCTTTTGCTTCACCAATACCGCTTAAACTTTGTAATGTTGCTGCATCTGCAGTATTCACATTCACTTTTGATGATGCTTTTACTTTCGTTGCTACGCTTGTTGCTTTCTCTGTTGCTGCCGCTTTAGCTGAAGTTGCTTTTTCTGTTACAGCTGTTTTCGCAGAGGTTGCTTTTTCAGTTGCGGTTGTTTTTGCTGAATTTAATGTATCACGAGCCGTTGTTGCAGTTGTTTTTGCCGAAGTGACTTTTTCTGTCACATTACTTTTTGCATTTGTTAATGCGCTTGTTGCTGATGATTTTGTATTGCTTACAGCAGATGAAGCGGTGGTTTTTGCATTCGTTACAGCAGATGCCGCAGACTCTTTAACCGCATTTACTTGGCTGGTTGCTGCACTTTTTGCGGTATCTTTTAACGAAGTTAATGGGTTAGTCGTATCTGCAAATGAAGTTGCTGATACAGTCATTGCAACGCCTAATGCTAATAATGTTTTTAATGCTTTCATTTAAAATCCTTATAGGGGTAATTTAGAGGTTAATCATGATGAAAAAAACTGTAAAATAAGACTGGTTAGCAAAGAGTAAGTTCATTATTTTTAATGAAGTTGATTTGAGTGATTATTTAATAAACAAGAGCAGAAAAATGAAAACCTTTGATCATCAAACTGAAAACGATATTTTACGTGTTGTTCAACAAGAAGTTGTGCCGGCATTGGGTTGTACAGAACCGATTTCACTTGCCCTCGCTTCAGCAACGGCACGTCACTATTTAGGGCAATTGCCTGAACGTATTGAGGCGAAAGTTTCGCCGAATTTAATGAAAAATGGCATGGGGGTAACTGTTCCCAACACCGGCACAGTCGGTTTAACCATGGCGGCAGCCATCGGTGCGATTGGCGGTGATCCCACAGCCGGTTTGGAAGTGCTAAAAAATATCAGTGCCGAGCAGGTTGTGCTTGCTAAACAGATGATGAGCGAACAGAAAGTCAATGTTGCGATTTTCGATACCGAACATATTTTGTATTCAGAAGCCACGTTATTCGCTGCTGATCAACAAGTTACCGTGCGAATTGCAGCGCATCATACAAACGTGATTTATATTGAGAAAAACGGCGAGGTCATTTTCTCCGTACCTTGTTTGGTGGAAAGTGAAAATGCCAATAGCGTTTTTGCACATTTAACGGCAAAAGATATTTATGACTTCTCATTAAGTGTGGAGCTAGACAAAATCCGTTTTATTCAAGAAGCCGCTAAGCTTAATTCGGCGCTTTCACAGGAAGGATTACGCACCGATTACGGTTTACATATCGGCAGAACGTTACAAAAACAGATTGGTAAAGGTCTGATTAGCGATGATTTGCTTAACCGCATTGTGATTGAAACGACTGCGGCGAGTGATGCTCGAATGGGCGGGGCAAATTTACCGGCAATGAGTAATTCAGGCTCGGGCAACCAAGGCATTACGGCAACCATGCCGGTTGTGGTTGTGGCTCGTCATTTGCAAGCCAGTGAAGAACAACAAATTCGCGCATTATTCCTTTCACATTTAATGGCGATTTATATTCACAGCAAATTACCAAAACTTTCCGCACTCTGTGCCGTAACGACAGCCGCCATGGGCAGTTGTGCCGGCGTAGCGTGGTTGCTTACCGGCAAATTTGAGGCGATCAGTATGGCAATCAGCAGTATGATTGGCGATATTAGCGGCATTATTTGCGATGGAGCGGCAAACAGCTGTGCGATGAAAGTTTCTACCAGCGTAAGTTCAAGCTATAAATCGATTTTAATGGCACTTGATGATACTCAAGTTACCGGCAACGAAGGGATTGTCGAACACCAAATTGACCGCTCAATCAATAATCTCTGTGCGATTGCCTCAAGAAGTATGCAATATACCGACCGCCAGGTGATTGAGATAATGGTCAGTAAGCCGAAGGGCGTTTAAGGTGCAAGCGGTATTATGTTGTAAACTCACAAATCTTTAATTTCGTAAAGGATAAGTAGGGACGCTACGCTGGCGTCCCTATATATTTCTACTATGTTATTCAAATTTCAAAAGATGTACAATTTAATATGGGAATTGTTTTTCAGAGAACGGTTGTACCTTTTTTTAGCTTGTTACTCTTGCATTTTCGTTAAAAGAATTTATATTAGCGAACAACTGTACACTAAAAAATATTATCTATGAAATCTGATCTTCATCTTATCTCTCGCTTTCGCGAGCAAGCAAAAAAATTAGCCCATACTACGGCATTACGCCATAAAGAAAATGGCAAATGGGTAGATATTTCTTGGCAATCCTTCCAAAGTCAAGTTGATAAACTTTCTCAAGCATTGTTAGCTTATGGCGTGAATGTGCAAGATCGTGTGGCGATATTTGCTCAAAATATGCCAAATTGGACCATTACAGATCTAGCTGTATTACAAATTCGTGCGATTACCGTGCCGATTTATGCAACGAACAACGCAAATCAAACCGCTTATGTTCTAAATCACTCCGAAGCAAAAATCATCTTTGTTGGCGATCAAGAACAGTTAGACGTAGTGTTAAGCATTGCAGAAAATTGTCCGCATTTAGAGAAAATTGTGCTAATGAAGCCCAATTTATCCGCAGATAACCCACGAGTAATTTCTTGGGACGATTTACAAGCGGTTAAAAATACGGATTTTTCTGCTATTTTGGCGGAACGTTTGGCAGAGCGTTCATTATCAGATTTATTCACAATTCTTTATACTTCAGGCACCACCGGCGAACCGAAAGGCGTTATGCTGGATTTTGCCAATATTGCCCATCAGCTGACTGCACACGATTTGGCTTTACCTCATATTGATGAAAAAGACAGCACTCTTTCATTTTTACCGTTCTCGCATATTTTTGAGCGTGCGTGGGTTGCCTACATGTTACATCGCGGTGCAACGATATGTTATTTAGAAAATACCAATGAAGTGCGCCAAGCACTCATAGAACTAAAACCGAGCTTAATGTGTGCCGTGCCTCGTTTATACGAAAAAATGTACACCGCTATTTGGGATAAAGTAAACCAAGCACCACTTCATCGTAGAGCACTGTTTCATTGGGCAATTCGTACGGCACAAAAAGGTCGAAAAGGCCTCGCTTTCAAATTAGCCGATAAACTGGTGCTAAGCAAATTGCGAGCATTGTTGGGCGGTAATATCCGAATGATGCCTTGTGGTGGCGCAAAATTAGAACCCGCCATTGGTGCATTTTTCCAAGCGATTGGCATTAACATCAAGCTAGGTTATGGTATGACAGAAACTACCGCAACCGTATCGTGCTGGGAGGCGGACGGCTTTAATGTTAAATCCATCGGTAAATTGATGCCAAATGCGGAAGTGCGTATTGGCGAGAATAATGAAATTCTCGTGCGTGGCGGCATGGTTATGCGTGGTTATTACAAAAAGCCAGAGGAAACGGCTTCCGCATTTACCGAAGATGGCTTTTTGAAAACAGGCGATGCTGGTGAGTTTGATGTAGAGGGAAATCTTTATATTACGGATCGCATAAAAGAGTTGATGAAAACCTCTAACGGCAAATATATTGCTCCGCAATATATTGAAGGCACGCTGGGGAAAGATAAATTTATCGAGCAAATCGCCGTGATTGCCGATGCGAAAAAATATGTCTCTGCGTTGATCGTCCCGTGTTTTGATAGCCTTGAAGCCTACGCGAAACAGCTGAATATCAAATACCAAGATCGTTTGGAGCTGATTAAACACTCAGAAATTCTGCAGATGTTTGAAAAGCGTATTGAAAATTTACAGAAAGAACTGGCACATTTTGAGCAAGTGAAGAAATTTACCCTCTTGCCACAGGCATTCAGCACGAAGTTTGAGGAAATTACCCCAACCCTGAAACTCCGCCGTAAAGTGATTATGGAACGCTATCATCACTATATTGAAGCGATGTATCAGGGGAGTGAGAAGAAATAATCTTCATAAAAACAGACAAGCGGTTGAGTTTGCAAGGTTTTTTGCAGATTTGGCCGCTTGTGGTTTATTGAGTGATAGTGCTCGTCTGCTGCGAGTGCAATCGAAGTATTCTAATAGTTATTTCTATCACTTTTGAATTCATAAAGATACTTATAATACTTAAAAACATCATAAGATTTATCAAATAGTTTATTTGATGTTTTATATATGGAATATAATGGGAGAAAAAGAATTATAAAGAATATGGATATTCCTATAATATCTAACCCTTTATCTAAACCATTACAATTACATATTGCTTCATTCAGAATAGTTTTTACATATACAATAAGTTTATCGAAGAAAATAGCAAGTTTATCAGTGCTTTCTTGTTTTAAATGGATGTTCATCCATAAAGAAAAAGCTTGTAGTAATATTAACGATGGAATTAATCTATTTAGCCAATATCCTATAAACTCAATAAATTTGAGTATCCCTTTTGCTTTCTTATAACTATCTTTTCTAAGTAGGAAAAATAACTTCAACAACCTAGAGACAATAATTATCAAGAAGGTAAATAAAGGTATAAGCCAGTATTTATGTTCTTCAGTTATACAGAAATAAATAATCGGGGTTATAGCAATAAGGCAGAAATTAAATAGTACTTGTAAGATAAATTGTAACAAGATCATATTTATTCTTTCCCGTGATATGAAAACGATCATATTCCGCAAAATCTTTGCAAAATATGACCGCTTTCATTTAATTAAAGAATAAATCTACTCAAATCTTCATTCTCAACCACATCATTCAACGCATCAGATACATACTTCTCGTCAATCACGATTTTCTCGCCTGAACGTTCGCTGGCATCAAAGGAAATACCGTCCATTAAGCGTTCTAACACGGTGTGCAAACGTCTTGCACCGATATTTTCGGTTTTTTCGTTTACACGGAATGCAGATTCGGCGATACGGCTGATACCGTCTTTGGTAAACTCAATATCCACGCCTTCGGTTTTCATTAACTCACGGTATTGTAAGGTTAAAGACGCATTCGGCTCGGTTAAAATACGCTCAAAATCTTCTTTATTAAGCGATTTAAGCTCTACACGAATTGGCAAACGACCTTGTAATTCTGGCAGTAAATCAGACGGACGAGCCACTTGGAACGCACCAGAACAGATAAAGAGAATGTGATCGGTTTTTACCATACCGTGTTTGGTATTGACTGTCGAACCTTCGATAATCGGTAGTAAATCACGTTGTACGCCTTCACGGCTTACATCGCCGCCGCTGTGTTCGCCTTTTTTACAGATTTTATCAATCTCATCAATAAAGACGATACCGTGCTGTTCAACCGCTTCAATCGCTTGCTGTTTCAACTCTTCAGGATTTACCAACTTCGCCGCTTCTTCGTCCACCATCACTTTTAACGCATCTTTGATTTTCATTTTGCGTTTTTTGGTTTTGTTTGGCGACATGCCTTCAAAGAGAGATTGCAGTTGTGAAGTCATCTCTTCCATACCTGGTGGGGTCATAATCTCAACACTTACTTGTGCTGCGACATCAATTTCAATCTCTTTGTCATCAAGCTGACCTTCACGCAATTTTTTGCGGAAGATTTGGCGAGTAGAAGTGTTATCGCTCTCTTGTATGTTACCCCACTGATCTTTCGCAGGCGGTAACAACACATCTAAAATGCGATCTTCCGCCGCATCTTGTGCACGCATACGATTTTTTTCGACCGCTTGTTGGCGAACCAATTTCATTGAAACATCAGCAAGATCACGAATAATCGAGTCCACTTCTTTACCCACATAGCCGACTTCGGTAAATTTAGTTGCTTCCACTTTGATAAAAGGTGCATTGGCAAGTTTTGCCAAACGGCGAGCAATTTCAGTTTTACCCACACCCGTTGGGCCGATCATCAGGATATTTTTCGGGGTAACTTCTTGACGCAGTTCTTCAGGCAACTGCATACGACGCCAGCGGTTACGCAAAGCAATCGCCACCGCACGTTTAGCTTCATTTTGTCCGATAATATGTGCGTCTAATTCAGACACAATTTCACGAGGGGTCATTGACATAGTTAGTCCTTATTGTGCCTAGGGCTGCACGCCCTAGGTTAAGTATAAATAAGCTCCTTCGGAGCTTTATAAATTAAAGTATTCAGGAGAATGCTCTATTTGAGCTTGTTGTAAAAGCTGTTTTATTTCATCTTCAAAATTGATGGTTTGATGATGAATTTTCTGGTTTTTAATATATTCAATAATTTTCTGTTTTTCATTATTACTGTAAGTTAATGCACAGTAACCAACCGACCAAGCATAAAAAGTGGGAAATAGTTGTTTGTGATCATCAATGAATTTATGCGTTGTATTTTTTAATTCTCTCACAAAGACAGAAACTGCATAAGTTGCAGGCAATTCAACTAATAAATGTATATGATCAGGCATACCATTTACACGATGAAGTACACATTTTTTCTCATTTACAAAATGCCAAATACAGCGATATAAATGTTCTTCATTTTCAAAACAAATACTGGGTTCACTATATTTGGTGCGAAAAATAATATGATAGAGAAGTTTGGTGTAACTCATTTAGTTTTCCATATAGCTCCGTAGGAGCTAATTTATGCCTAACCTAGGGCGAGTAGCCCTAGGCAGTGGTCAGTGTTAAACCTCTTCAATCACGTGATTATGGTTGCTGTAAATATCAATATCCCCAGCAATTTTTAACGCTTCTGCCACGATTTCTTTAGCAGAAAGATTATTTTCCGTTCTTAATAGAGCAAGAGCCGCCGCTTTTGCATAGTTACCACCCGAACCGATAGCTAATACATCAAATTCAGGCTCAATTACATCGCCGCTACCTGAAACCAGCAAAAACTCACTTTCGTTTGCAACGATCATCATCGCTTCTAATTTGCGAAGTGAACGCTCGGTACGCCATTCTTTTGCAAGTTCAACCGCAGATTTGACTAAATGCCCTTGATGTAACTCAAGTTTTTTCTCAAACAGATCACGCAAAATAAAGGCATCAGCCGTTGAGCCTGCAAAGCCTGTTACCACTTTATCTTTATATAAACGGCGAACTTTACGCACCGTACCTTTTTCTACGCAATTACCTAAAGTTGCTTGTCCGTCACCGCCGATAGCGACTTTGCCATCTTTGCGAACACATACGATTGTTGTCATTTTTAAACCTTTTTTAGGGAAAATTTTCTATTAAATTGGGGAGCGCGTTATTCTTTTCAAGCCCAAGCGGTCAGATTTTTATAGAATTTTGCAAATTCATTGCCACGGGTATGCCTTGTGCTAATTCAATGGTCGCTTTATAACTTAAAGCTAACACGCCATTTTGGCGAGCCTGGCTCAAGAGTTCAGCATATTTAGGGTCAATCTGTTTTGCCACTTCAAATTGTTTGATACCGGTATGTAAAACTGCAAAGAAAATGACCGCTTGTTGTCCCTGCTGGGCAATGGTAATCAATTCTCTGAGATGTTTTTGTCCTCGCTCGGTTTTTGCATCGGGAAACATTCCTACTCCACTTTCTGTAAGCAACGTGGTTGATTTCACTTCCACAAAGCAATCAGCCAATCCTTGCTGTTTCAGTAAAAAATCAATCCGACTTTTTTCCTCGCCATATTTTTGCTCCGGTAAAATATTATCGTAATCTGCCAATTCACGGATCCATTTATGACTTAATGCTTCTGCCACGAGTTGATTGGCTCGTTGCGTATTAACACAAATAAAATCTCCCATTTGGGTTTGAGTAAGTTCCCACGTGTAAGCATATTTTCGTTTAGGATTATCTGAAGTTGAGAACCAAACGGTATCGCCGACATTGGCACAGCCTGTCATTGCCCCTGTGTTTGGGCAATGAATGGTAATTTTTTCGCCGCTAGGAAGTTGAACATCGGCTAAAAAACGTTTGTAACGTTGGATCAAAATCCCAGAAGAAAGTGGAGGGAAGATCATTCGTTTACCTCATAAAATTCCAATGGAAGATCATCGGGATCACGGAAGAAGGTAAATTTCTTTCCTGTCAATTCATCTATTCGGATAGGCTCGGCTTCAATACCATATGTTGCTAAATATTGGACAGCATGTTCCATATTTGGAACACGGAAAGCAAGATGACGTAACCCACACGCTTCAGGGGAATTTATGCGTTGAGGTGGGTTAGGAAAGCTAAATAATTCAATTTGGGAGCCATCTGCAAAGCGTAAATCCAGTTTGTAGCTTTGACGCTCTGCACGATAGGTTTCGGCAAGAATATCCCCACCGAGAATTTGCGTATAGAAATGCTTGGATTTCTCGTAGTCTGATACGATTAACGCAATATGATGAAAACCGAGAATAGGTGTCATAATTTGTCCTTAGATAAGCGGTCGTATTTTTTAAATTTTTGCAAAGTTTTCGCTAAATTTGACCGCTTGGGTTACTATTTGTTTTTAATGTGAATTTTAATGTATCTCAATGAAAAAAGAAAAAAACGAATTTCCTTTGGCGCAATCTTCCGTTGAAGCCCCTTTTGTGAAAAGAGTATTGGCATGGTATCAACAATATGGGCGTAAACATCTGCCTTGGCAGCAAAATAAGAGTTTATACGGCGTGTGGTTATCGGAAGTGATGTTACAACAAACCCAAGTAGTCACGGTCATTCCCTATTTTGAGCGATTTATGCAACGCTTTCCTACTGTAGTTGATTTGGCTAATGCCTCTATTGATGAGGTGTTGCATTTGTGGACGGGGCTTGGTTATTACGCTCGTGCCAGAAATTTACACAAGGCGGCGCAGCAAATTCGAGATGAGTTTGGGGGCGAATTTCCAACCGATTTTGCTGATGTTTTGGCGCTTTCCGGCGTGGGGAGAAGCACCGCTGGGGCGATTTTATCTTCGGTGCTGAATGCGCCCCATCCGATTTTAGACGGGAATGTTAAACGAGTGCTTTCTCGTTATTTTGCGGTGGAAGGTTGGGCGGGCGAAAAGCCGGTTGAAAAGAGATTGTGGGCATTGACGGAGGCGGTTACGCCCACTTCGCAAGTTGCTGATTTTAATCAGGCAATGATGGATTTAGGGGCGATGATTTGCACTCGTTCTAAACCAAAATGTTCTCTTTGTCCTTTAGAAAAAAGCTGTCAGGCAAATGCTCAACAAGCTTGGGCTGATTTTCCTGCCAAAAAACCGAAAAAGGCGTTACCGGAAAAGCAAAGCTATTTCTTGATTTTAAAACGTGGAACGGACATTTTATTAGAAAAACGGGAAGCAAAAGGATTGTGGGGTGGCTTGTATGTCTTTCCTCAATTTGAGGATTTTGACACACTTAAGCGGTTTGTTTTTTCACAGAATTTGCAAATTTCACAGCAATTAACCGCTTTTCGTCATACTTTTAGTCATTTTCATCTAGATATCACCCCGATTTTAGTAGAGTTGGATTTGCAAAAAATTGACGAAACTTTACCGCTTAAAGTGGCGGAAAATAGTGGAAATTATCGTCCGTCTGTATCTTCAAAGGCGAATTATTGGTATGATCTCACATCGCCGAATGAAATTGGGTTGGCAACACCCGTGAAGCGGATTTTAGATGAATTATCTCTCACTTATCGAGAATAAAAAGGATTAGAAAATGGCTCGTACTGTATTTTGTGAATATTTAAAAAAAGAGGCTGATGGTTTAGATTTTCAACTTTACCCAGGCGAATTAGGTAAACGTATTTTTGATAGCATCAGTAAACAAGCGTGGAGCGAGTGGATCAAAAAACAGACGATGTTAGTCAATGAAAAAAAATTGAATATGATGAACCCGGAACATCGTAAACTTTTAGAAACAGAAATGGTCAATTTCTTATTCGAAGGTAAAGAGATTGTGATTGACGGCTATAAACCGGTGGAATAAGAGTAAATAAAATGAAAAAGTATATGAAATATTTGCCTTTATTGGCAATTATCCCTTTTTTAGTCTCTTGTGGGAGCAGCTCAAAAAAGACGACTAAAAAACGTACGACTAAAAAAACGGTAGATTATAAAGATACCAATGGTTTAGATATTTTAACAGGGCAATTTTCACATAATATTGATGATATTTGGGGAAGTAATGAACTATTAGTGGCAAGCCGTAAAGATTACGTAAAATATACTGACCAATTTTATACACGTAGCCATATTTCTTTTGAAGATGGTGCTATTACCATTGAAACGCTCGCAGATCAAAATCGCTTACGTAACGCAATTATTCATACGCTATTGATGGGATCAGACCCGAAAGGGATTGACCTATTTGCATCGGGCGATACACCAATCAGTTCAAACCCGTTCTTGATGGGGCAGGTTCGAGACCAGTATGGTCGTGATGTTGCAAATACAGCCATTGCAAATGACTTTGCGACTTATTTATTACAGAAAGCGCAAACACGCCGTTTGAAAAACGGTCGTACTGTCACTTATGTGCAAATTAAAATGGTGGAAGGACACGTGGAAGTTCGTGCAAGACAATATCTTCCATTGGTACGCAAAATGGCGAAACGTTATGATATTGAACCAAGTTTAATCTTAGGGATTATGGAAGTCGAATCGGCATTTAACCCTTATGCGGTAAGTTATGCCAATGCGATCGGTTTAATGCAAGTTGTACCTCGTACAGCCGGTCGAGATATTTTTGCACGTAAAGGTTTTGGTGGACAGCCGGATAGAGAGTATTTATATAACCCTGAACAAAACATTGATAGCGGAACAATGTATTTAACCATCTTACGTGATGAGTATCTTGATGGAATTACTGATCCTGTTTCAAAACGTTATGCAATGATTTCTGCTTATAACAGTGGTGCGGGTGCGGTATTAAAAGTATTCGACTATGATAAATATGCAGCGATTGATCGTATTAACGACTTATCGCCAGATGCGGTTTATCGTATTTTAACCACCGCTCATCCATCTGGACAGGCTCGTAACTATCTGAAAAAAGTATCGAAAGCTCGGGAAAAATACACAAGCATTCGTTAAATTGTTGTTAAAAAACACAATTAGCGCAAAAAAAGATCGTTCAAACAGAATTTCTTAAATTTTTGAAAAAAACGTTTGACGACATTTAAAAAAAACTGCATAATGCACCCCGTAAACGACGAGTTGCCTCGATAGCTCAGTCGGTAGAGCAGGGGATTGAAAATCCCCGTGTCGGTGGTTCGATTCCGCCTCGAGGCACCATCAATTCCTCCTTAGTTCAGTCGGTAGAACGGTGGACTGTTAATCCATATGTCGCAGGTTCGAGTCCCGCAGGAGGAGCCATATTAAGAAGCCCCGATGAGAAATCATCGGGGTTTTGCTTTTCTAGTAATAATTTTTCATTTTGTGATCTAGTTCTCAAAGTTGAGAAAAAAATGAAATTTTGCTTCACTTTATCAGAACAAAAAGAGTATCATTATGGGTAAACAAATTACAATAATGATTCCTCGAATATCGTCAATTTTGCGACATTACATTGCGTGATGTCGCTTTTTTTATTCTTGAAAATCCGCCAAAGAGGTGGATTTTTTTGTATAATGCCCTCATTTGTCGCTTACAAGCGGTCAGATTTAAATAGCATTTTGCAAATAGAGAAAAGATTATGTTTGAGAACCTATCCGACAGACTGTCTAAAACCCTGAAAAATATTACGGGGAAAGGGCGTTTAACCGAAGATAATATTAAAGATACCCTGCGTGAAGTGCGTATGGCGTTGCTAGAAGCCGATGTGGCTCTGCCTGTGGTGCGTGAGTTTATCAATAAAGTCAAAGAGCGTGCCATTGGTGAAGAAGTTAATAAGAGCTTAACACCGGGGCAAGAGTTCCTGAAAATCGTGCAAGTCGAGCTTGAAAAAGCGATGGGCGAAGCAAACGAAGGGTTGAACCTTGCCACACAACCGCCGGCGGTAATTTTAATGGCGGGCTTACAAGGTGCGGGTAAAACCACATCTGTCGGTAAATTGGCGAAATTCTTAAAAGAACGCCATAAGAAAAAAGTGCTTGTGGTGTCTGCCGACGTTTATCGTCCGGCGGCGATTAAACAGCTTCAAACGTTGGCTGAAGCGTTAAAAGTTGATTTCTTCCCGACAGAAACGTCTCAAAAACCGGTTGAGATTGCAGAAGCGGCATTGAAACACGCCAAACTCAATTTCTTTGATGTGTTAATTGTCGATACCGCAGGTCGCTTACACGTTGATGGCGAGATGATGGAAGAGATCCAGCAAATTCACTCGGTGTTAAATCCGATTGAAACTTTGTTTACTGTCGATGCAATGACGGGTCAAGATGCGGCAAATACTGCCAAAGCCTTTAACGAAGCCTTGCCACTCACAGGGGTGATTTTAACCAAAGTCGATGGTGATGCGCGTGGTGGTGCGGCGTTATCTATTCGTCAAATTACCGGCAAACCGATTAAATTCTTAGGGGTTGGTGAGAAAACTGATGCCCTTGAGCCGTTTCACCCTGATCGTATCGCTTCACGCATTTTAGGTATGGGCGATGTGCTGTCGTTGATTGAAGATTTACAGCGTTCTGTCGATCAGGAAAAAGCCGAGAAAATGGCGGCAAAATTCAAGAAAGGCGATGATTTTACCCTTGATGATTTCCGTGAACAGCTGGTGGAAATGAAAAAAATGGGCGGTATGATGTCGATGCTTGATAAATTACCGGGGGCGAAAAACTTACCGGATCACGTTAAAAATCAAGTCGATGATAAAATGTTCATCAAAATGGAAGCGATCATCAATTCAATGACCCTGAAAGAGCGTGCAAACCCAGATATTATCAAAGGTTCACGCCGTCGCCGTATTGCATTGGGTTCAGGTACGCAAGTGCAAGATGTTAATAAACTGCTCAAACAGTTTGATGAAATGCAACGTATGATGAAAAAAATGCGTAAAGGCGGAATGGCGAAAATGATGCGTGGAATGAAAGGTATGATGGGCGGTGGGCTCGGTGGCTTAGGAAATATTTTAGGGCGTAAATAATATGGTTAGAGATAATAGTTTTTAATATAGTTATAAAATTATTTTTTAATATAAAATACTCTGTTAAGAATATTAATTGATGTATATTTTAAATGAATTGGAGATATTTTTTCAAAGATTAAATTTAAGTATACTTTTGTAGAGTATATTGATTTAACTAGCTTTTTTTGTTTTAATTTTAGCCCCATTATTATTCTAAGATTTATATTATAGTAAATGTTAGAAATTAATGGGGCATTATTTTTTTTAAAAGGAAATCAAAACCATGAAGAAAAAAAGCTTAGTTATTGCATTAGCAATGCTACCGGCCCTTTCAGTAGAGGCTAACGCAAGCCAAATGTCTAATCAGCTTGCAACTACAGCAAGGTATTATCCTGCTGCAATAGATAGTTATTATAAATATTCATCTATATACAGAAATAACTATTCATCTATATACAGAAATAACTATTCATCTTGGTATCAACCAACATATTACTCTGGAATAACTACCCGAACTGTTACTACAACAGTAAATGGGGTAACTATTACTAAAGTATATACAACTATTAATGGAAAAACGACGGTCCGAGTGATTACTTCTACAGTCAGAACTCCAATTATTACATCTCCTGTGAGACCAGTAGTCGATACTAAACCGGTGGTAGAAACACCAACGCAGCCAGTAGTTGATACCAAACCGGTAGTAGAAACACCAACGCAGCCAGTAGTTGATACCAAACCGGTAGTAGAAACACCGACGCAACCAGTAGTTGATACCAAACCGGTGGTAGAAACACCAACGCAACCAGTAGTTGATACCAAACCGGTAGTAGAAACACCGACGCAACCAGTAGTTGATACCAAACCGGTGGTAGAAACACCAACGCAACCAGTAGTTGATACCAAACCGGTAGTAGAAACACCAACGCAACCAGTAGTTGATACCAAACCGGTAGTAGAAACACCAACTCAGCCAGTAGTTGATACTAAACCTATCGTTATTAAACCTACTCCTATTGTTAATCGACCAGTAGTTGTTGCTGAAAATATACCGGCAAGAGGAATTCAATGGAATGATGTAACACGAGGTTATAATCCAGAAGACCCTAATAATAAGCAGGCCGTTAATTTAGATGGAAAGGATGTTATTGTTGGCATTCTGGACAGTGGGTTTAAAAATAGTACGATGACAAACGATATTACTAATAAGTTTGGTAATAGAGGTATTATTCTTGAGACTGGGCGCACTGCTCCATCTACAGCAACTCATGGAGTTATGGTTGCTGAAATGGTTGGTGGTAGTACATCTAATGGTGTCGCTCCAGGAGCTACATTACTATTATCTGATATTACGAAAGTTAGTATAAATGGGACTGGGTTATTAGCAACCACAGCGATATATAATGATTTATGGAATCGTGGAGCAAGAATTTATAACCAATCATATGGTATCCCTAAACCTCTAACTTATTTT
The DNA here is from genome assembly GCF_003101015.1 of Actinobacillus porcitonsillarum. Classification (NCBI taxonomy): domain Bacteria; kingdom Pseudomonadati; phylum Pseudomonadota; class Gammaproteobacteria; order Pasteurellales; family Pasteurellaceae; genus Actinobacillus; species Actinobacillus porcitonsillarum. Next base: position 442,267 of record NZ_CP029206.1, on the reverse strand, counting down.
AATAATAGACCAAATTCTATTTATTATTATGCAAACCAAATAGATTCGTCACTTTTAAATTGGTATAAAGATAAAGTAAATCAAGGCGGATTATTTATTTGGGCAGCTGGTAATACGCGAGGAGATGAAAATCCTACTTTGCAAGCAGGTTTACCGCATTATGTTCCCGAACTGGAAAAGGGATGGATTGCTGTTGCAGCGTTAGCAACTCGAACAAATGCTGATCTCGGTAATGTTGAGTGGACTAATTTATTGCCTTATTCACAAGCTGGGGTGGCAAAGAACTGGACAATATCTGCCATTGGCGATTATGTTTTTAATTTAAGAAAACGGGATGTTGTTGCTAGTGGTTCATCATTCGCGTCCCCGGCAGTTACAGGTACGGCTGCTTTAGTGAAACAAAAATATCCTTGGATGGATGGTAACTTAATTAAACAATCAATATTAACAACAGCTACGGATATTGGTGAGCGAGGTGTTGATGATGTTTATGGTTGGGGGTTACTCAATGTTGAGAAAGCGGTTAAAGGGCCTGCTCGTTTTGATAAACGTCTCACGAAATCAGATAACGTGATGGTTAATATTCCAAATGGGAGCTATATTTTCGAAAACGATATTGATGGAGATGCTGGGTTAGTAAAAGACGGTTCTGGTGAATTAATCTTATCAGGAGATAGTAGTTTCACTGGAGATACTACATTAAATACGGGGGCAATTACGATTAATGGAAGAAGTTATGCGTCTAAGGTTAATGTGGGAGAAAATGGTACTCTCGTTGCTAATAATACAACGTTAGAAAATAAAGTGAGTAACCAAGGTACTTTTATAAACCAAGGTAATTCAACTATTCAAAATGATTATGAAGCTTCTGCATCAAGTAAATTTGTATCATCTTTAGGCTCTACTCTCAATGTAAAAGGAGATGTTGATTTAAATAACTCAACACTAACTTTAACGACTTATAAGGGAGATAAGTCAGAGTATGTAACAGAGAAAGGGTTAACAAACCGTACATTAACTGCTGAAGGTACTATAAAAGGCAACTTTGCTAAAGTAGAATCTTTGGGATTACTTCGTGTAAAAGCAGTCAATGCTAATGCTAATGAAATAACGACAACGGTAAGTCGTGCTAATGTTGTTGACTATGTAAATGAGACTGCACCAAACGAAAAAATGTGGGAGAATGTTGCAACGGCATTAGAAAATAGTTTTACTGTATTGGACTCGAAAATTGATTCAGAAGAGAATTCTGATTTAATTAATAAATCATTTGTTGAAGATGCTGCTATTTTGCAAAATAGTATTGCTGATATTAATGTAAAAGATACAGTTTTAAATAGCTTATCTGGACAAATTTATGCTTCTGCTCAAGCTTTGACATTTGAGAATTCAGAAACGGTAAATAAAGATTTATCTAACCGCCTTGTTATGTTAGGAACATTAGATCATGTCGGGGATAATGCAGGAGTATGGATTACCGGTATCTATGGCGATGGAACCTTGAAAGAGACCGGGTTCGGTAAAGGTAAAACAAATACTTATGCTGGTCAATTAGGTATTGATCGGAAAGTCGCTGATCATCTTATTGTAGGTGCCGCTTTTAATTATTCTAAATCAAAAATAGAATTTGATCGTTATGGTGGTAATTCTCAGGCTGATGGAATAGGTGCTTCTTTATATGCTCGTTTAGGCAATAAACATCAGACACCTTGGTATCTACAAGGTCGCTTAGGATTTGGACATGTTAATTCAGATGTTGAGCGTAGTATTATCTTGTCTGATAATAAGTTCAGTACTGCAAAAATTAATCATAAAGATAAGGTCTTCTCTGCATATATTGAATCTGGGTATGACTTTAGAATGAATGACTTGTTATTAACACCATTCGTGGGTTTAACACACGATGTTGTTAAACGCGGAGCATTTAGTGAACAAAATAGTCAATTTGGTCTTACAGCAGATAAAACCACTTATGAACAAACAAGCGGTTTAGTCGGTCTACGTACAGCATTTGATATTGATTGGAAAGGAATGAAAACGACAATCCAAGGTTACGTAAACCATCATAGAGCGTTTAAAGAACAAGACCTGAGTTTTAGAGCAAGCTATACTGGTTTATCTGAGGCTAAATTTGATGTGAAGGGTATTTCATTGGCTAGGAATAAAACTTGGGCAGGGGTAGGAGTACTTACACAAGTAAATAAAAATATAGCCTTATATACTAACTACGATTTAAAATTGTCTAAAAATAAAGGGCATAATAATGTAGTTACTGCGGGTATTAGAATTAATTTCTAAATTCTGTAAGCCAAATTATTAAGAATAGTTTCTTAACTAAAATAAAAGGCTGAAGTTTATATTAACTTCAGCCTTTCTCTTTAAATAAAAATATTTAATCTTAAATCTAATCCTGAATCAGGCGATTTTTAGAGTTCATCCTGAAAGTTGATTAATTAAAAAATTAAATTTACTTTTTCAAACTTCCCACCATATCTTCAGGGCGTACCCACTCATCAAATTGTTCAGCGGTCACTAAACCTAAGTTGATCGCTTCTTCTTTGAGTGTTGTACCATTTTTGTGTGCAGTTTTCGCAATTTTCGCTGCGTTTTCATAACCGATATGGGTATTTAATGCAGTTACAAGCATGAGAGATTGATCTAATTGCTGTTTAATGCGTGGATAGTTCGGTTCAATACCGATTGCACAGTGTTCATCGAATGATACGCATGCATCACCTAATAATTGTGCAGATTGTAAGAAGTTGTACGCCATTACTGGTTTATACACGTTTAATTGGAAGTGACCTTGTGTACCAGCAAATGAAATTGTCACATCGTTACCTAACACTTGCGCGCAAACCATTGTCATTGCTTCACATTGGGTTGGGTTTACTTTACCCGGCATAATTGATGAGCCTGGTTCATTTTCAGGGATTAAGATTTCGCCGATACCTGAACGTGGGCCAGAAGCCAATAAACGCACGTCGTTAGCGATTTTGTAAAGTGAAACCGCTAATTGTTTTAATGCACCGTGAGTTTCAACGATGGCATCGTGTGTTGCGAGTGCTTCAAATTTGTTTTGTGCGGTTACGAACGGTAAACCGGTGAATTTTGCAATGTAATCTGCGACTTTCACATCGTAGCCTTTTGGCGTATTTAAACCTGTACCTACCGCTGTACCGCCTAACGCTAATTCTGCTAAGTGCGGTAACGTGTTTTCTAATGCTTTGATACCGAAAGCTAATTGTGCAGCATAAGCAGAGAACTCTTGACCTAATGTTAATGGCGTTGCGTCCATTAAGTGAGTACGACCAATTTTAACCACATCTTGGAATGCCGCTGCTTTGTCCGCTAAAGTTTTTTGTAAGCGTTTTACACAAGGAAGGGTATGTTCAACCACTTTTTTGTATGCCGCAATGTGCATTGCTGTTGGATAAGTATCGTTTGAAGATTGTGATTTGTTCACATCATCATTTGGGTGAATAATCGATTTTTCGCCAAGTTTACCGCCATTTAAAACGTGTGCACGGTTTGAAACCACTTCATTCACGTTCATATTAGATTGTGTACCTGAACCTGTTTGCCAGATGACGAGTGGGAATTGATCATCTAATTGATTTGCTAGGATTTCATCGCAGGCTTGAGCGATTAAATCACGTTTTTCAGCAGAAAGTACGCCTAAATCGTGGTTTGCATAAGCGGCAGCTTTTTTCAAATAACCGAATGCTTCAATGATTTCTTTTGGCATTGATGCTTCTGGTCCAATTTTGAAGTTATTGCGTGAACGCTCAGTTTGTGCTGCCCAATATTTGTCTGCCGGTACTTGCACTTCGCCCATAGTATCTTTTTCGATACGGAATTCCATAAAATACTCCATTTGATGTTATAAAATAAAAGGACCTAACAATTTATAGGTATATTGATATAGTAAACTTTTGCTTTTTTATGAGCTATCAATTTCTTTCGTTTTTATGATATAGATCACAAAATGACAAAGAAAAAGGGGTACCGAAGTACCCCCATTTTTAAGGTAAACATTTTTCTAAACGCCATAAATCTTCGAATGAAGCACGCACTTTAATTAAATAGCAATTTGCACCATCTACCATAATTTCGACCGCTTGTGGACGAGAGTTATACGTTGATGACATTGTTGCGCCATAAGCACCGGCGGAACGCATTGCCACTAAATCGCCTTCAGCAATAGCCAATTCACGTTCCTTCCCTAAGAAATCAGACGTTTCGCAAATAGGACCCACCACATCATAAACGGCTTTTTCACGAGGGAGTGAGCGATCCACTTCGGTTAGTTCCATATAGGCTTCGTATAATGCAGGGCGGATCATATCATTCATGCCGGTGTCCACAATCGCAAAACGGCGATCTTCATTTGTTTTTAGGTATTCGACTTTCGTGACTAAAATACCTGCATTAGCCGTGATGGCACGACCTGGTTCAAGAATAATCTCAAGATCTTGATAGTCTTTGAGTTTCTCCAACAATGCTTTGGCATATTCGGTTGGATGAGGTGGTTCTTCGCCGTGATAAGGCACACCTAAGCCACCGCCTAAATCTAAATGATGTAAAAGAATGCCGTCTTCTTTTAATTGCTCCATTAAAATAATTAAGCGATCTGTGGCATTTAAGAATGGTTGTAACTCGGTTAATTGAGAGCCGATATGGCAATCCATTCCCGTAATTTTTACATTGGGTAAACGGCTCGCTAAACGATAAACTTCTCGGGCTTGCTGTACGCTTACACCAAATTTATTTTCTTTTAAACCGGTTGAAATATAAGGGTGGGTATGGGCATCGACATCCGGGTTCACACGTAATGAGATTGGTGCAATCTTGCCAAGCTGTCCTGCAACTTCATTGATACGATGGAGTTCAGAAATGGATTCAACGTTAAAGCAACGAATCCCCACCTCAAGTGCACGTGCGATTTCAGTATGTGATTTAGCCACACCGGAAAACACCACTTTACTCGGATCGCCACCTGCGGCTAAAACACGCTCAAGTTCACCTTGAGAAACGATATCAAAACCAGAGCCTAAACGTGCCATGATATTGAGTAACGCAATATTAGAGTTAGATTTAACGGCAAAACAGATTAGATGAGGATGATCGCCAAAAGCGTTATCAAAAGCATGCCAATGACGCTCTAGTGTGGCACGAGAATAGATATATGCAGGCGTGCCGTATTCTTTCACGATGTCTGAAACGGCAATGTCTTCTGCAAAAAGTTGTTGGTTTTTATATTCAAAATGGTTCATTCGCTGTCCTGTTGAAATGTCATTATTTTTATAAGAATAAAGAGTAAATTAGTTCGCTTGTTTTTGTTCAGCCGGTGCTTTTTCAGGGAAATAAAGCGGACCTTTCACACCACAAGCGGTAAGAAAAGTAGCTAATGTTGCAAGCAATACGCATTTTTTTAAATTTTTCATATGATGTCCTTTGAAAAAAAGATAAGGAGATTGTAATGCAAAAGTGAAAGGGGAAAAAGAAGTTTCTATAAAGAGATTGGTAGATGCTAAAATATGAAAAAACTCTTTTGTGAAAGGCTATTGTGAAGTTAGATAATATTTTAGCACAAAGTATTGTAAAGCGAGCGATGCAAATTATTCCTTATTCCGTTAATGTGATGGATGAAAATGGTGTAATTATTGCTTCTGGCGATATTTGTCGATTAGGGCAACGGCATCTTGGCGCAGTTCAGGTACTGAGAAAAAATCAAATAATTGAAATTGATGAACAACTAGAAAAACAGTGGCATTTTGAGGTTAAACAAGGCATTAATGTCCCTATCACTTATTTAAATAATAATATTGGCGTAATTGGTATTTCAGGAAAGCCAGAGCTTGTCAGAGAATATGCCAAGCTAGTTAAGATGGCGGCTGAACTCATTGTAGAACAAGCTGCACAGCTTGAAAAGGAGCGTTGGCAAAGCCGTTATAAAGAGGAGTTTGTGTTAGGGGTTGCTAAGGCGACTCTCACTGCAGAGCAAATAGCGCAACAATCTACATTTTTCGGTTTACGATATGATGTTCCTTATATAGCTGTATTGATCAAACTTGCAGAATCCACAGCGGAAAAACTCCAATTATTATTGACCTATCTTTCTCATTATCATCCTAAAGTGGCTACGGCGATAGTTGATTTGCAGAAAATTGTTATTTTTCAACCGCTAGATCAACATGAGATACTCAAAAAAACAAAGTTTTGGAAAAGTTATTTACCACCAGAATTTGCAGAGGAAAGTTGTCAGATCATCGTAGGTAATGAAGTCAGCTCGTTAATAGACATGCAGTATTCTTATCAGAATGCTTGGCAAACATTGTTATATGCAGAAAAAATGCATTTGAGAAAGCAATTACTCTTTTTCGAAGAATATCGGATGCCAGCTTTATTGGCTGATTTTGCACAAAGTTGGCAAGCAAAAATTCTATTTAAACCTATTTATCAACTCATAGAGCAAGATAAGAAATGGGTGTTAATGAAAAGTTTGCAACAATATTTTTTCTCAAATTGTGATCTTGATCACGCAGCAAAAAAATTATTTATTCACCCAAATACTTTACGTTATCGGTTAGAGCGAATTACTCAGATAACCTCTTTATCTTTCAATAAGATAGAGGATAAGAGTATTTTGTATCTTGCTACGTTGCTTATCAGGTAAATTGTATTATAAGACAAAAAAGTGATGGTTTTTCATCACTTTTTTGTCTTTTTATCTAAAGCGTTTTAAAAAGAAATGATCATAATACGTTTCATCTAATTTAATTATTAAGGAGCTTGTTATGGTTACGATTACAGCTTTAGGGGCAATTACTGCTCTCTCTGTTGCCATTATTTTGATTCTGAAAAAAGTACCACCTGCTTACGGGATGTTGATTGGCGCATTGATAGGTGGGTTGGTTGGTGGTGCCAATGTATCTGAAACCGTTAGTTTGATGATTGGAGGTGCTCAAAATATTACTACGGCAGTTATGAGAATTTTAGCAGCAGGCGTTTTAGCTGGTGTGTTAATTGAATCTGGCGCAGCGAATACGATAGCTGAAACCATCGTAAAACGGTTAGGTGAGACACGAGCTTTATTGGCTCTCGTTATTTCTACCATGATTTTGACGACAGTTGGCGTGTTTGTTGATGTAGCAGTTATTACAGTATCACCAATTGCTCTTGCTTTAGCAAAACGAGGAGATCTCTCTAAACCCGCTATTTTATTAGCAATGATTGGAGGAGGTAAGGCTGGAAATATTATGTCTCCAAATCCAAATGCGATTGCAGCATCAGACGCATTTCATCTTCCTTTAACTTCAGTAATGGCTGCAGGAATTATTCCAGCATTGTTTGGCTTAGTTTTAACTTATTTTTTAGCAAAAAAACTGATCAATAAAGGTTCAAAAGTGGTTGATGCAGAAATTTCTGTAAATCGTAGCGAAAATTTACCCGCTTTCTTGCCTGCTGTTTCTGCGCCGTTATGTGCCATTATCTTATTAGCACTCCGTCCTATTGCAGATATTAAAGTCGATCCGTTAATTGCATTGCCTCTAGGTGGTTTAGTTGGCGCAATAGTAATGGGTAAAATTAAGCAAATAAATCAATTTGCAACATCAGGTTTGCTTAAGATGTCTCCAGTTGCCATTATGTTATTAGGCACGGGAGCGTTGGCAGGTATTATTGCTAATTCTGGTTTAAAAGACGTCTTGATTGAAGCGCTTACAGCTTCAGGCTTACCATCTTATTTATTAGCACCTATTTCAGGGTCATTAATGTCGCTTGCAACAGCTTCTACAACGGCAGGTACAGTTGTAGCTTCTAATGTATTTAGTGCAACACTATTAGAGTTGGGTGTTTCCGCATTAGCAGGAGCCGCAATGATTCATGCAGGGGCAACTGTATTTGATCATATGCCTCACGGCTCTTTCTTCCATGCAACAGGCGGAAGCGTAAATATGGATATTCGTGAGCGTTTAAAACTTATTCCATATGAAACTGCAATTGGTTTCATCATGACAGTAATTTCTACCTTAATTTTTGGTGTGTTTGGTTTATTTTAGGAGTAAAAAATGAAGATTGTTATTGCCCCAGATTCTTTTAAAGAAAGTCTTACTGCACTAGAAGTTGCGAATGCAATTGAAGTAGGGTTTAAACAAATTTATCCGAATGCGGAATATGTCAAAGTACCGATGGCAGATGGTGGAGAAGGTTCAGTTCAGTCTCTTGTCGATGCGACTCATGGTGAACTCATTGAAGTAAATGTGACGGCTCCTTTAGGCAATCAAGTTATGGGATTTTTAGGCATTTCCGGTGATAAACAAACAGCTTTTATTGAGATGGCTGCTGCCTCAGGGCTACACTTAGTACCACCGGAAGCACGTAATCCGCTTAAAACGACCAGTTATGGTACGGGAGAATTGATTAAGAAAGCCCTTGATTTAGGCGTAAAAAAAATCTTGCTTGGTATTGGTGGTAGTGCAACCAATGATGGGGGCGTTGGTATGCTACAAGCTCTAGGAATGTCTTTTTTGGATTCTCAAGGTCAAGAAATTCAATGGGGTGGTGGCGCTTTAGCTCAAATTGAAACAATTGCAACAGATAAAATAGATCCGCGTTTATCACAAATAGTGCTTGAAGTGGCATGTGATGTTAATAATCCACTGTGTGGTTCTATCGGGGCTTCTGCGGTATTTGGTCCACAAAAAGGAGCTACACCTTCTATGGTGGTTGAGTTAGATAATGGATTAGCGCATTTTGCTCGTAAGGTTGAAGAGCTACTAGGAATTCGTATTTTAGATAAAGCGGGCGCTGGAGCTGCAGGTGGAATGGGGGGCGGTTTATTATTACTCCCAAATGCGCAACTTAAAGCGGGTGTACAGATTATTATTGAGGCAACCAAATTAGCTGAACATGTAAAAGATGCGGATTTAGTTATTACAGGAGAGGGGCGAATGGATGCTCAAAGTATTGCGGGTAAAACGCCCGTAGGCGTAGCAAGAACCGCAAAACAATTTGCAAAACCGGTTATTGCTATCGTAGGTTGCTTGAGAGAAGATTACCAAGTTGTGTATCAGCATGGTATTGATGCGGTATTCCCTATTATTCGTAACTTAGGCCCACTTTCGGAAACCTTAGCAAAAGGTCAAGAGAATTTGACTTCAAGTGCAGAAAACGTGGCTCGTTTACTGAAGTTATCGTTAAAGCTTTAGTTTCTTTGCTTTTAATCCCAAACGGAAGCGTTTGGGATTTTTTATATGTAAAAGATTTAATAAATTCAACCGCTTGTTATTGATATGATTTCCTTAAAAATAGGATATAATGCCCGCAAAATTTCTCTCTGGAGAAGACAAATGAATTATTTAACCAGTGCAAAAGAAACGCTTACTCGCTACGCTTATGAAATAGAGCGTTTAAATCAACGTCTTGATGAAGAATTCAATCAGGCGGTCGAAATGATTTTAAACTGTGAAGGACGGGTTGTCGTTGCTGGGATTGGTAAGTCTGGTTTAGTGGGTAAAAAAATGGTGGCAACGTTGGCCTCAACAGGCACGCCAAGTTTTTTCTTACACCCGACAGAAGCTTTCCACGGCGATTTGGGGATGTTGAAAGCTATTGATATCGTGATTTTAATCTCAAATAGCGGAGAAACGGATGATGTCAATAAACTTATCCCGAGTTTAAAAGGGTTCGGCAATAAAATTATTGCGATGACCGGTAATCCTCATTCTACGTTAGGGAAGCACGCTGATATTGTGTTGAATATCAATGTAGAACGTGAAGCTTGCCCAAATAATCTTGCCCCGACTACTTCAACCTTAGTCACAATGGCGTTAGGGGATGCTTTAGCGATTGCGTTAATTAATGCTCGCAACTTCCGAGCAGAGGATTTTGCACGATTCCATCCGGGCGGCAGTTTAGGACGTAAATTGCTTTGCCGTGTACGTGATGTGATGAATCCAAAAGTACCTATTACGTCTCCATCAACCAGTTTTAGTGAATGTTTATCTGTGATGAATGAGGGTAGAATGGGCGTTGCGGTCATTATGCAAGGCGATCAACTTGAAGGCATTATTACCGATGGCGATATTCGCCGAGCATTGGCAAAATTTGGGGCGGAAAGTTTGAATAAAACGGCAGAGCAAATTATGACACGCAATCCAAAAACCATTAAGGATTCCACCTTCTTAGCGAAGGCCGAAGAGCAGATGAAAGCATTGCATATTCACTCTCTGATTGCATTAGACGATCATGGTAAAGTCAGCGGATTGATTGAATTCTCAAGCTAAATTAAAGGACAAAGTCGGGATTTCCCGACTTTTCTTTTTAAGCGTTCGTATATTCCGTCTTATCATTTAACCAGCGTTTAATAAGTGCTTCTGCAAGCGGTGGATTTTCTACAATAATTTGCTTGGCGTAACGTTGCACTAATGGGATCATTTTGCGATCTCGCATTAAGTCCGCGACTTTAAATTCCGCCATTCCCGTTTGTTTTGTGCCTAGAATTTCGCCGGTGCCTCGAATTTCTAAATCTTTTTCAGCAATGTAGAAACCGTCTTGACTATCACGCATCACTTGTAAGCGTTTGCTGGAAATTTTGCCGAGCGGTGGTTTATACATTAGTACGCAATGTGAGGCAGTCGAACCTCGCCCGACACGTCCACGTAACTGATGAAGTTGTGCTAAGCCTAAGCGTTCGGAGTTTTCAATAATCATCAAACTTGCGTTAGGCACATCGACCCCGACCTCGATCACGGTTGTTGCGACCAATAAATCTAAATTTGCCGCTTTAAATTCAGCCATAATGGCTTGCTTTTCTTGTGGTTTCATTCGTCCGTGGACTAATCCAATCCGTAAATCCGGTAGGGCTCGTTGTAGATCTTCGGCAATTGCAGCAGCGGCTTGTGCCTCCAGAACTTCGGACTCATCAATTAAAGTACACACCCAGTAGGCTTGTCGTTTTTCGTTTTTACACGCCTGATAAACCCGTTGGACAATCTCTGCCCGTCTCTCCTCTGAGATAACAACGGTGGTAATCGGCGTACGTCCCGGTGGTAGTTCATCAATAATCGAGGTATCTAAATCCGCATAAACCGTCATCGCCAAGGTTCGAGGAATTGGCGTTGCGGTCATAATCAATTGGTGCGGATAAACATCACCTTTCGCCCCTTTTTCACGGAGCGTTAAACGTTGATGTACCCCAAAACGGTGTTGCTCATCAATAATCACAAGAGCAAGATCGTGAAATTCAACATTTTCCTGAAAGAGAGCGTGGGTGCCGATAATCATTTGAACATCGCCGTTTTTAATGGCTTCTAATTGGGCATTACGGGCTTTTCCTTTCACTTTTCCAGCTAACCAGCCTACTTCAATACCAAAAGGACGTAGCCAGTTGGCAAAGTTATTGGCGTGCTGTTCCGCTAAAATTTCAGTCGGTGCCATTAACGCCACCTGTTTACCATTATCAATGGCTAACAGTGCCGCAAGAGCCGCAACTAATGTTTTGCCCGAACCTACATCGCCCTGAACCAAACGCATCATTGGAGAATGTTGAGCAAGATCACGTTCAATATCCGCCGTGACTCGGCTTTGTGCTTGGGTCGGTTGAAACGGTAAAGCGGCTAAAAAACGGCTTTTTAAATCTGTTTGATAGTGAAGTGGCTCGGCAAATTGCTGTTTTACGCCTAAGCGAAGTTGTTGCATTGCAAGGTTGTGTGCTAGCAACTCTTCAAAAATCAACCGCTTTTGTGCCGGATGTTCGCCTTTTTCGAGCATTTCGGGCGTAATAGATGGTGGTGGACGGTGCAAAAGTTGAAGCGCCTCTTTCAAACTATATTGATGAGGGTTGTATTCATTGGGTAACAACTCTGCCACTTGTACATTATTCAGCACCGCCAAGGCTTGTTCGGTAAGTTTACGTAACGAGGCTTGCTTTAAGCCTTCAGTCGTAGAATAAATCGGTGTTAAGGTTTCAGCGAGTTCAAGCGGTTGATTATTGCGAATAATTTGATATTCGGGGTGGTGGATTTCTGCCATAAAGCGTCCACGTTTGATCTCCCCAAAGGCTTTCACACGAACACCCGTAGCAAAGCTATTTTTCATACCGGCATTGAAATTGAAAAACTTGAGCATAATTTTGCTTGTGCCATCGGATAGCGTGACCGATAAAATCGGGCGGCGTCCAAATTGCACTTCAGCGAGTTGGACATAACCTTCAATGGTGGCAAAACTTTCCGGGCGAATGTCGGCTATCGGCGTAATACGTGTCCGATCTTCATATCGCATTGGCAGATGAAAAAGCAAATCTTGTACATTGTGAATGCCAATTCTTCCTAATTTTTCCGCAATGGCGGCACCGACCCCCGAGAGGGCAGTTAGAGGCACACCGTCTAAAAGTTGATTGCTCATAAGGTAAAGTTTTTCTGAAAAATAACCGCTTGTAAAAATTATCAGTTATTATAGCCTAAATTATAGCTATAGCCTAAATTATAGCTATAGCCTAAATTATAGCGAGGAGGACAAAATGAAATCGGTTTGGCAAGCACGTTTTTTAGCGGATACACCTCGGGAACAAGATCACCGTTCGCCGTTTCAACGAGATCGGGGGCGGATATTACATTCAGAGGCGTTTCGCTGTTTGCAGGCAAAAACGCAAATTCACGCTGTCGGCGAAGACGATTTTTATCGAACACGTTTAACTCATTCTCTTGAAGTTGCCCAAATTGGGAGCAGTTTACGAGCCAAATTAGCAGAAGATAAAATAGGTTTTCAAGCGGTCTGTTCTGCACCACAATTTGCAAAATTTCAGGAAAATTTGACCGCTTTATTGCCTTCTCGTAGTTTGACGGAGTCGCTCTGCTTCGCTCACGATATTGGTCATCCACCTTTCGGACACGGTGGCGAAATGGCGTTGAATTATAAAATGCAAGCATTTGGGGGCTTTGAAGGGAATGCACAATCTTTTCGGATTGTAACGCAATTAGAGCCTTATACGCAGAATGCAGGAATGAATTTGACACGCCGTACTTTGCTGGGGATTATTAAATACCCGACTTTTATTGATCTCACGAAGCCGCAAAATCCGAAAAACATTCCCGATAGCCGTTATATCAATTTGCACGATCTAAAGACAAGTAAAGGGATTTTTCGGGAAGACGCTCGTTTTTTTGAGTGGGTAATGGAGCCGCTTTCAGCGGAAGATAAAGCATTATTTCAGCAAATTGAGGTCAGTTCAGATCCGCAACAGCCACATAAAACACGTTATAAATCGTTAGATTGCAGCATTATGGAACTAGCCGATGATATTGCTTATGGCGTACACGATTTAGAAGATGCGATTGTAGGCGGAATGGTTACGCCGCAATCTTGGCAAAATGCAGAACAAGCACTGGCTCAATGCCAATCGGTCTGGTTGCAGAAAATGTTACCTACGATAAGCCAAAAGCTCTTTTCTAGCCACCGTTATGAACGTAAAGATGTGATTGGTGCACTGGTTAATTATTTTGTTACGAATGTACAATGGGCAGAAACCGCCAATTTTGAAGAGCCATTATTACGTTTTAATGCAATTTTACCCGATGAGGTGCAAGCGGTATTGGAAGTGCTGAAAACCTTTGTGTATCAATACGTGATTTGTGATGTTAAAACACAGCGAGTGGAATATAAAGGGCAACGCATTTTAATGGATTTATTTGATATGTTAAGTTGCGACCCTACTCGCTTATTGCCTAAATCGGTTGCAGAATGGTGGATACAAACCGAGGTGCAATATCAGCCGAGAGTGATTTGTGATTATTTAGCAAGTATGTCGGACGGACAAGCGTTTAAGTTGTATCAGAGTTTGTAAGAATAGCGATATATTGTATGGGTAAATTACATTTGCCCCAAAACAACTATTGAGGAAATGGGGCTAATGTAATTAGCCCCTATAGATAGGAGGCATTAACCTCTTAAATCTTGTTTACGGACACCTAAAATCAACAGCATCGCAAAGTAGCAGATTGCTGCAAGCACAATTAACCATAGCAACCAATACACTTTTAATAGTGTACTCATTGCATACCAGCTTTGTAAATCTGGGCAGAAGTAATGAACAACCCCGCCCATTATTAGTCCGGCAATTAATAGTTTTAGCACAAAAATGACGGTTTTGCGTGAAATATGGTAAATCGCTTGTTTGGATAGCTGGCGGTAAAGCAAGCCGGCATTCACTGCGGCAGAAAGTGCTGATGCCATTGCAAGTCCTAAATAACCGAAAGGAATAGCTAATACACCGAAGCACATATTGCTTACTGTTGCAATTAAACCGATTTTAACCGGCGTTTTGGTATTTTGATTGGCATAAAAACCGTTGGCTAAAATACTAATGAGCATATAGCTGTTTAAACCAAAGCACATAATCCACAAGGCATGACTGGAAGCAATGACATCAGAAAGCCCGAATTTACCTCGCATAAAAATGGTCATAATCATCGGCTGGGCAAGCATGGCAATCCCAATCATAGCTGGAATTCCCAGCAAGAGTACCATTCTGACCCCCCAATCCATCGTTGATTGGAATTCAACTTTACGCTGGTTTTCATCAATGTCTTTTTTCTTCGCAATACGAGAAAGGGTTGGTAATACCACGGTAGAAATAGCAATGCCAAAAATGCCTAATGGAAATTCAATGAGGCGGTCGGAATAGTAAAGCCAAGTGATTGAGCCTGTTACTAAAAAACTGGCGATAATCTGGTTAAGCAGTAAGTTGATTTGGGTAACAGAAACACCAAATAATGCCGGTAGCATCAATGTTCTGACTTTCTTAACCCCTTCATCATTCCACGCCCATCGTGGTTTAACGAGTAAGCCGGCTTTTTTCATAAAAGGGATTTGGAATAAAAATTGGAGTAAGCCCCCTAAAAAAATCCCCCACGCAAGGGCAATATCCGGACTGCTGAAATAATCGCTACCAAAAAGTGCCATAGCAATAATGGCAACGTTGAGTAGTACGGGCGAGAATGCCATTACCCCGAATTTACCTAATGTATTTAGTACAGCGCCAGATAAGGCAACAAAAGTAATAAACCAAAGGTAGGGGAAGGTAATTTTCAATAAAAAAGAGGCTTGGGTAAATTTCTCGGCTTCTGCTCCGTTATTGAGCCAATCGACAAACCAACCTGTACCAAATAGAGCTGCAATAACCGGAGAGCCGACCATTGCAACTAATGTTACAATAGAAACAATAACACCCAAAGAACCGGATACTTTGGCAACAAATTCACGTGTTTTATTCAGATCGTTGTCTGCATTATATTCAGCTAAAACGGGTACAAAGGCTTTAGAAAATGCGCCTTCGGCAAAAAGGCGCCGTAAGAAATTAGGGATACGGTTTGCAAATAAGAAAACATCGGACATTGCCCCCGCGCCTAATACACTTGCCACAATCATATCTCGAATTAACCCTAAAATACGGGAAACAAGGGTAAGTCCGCTGACTAAAATGCCGGATTTAAGAAGTTTTTTACTCATAAGATTTACAAAAAAGTAGTGAAAATCGACCGCTTGCCATACGATCATAAAAATTGATCGAGATTTTAGCAGTTTTTTTATAGGAAAATGAGAAAAAAACTGTTAAAATCTCGCCCTATCGTTTTCTTTAGTAGAAAAACGGTGTTATTTTCAAGCACGTGTCTCGTTGAAAATGAATTAAAAACTATCGATAGCAACATAAACATTAGTTTATGTTTTAATTTTTTAACACTAGATATCTTAGGAGTTTGACCTTGGCTAATATCAAGTCAGCAAAAAAACGTGCGGTTCAATCTGAAAAACGCCGCCAACATAACGCAAGCCAACGCTCAATGATGCGTACTTTCATCAAAAAAGTATATGCAGCAGTAGCAACTGGCGATAAAGCAGCTTCACAAGCAGCTTTCGTTGAAATGCAAAAAGTAGTAGACCGTATGGCATCTAAAGGCTTAATTCACGCTAACAAAGCAGCTAACCACAAATCTAAATTAGCAGCACAAATCAAAGCGTTAGCATAATTGAATTTTGCAAATGTTTAAGAAAACCGACCGCTTGGTCGGTTTTTTTCATCTCTTTTTTTGCTTTTGCAAAGTGAGCAGGAAATGAAAAAATCAGGTTGATTTCTTATCCTGAATTTGATATATTTTGCAGACTGTTTGCATAGGGCAAGCAGGTTCGTCCCGAAAGGGTGTTTTTTTATTTAACGGAGCACTAATATGATCCAAGAACAGACTATGCTGGATGTTGCTGATAACTCAGGGGCTCGTAGCGTAATGTGTATCAAGGTTCTAGGTGGATCGCACCGTCGTTACGCTGCTATTGGCGATATCATCAAAGTTACTGTAAAAGAAGCAATTCCACGCGGTAAAGTTAAAAAAGGTGATGTGTTAAAAGCAGTTGTTGTGCGCACCAAGAAGGGTGTTCGTCGCCCAGATGGCTCAGTTATTCGTTTCGATGGCAATGCTTGTGTAATTTTAAACAATAACACTGAGCAACCAATCGGTACTCGTATTTTTGGACCGGTGACTCGTGAACTTCGTTCTGAGAAATTCATGAAGATCATCTCTTTAGCTCCAGAAGTACTGTAAGGGGAATGTAATGGCTGCTAAAATCCGTCAAAATGATGAAGTAATTGTTCTTACCGGTAAAGATAAAGGTAAGCGTGGTAAGGTAACTCAAGTGTTACCAAACGGTAAAGTAGTTGTTGAGGGTATCAACATCATCACTAAACACGAAAAACCAGTTCCTGCTTTAGGTAAAGCTGGTGGCTTAGTGAAAAAAGAAGCTGCAATCGATGGTTCAAACGTTGCAATTTTCAACCCGAAAACAAACAAAGCTGACCGTGTAGGTTTTAGATTCGAAGATGGTAAAAAAGTACGTTTCTTCAAATCTAATAATGAAATTATTTAATTAAAACTGGAGTAATGCGATGGCGAAACTGCATGATTACTACAGAGATACAGTAGTTAATGAATTAAAAGCAAAATTCAACTACTCATCTGTCATGCAAGTCCCACGAATCGAAAAGATTACCCTGAATATGGGTGTGGGTGAAGCATTGACCGACAAAAAACTGTTAGACAACGCAGTAGCAGATTTAACAGCAATCAGCGGTCAAAAACCTTTAATTACTAAAGCTCGTAAATCAGTTGCTGGCTTTAAAATCCGTCAGGGATATCCAATCGGATGTAAAGTAACTCTACGTGGCGAACGCATGTGGGAGTTCTTTGAAAGATTGATTACTATCGCTGTTCCACGTATCCGTGACTTCCGCGGTTTAAGTGCGAAGTCTTTCGACGGTCGTGGTAATTACAGTATGGGTGTTCGTGAACAAATCATTTTCCCAGAAATCGACTACGATAAAGTAGATCGTGTACGTGGTTTAGATATTACTATTACCACAACTGCGAAAAGTGATGAAGAAGGTCAAGCTTTATTAGCGGCTTTCAATTTCCCATTCCGTAAATAAGGTAGGTTATCGTGGCAAAACAATCAATGATTGCACGTGATGTAAAACGTGCGAAATTAGCTGATAAATTCTACGCTAAACGTGAAGAATTAAAGAAAATTATTTCTGATGTAAATTCTTCAGACGAAGATCGTTGGGCGGCAGTGTTAAAATTACAAACACTTCCACGCGATTCAAGTCCAATTCGTCAGCGTAACCGTTGCCGCCAAACTGGTCGTCCACACGGTGTACTTCGTAAGTTTGGTTTAAGCCGTATTAAGGTGCGTGAAGCTGCAATGCGCGGTGAAATTCCAGGCCTTAAGAAAGCAAGCTGGTAATAACCTCTTTTAATTTGGAATCATGGGAGTAAATACATGAGCATGCAAGATCCAATCGCAGATATGCTGACCCGTATTCGTAACGGTCAAGCTGCGAATAAAGTTGCAATCAGTATGCCTTCATCTAAGTTAAAAGTTGCTATTGCAAGCGTTTTAGCTGAAGAAGGTTATGTTGAGAGCTTCAAAGTTGTTGAAGGTTCAAAACCTGAGTTGGAAATCACTTTAAAATATTTCCAAAATAAACCAGTAGTAGAAAGTATCCAACGCGTAAGCCGTCCTGGTCTTCGTATTTACAAAGGTAAAGACGAGTTACCAAAAGTAATGGGTGGTTTAGGTATCGCTGTTGTTTCTACATCAAAAGGTGTTATGACCGACCGTGCTGCACGTCAAGCAGGCCTCGGCGGTGAAATCATCTGTTACGTAGCATAATAGAGAGGTAGGAAAAATGTCTCGTGTTGCAAAGGCACCTGTTAATGTTCCTGCCGGTGTTCAAGTAACTTTGAACGGTCAGCTATTAACAGTAAAAGGTAAAAACGGCGAGTTATCTCGCGAAATTCATAATGCAGTTGAAGTAAAATACGAAGCTGATACATTAACGTTTGCACCTCGTGAAGGTATCACGAATGCAGATGCACAAGCTGGTACAGCACGTGCATTAGTTAATGCTATGGTTATCGGTGTTACTGAAGGCTTTACGAAGAAATTGCAATTAGTCGGTGTTGGTTACAGAGCACAAATGAAAGGTAACGTAGTTGCTTTAAGTTTAGGTTTCTCACACCCGGTTGAACATACGTTGCCAGCTGGCGTAACTGGTGAATGTCCATCACAAACTGAGATTATTCTTAAGTCTGCGGACAAACAGTTAATTGGCCAAGTAGCAGCAGATATTCGTGCATATCGCCGTCCAGAGCCTTATAAAGGCAAAGGTGTACGTTACGCTGATGAAGTTGTACGTACTAAAGAAGCGAAGAAAAAGTAAAGTAAGGTAACACTATGGATAAGAAAGTAGCTCGTATCCGTCGTGCAACCCGTGCACGTCATTTAATGAGAGAGCAAGGTGCAACACGTTTAGTTGTGCATCGCACACCTCGCCATATTTATGCGCAGGTAATTGCACCTAATGGCTCAGAAGTACTAGCAGCAGCTTCAACTGTTGAAAAAGTAATTAAAGAGCAAGTTAAATACACTGGTAATAAAGACGCAGCTGCAGTAGTTGGTAAATTAGTTGCAGAACGTGCTTTAGCTAAAGGTATTCAAGCGGTTGCATTTGATCGTTCTGGTTTCAAATACCACGGTCGTGTGCAAGCATTAGCAGACGCTGCTCGTGAAGCTGGTCTACAGTTCTAATAGAGGAATTTGAGATGTCAAACATCGAAAAACAAGCTGGTGAACTGCAAGAGAAGCTAATCGCGGTTAACCGTGTGTCTAAAACCGTAAAAGGTGGTCGTATCATGAGTTTCACTGCTTTAACAGTAGTGGGCGATGGTAATGGTCGTGTAGGTTTTGGTTACGGTAAAGCACGTGAAGTTCCGGCAGCGATCCAAAAAGCGATGGAAAAAGCTCGTCGCAATATGATCAATGTAGCTTTAAATGAAGGTACATTACAACACCCAGTTAAAGGTTCACACACTGGTTCACGCGTATTCATGCAACCGGCTAGCGAAGGTACAGGTATCATCGCAGGTGGTGCAATGCGTGCAGTATTAGAAGTTGCTGGTGTTCACAACGTACTTTCAAAAGCATACGGTTCAACCAACCCAATTAACGTTGTTCGTGCAACAATTGATGCACTTGCAAATATGAAATCACCTGAAATGGTTGCTGCTAAACGTGGTAAAACCGTTGAAGAAATTTTGGGGTAATTGAATATGGCAAAAACAATTAAAGTAACTCAAACTCGTAGCTCTATCGCTCGTTTACCGAAACATAAAGCAACGTTAAAAGGCTTAGGTCTTCGTCATATTCGTCATACAGTTGAATTAATCGATACTCCAGCAGTACGCGGTATGATTAATCAAGTGTCATATATGGTTAAAGTGGAGGAGTAATAGAATGCGTTTAAATACTCTTTCTCCAGCTGAAGGTGCTAAGCACAGCGCTAAACGTTTAGGTCGCGGTATTGGTTCTGGTTTAGGTAAAACTGGTGGTCGTGGTCATAAAGGTCAAAAATCTCGTACAGGCGGCGGTGTTCGTCGTGGTTTCGAGGGTGGTCAAATGCCTTTATACCGTCGTTTACCAAAATTTGGTTTTACTTCTCTTAAAGCATTACACGTAGCTGAAATTCGTTTAAACGACTTAGCAAAAGTAGATGGCGATGTTGTAACTTTAGAAGCTTTAAAAGCAGCTAACGTAATCACTAAAGATATCTTATCTGCAAAAGTAATTTTAGCAGGTAAAATTGAAAAAGCGGTTAAAGTTAAAGGCTTAGGTGTAACTAAAGGTGCTAAAGCTGCTATCGAAGCTGCTGGTGGTTCTATCGAGGAATAATAAATGGCAAAGCAACCAGGGTACCAAGGTAGTACACAAAAAGGAACTGGCGAGCTTAAATCAAGATTATTGTTTGTTTTAGGTGCGTTAATCGTTTTCCGAATCGGTTCTTTTATACCTGTTCCTGGCATTGATGCTTCTGTTTTATCCGAGTTAGTTCGACAACAACAAGGCACCATCATTGATATGTTTAACATGTTCTCTGGTGGTGCATTAAGCCGAGCGTCTATATTTGCGTTAGGTATTATGCCTTATATTTCGGCATCAATTATTATTCAATTATTGACTGCCATTCATCCACCTCTTGCTGAATTGAAAAAAGAAGGCGAGGCTGGACGTCGTAAAATTAGCAAATATACTCGCTATGCAACATTGTTACTAGCATTTATTCAATCTATTGGTATTTCCGTAGCCCTTCCTAATATGCTATCTGGATTAGTGCCTAATCCAAATATGCTATTCTATATCACAGCAGTAATTAGTTTGGTAACAGGAACGATGTTCCTTATGTGGTTAGGTGAACAGATTACTGAGCGTGGGATTGGTAACGGTATTTCTTTAATTATCTTTGCCGGTATTGTTGCAGATCTTCCAGCAACGATTGGACAAACGATTGAAGAAGCAAGACAAGGTGAGATTTCTTTCCTTGTGTTATTATTAATAGCAGTCATTGCTTTTGCAGTAACATATTTCGTTGTCTTTGTTGAACGTGGACAAAGAAGAATTGTAGTACACTATGCAAGTCGCCAACAAGGTAGAATGATGGCACCTGCAAGAACATCTCATTTACCATTAAAAGTGAATATGGCAGGCGTTATTCCTGCAATCTTTGCATCTAGTATCATTTTATTCCCTGCAAGTATTACGCAGTGGTTTGGTCAAAGTAGCGAAGGATTTGAATGGTTATTTGATTTATCTCAGTTACTACAGCCAGGACAGCCTTTATATATCGTATTATTTACGATGGCTGTGATTTTCTTTGCTTTCTTTTATACTGGAATGCAGTATAATCCACGAGATACAGCGGATAATCTAAAGAAATCAGGTGCGTTTGTACCAGGTTATAGACCAGGCGAACAAACATCTCGTTATATCGATAAAGTAATGACGCGTTTAACCTTAATCGGTGCGTTATATATTACTTTTGTTTGTTTGGTTCCTTATATCATTACATCACTATGGAAAGTACCATTCCAATTAGGTGGAACGTCTTTACTGATCGTAGTGGTAGTTATTATGGATTTCATCGCACAGGTACAAAGTCATATGATGTCATTACAATATGATTCTGTGTTGAAGAAAGCCAATTTGAAAGGCTTAGGGCAATAAGCCCTTAGAAAAAGGATAAGCAATGAAAGTTCGTGCTTCAGTTAAAAGAATGTGCCGTAACTGTAAAGTTGTTAAACGTGAAGGCGTTGTTCGCGTAATTTGTAGCGACCCTAAACATAAACAACGTCAAGGTTAATCGTATATTTCTTGCAAAGAACCCGCTGAGTAGGTATACTACTCAGCTCATTCGTCCTGATATGCTGTTTGAGTATCCTGAAACGGGCTTTTCAAGATCAGCATATCAATAAACTTTAAAAATAGGAGTGCATAGTGGCCCGTATTGCAGGCATTAACATTCCTGATCAAAAACACACTGTAATCGCATTAACTGCAATTTACGGTATCGGTAAAACTCGTGCTAAAGCAATCTGTGCTGCAACGGGTATTGCTGAAGATGTAAAGATCAGAGAATTGTCTGAAGAGCAGATTGAAAAACTGCGTGAAGAAGTTGGTAAATTTACTGTCGAAGGTGATTTACGTCGTGAAGTAACTTTAAGCATCAAACGTCTTTTAGACCTAGGTTGCTACCGTGGTTTACGTCATCGTCGTAGTTTACCAGTACGTGGTCAACGTACTAAGACTAATGCGCGTACTCGTAAGGGTCCACGCAAACCGATCAAAAAATAATCGGAGTAGATAAATAATGGCTAAAACACCAGTTCGCGCACGTAAGCGCGTTAAAAAACAGATTGCAGATGGCGTAGCTCATATCCACGCATCTTTCAATAACACAATCGTAACCATCACTGACCGTCAAGGTAACGCTTTAGCTTGGGCTACAGCAGGTGGTTCAGGTTTCCGTGGTTCTCGTAAATCAACTCCATTCGCTGCTCAAGTTGCTGCAGAGCGTTGTGCAGAAATGGTTAAAGAGTTTGGTTTAAAGAATTTGGAAGTTATGGTTAAAGGTCCGGGTCCAGGTCGTGAATCAACAATCCGTGCATTAAATGCAGCAGGTTTCCGTATCACGAACATTACAGATGTGACTCCGATTCCTCATAACGGTTGTCGTCCACCGAAAAAACGTCGCGTATAATTGACGTTAGAATAATTGGAGAAAGAAAATGGCAAGATATTTGGGTCCTAAACTCAAGCTAAGCCGTCGTGAAGGTACTGATTTATTCTTAAAATCAGGCGTTCGTGCGATTGAATCAAAATGTAGAAATAGACTTGATGTAGCACCAGGTCAACACGGTGCTCGTAAGCCACGTTTATCTGACTACGGTAGTCAGTTACGTGAAAAACAAAAAGTTCGCCGTATCTATGGTATCTTAGAGCGTCAATTCCGTAATTATTACAAAGAAGCTAACCGCTTAAAAGGTAATACCGGTGAGAACTTATTAGTATTATTAGAAGGTCGTTTAGACAACGTAGTTTACCGTATGGGTTTTGCTGCAACTCGTGCTGAAGCACGTCAGCTTGTGAGCCACAAATCTATCGTAGTAAATGGTCGTGTAGTAAATATTCCTTCATTCCAAGTTTCTGTTGATGATGTAGTTGCTGTTCGTGAAAAATCTAAAAAACAAGCACGTATTAAAGCATCATTAGAATTAGCTACTCAACGTGAAAAACCAACTTGGTTAGAAGTTGATGCAACTAAAATGGAAGGTGTATTTAAACGTACTCCTGAACGCTCTGACTTATCAGCAGACATCAATGAACATCTGATCGTTGAGCTTTACTCTAAATAATAGTTAATTTCTTAACATTATATTATTTAGTATTAGTAAGCTTAAAAACAAAGAGAGGATAAAATGCAGGGTTCTGTGACAGAATTTTTAAAGCCGCACTTAGTGAATATTGAACAAATTAGTTCAACTCACGCAAAAGTGACCCTAGAGCCGTTAGAACGTGGTTTCGGACATACATTAGGTAACGCACTTCGTCGCATTTTACTTTCGTCAATGCCAGGTTGTGCCGTAACTGAAGTTGAAATTGATGGTGTATTACATGAATACAGCAGCAAAGAAGGCGTACAAGAAGATATTCTTGAAGTATTGTTAAACCTTAAAGGTCTAGCGGTAAAAGTGCAAAGCAAAGATGATGTTGTTTTGACACTTAACAAATCTGGAATTGGCCCTGTGACTGCAGGCGACATTACACATGATGGTGATGTTGAGATTGTAAATCCTGACCACGTGATTTGTCATTTGACAGATAAGAATGCGTCTATCAATATGCGTATTCGTGTACAACGTGGTCGTGGTTATGTACCAGCATCTGCTCGTGTACATGCTCAAGATGATGATCGTCCTATTGGTCGTTTACTTGTTGATGCACGTTTTAGTCCAGTGGACCGTATTGCTTACAATGTTGAAGCAGCGCGTGTAGAACAACGTACAGACTTAGACAAACTCATTATTGAGATGGAAACAAACGGAACGATTGATCCGGAAGAAGCCATCCGTCGTGCTGCAACGATTTTAGCTGAACAGTTAGACGCATTTGTTGATTTGCGTGATGTTCGTCAGCCAGAAGTGAAAGAAGAAAAACCAGAGTTTGATCCAATTTTACTTCGTCCGGTTGATGACCTAGAATTAACAGTACGTTCTGCTAACTGTTTGAAAGCAGAGACAATTCACTATATCGGTGATTTAGTACAGCGTACAGAAGTTGAGTTATTAAAAACGCCTAATCTTGGTAAGAAATCACTTACAGAGATTAAAGACGTGCTTGCTTCTCGTGGCTTATCACTGGGTATGCGCCTTGAGAATTGGCCTCCAGCAAGTATTGCTGAAGACTAATTTTAGGTATTAGATTTTCTAAGAAGGAATAGGTTATGCGCCATCGTAAGAGTGGACGTCAATTAAACCGTAACAGCAGCCATCGCCAAGCGATGTTCCGCAATATGGCAAGTTCTTTAGTTGAACATGAAATCATTAAAACAACTTTGCCTAAAGCAAAAGAGTTACGTCGTGTAGTTGAACCATTAATTACTTTAGCAAAAGAAGACAGCGTTGCAAATCGTCGCTTAGCTTTTGCTCGTACTCGCAACGTTGAAACAGTTGCTAAATTATTCAATGAATTAGGTCCACGTTTTGCACAACGTGCGGGTGGTTATACTCGTATCTTAAAATGTGGTTTCCGTGCAGGTGACAATGCTCCAATGGCATACATTGAGTTAGTAGATCGCCCAGAAGTTGCAGAAGCAGCTGCGGAATAATCTCCATAAAAGCCCGATAGTTATCGGGCTTTTTTCTTTTCTTTTTTTATTGCAATCGTTTGTCTTTTATTCATATCAAATAACCACCAAATTTTCGCAAATAATCATTTAAATTTGACCGCTTTTCCGTTAGTCTATGAACGTTTATTGTTTATTTTCATAAAAGGAATATGCACTATGGAAACTCTCTTTCAAGTCGCCCAAAATTGGTTAAATCAAGATCCTGATTTAGAAACTCGTGCAGAGTTAGAGCAATTAATTTCGCAAGCAAAAGCAAATGATGCGAAAGCTCAAGCTGAATTAGCGAGCCGTTTTGATGGCCGCTTACAATTCGGTACGGCAGGCTTACGTGGCCGCTTACAAGCAGGTTCAATGGGTATGAACCGAGTGCTTGTCGCTCAAGCAGCGGGTGGTTTAGCAGAATTTCTCAAAAGCTATGACAAAGAGCCATCTATCGTGTTAGGTTATGATGGACGTAAAAATTCAGATGTGTTTGCACGTGATACTGCAGAAATTATGGCAGCAGCAGGCATTAAAACTTACCTTCTTCCAAGAAAATTACCAACGCCAGTGCTTGCCTATGCAATCAAGTACTTTGACACTACCGCAGGTGTGATGGTTACAGCAAGCCATAACCCACCTGAAGATAACGGCTATAAAGTCTATTTAGGTAAAGCAAACGGCGGTGGTCAAATTGTCTCGCCAGCAGACCAAGAAATTGCGGCTTGCATTGATAAAGTCGCTCAAGGCAGTATCAAAGACTTACCACGCAGTCAAAATTACACTGTATTAGATGATGAAATTGTTGATGCCTATATTGCAAAAACAGCAAGCCTCGCTAAAGAGCCACAAGTTGATATTAACTATGTTTATACGGCAATGCACGGCGTAGGTTATGAAGTATTAAGCAAGACATTAGCCAAAGCCGGTTTACCGCAACCCTCTATCGTTGCTGAACAAGTATGGCCGGACGGCACATTCCCAACGGTAAACTTCCCGAACCCGGAAGAGAAAGGGGCGCTAGATTTAGCAATTAAAGTAGCTAAAGAGAAAAATGCAGAATTCATTATCGCAAATGACCCTGATGCAGACCGTCTAGCCGTTGCATTGCCTGATGCTCAAGGTAATTGGAAAGTACTTCACGGCAACGTGATTGGTTGTTTCTTAGGTTGGTATTTAGCGAAACAATATCATGCTCAAGGTAAAAAAGGTGTATTAGCTTGCTCATTAGTTTCCTCTCCAGCGTTAGCAGAAATTGCGAAGAAATATGGTTTTGAGTCAGAAGAAACGCTCACAGGCTTTAAATATATCGGTAAAGTTGATGGCTTATTATTCGGTTTCGAAGAGGCATTAGGTTACTTAGTCGATCCGGATAAAGTGCGTGATAAAGACGGTATTTCTGCGGCAATTATGTTCTTAGACTTAGTTCGTTACCTTAAAAAACAAGGTAAAACGTTGGCTGACTATGCAGATGATTTCACAAAAGAATTTGGTGCTTATGTAAGCGGTCAAATTTCTATCCGTGTAAGCGATTTATCTGCGATTGGTAAGTTAATGACCGCATTACGCAATAACCCACCAAGTGAAGTGGGTGGTTTTAAAGTGGCGACTTTCTTAGACCATACGAAAACAGATCGCCAAAGCGATATTTTAGTGTTTGTGCTTGAAAACGGTAGCCGTTTAATCGCTCGTCCATCAGGTACAGAACCGAAAATCAAATTCTACTTAGATGCGCGTGGCACTGATCCGAAAAATGCAGAAGAAGTTTTAGCACAGTTTGATGAAAGCGTGCGTGCAATTCTTCGTCAAGAACAATATGGCAGTCAAGATTGCTAATTGCAAAATTTAAGTCAAAAAACACCGCTTATGAGGCGGTGTTTTTTTTGAAGTCTATACCAAATAGTGTTAAGAATTATTATCATTGATAATTGTGGCGAATATGATATGATGAATTTACCGTGAAGTTCTGTGTGAAGATAAGTGTTTTTCAAGGAATGAGTAAATTCAAACGTTGTACCTCAAAATTAATCCTTTCTTATACTGTTTTATTAAGTTCCTTTGGATTGCCTGCTTATGCCAATCATCAAGTAATCCCAGAAAAGAGTGTAGAAGTTGCCAAACCGTTGGAGAGAACGCCAGAATTACCCGACACAAATAACTCTTCCCCTGAGCAAATTACTGTTTCAGAACAACAATTAAGGCAAGATAAATCATTAACAGAATACCTTTTAAATCAAGCGATTGAAACGGGAAATATTTCGCTTATTCAGTATTTATTACCAATTTACCGCCAATTTTCTCATTTCGATACTATTTTAGTGACTTTTGCCGAAGCACAATTAGCCAAGAAGCAACAGCGTTATGATGATGCTATTCGTTTATATCGAGACATTCTTGCTATCCGCCCAGAGCTTACCCCCGTGCGAATTCAACTGGCGATTTCACTTTTTACGATTCAGCAAGACAATGCCGCTCGTGAGCAGTTTGAAAAGGCATTGAGCGATCAGGCTCTTCCGCAAGATATTGCTTTACTTATCCAACAATACCAACAGGCTTTAAAAAATCGCAATCGTTGGCAGATTTCTTTCAGTGCGAGTTATTTACGAGAAACCAATGTAAATAATGCATCAAGCGATCACTATATTGAAAATACACCTTTCAAGAAAAATCCATCAATGTTGCCCCAAAAGGCAAATGGTGTTAACTACGCTTTGGATCTCACTCGAGACTTTAATTTAAGCGGCTCGCATTATCTTCATATTGAAAATAATCTATATGGGAAAAGCTATTGGGATAATCACGATTTTGATGAAATCACTAATCGCTTGTACTTAGGTTATACCTATAAAACAGAACGCCAGCGAGTAGCGTTGTTGCCTTTTTATGAACAGCAATGGTATAGCAATCACCGTTATAAACGAACCGTTGGGGGACGAGCAGAATTTAACCGCTGGCTAAATCCAAATTGGCAGATTTCAACGGCATTGGAATATGGTCGCAATTTTTATGCGGAGAATCCGAATCTAAATGGCACAAGTAAATTAGCGTCAGGCACATTACTTTGGCGACCAACACCACGCTATTTTTTCTATACAGGGATAGATTATATCCAAGAGCGTACCGCCATTCGCCGCTATGGTTATGACTTAACCACGGTGCGTTTAGGTTGGGGGCAAGAATGGTTATGGGGAATTTCTTCTCGTATCAGCCTTTCTGTATCAAAACGTCAATATAAAGATAATTTTTCACTCGGCTCGGTATTTCATTTTGATAAAAAACGAGAAGATGAAATTTATCAGCTAAATGTGACCGCTTGGAAACGAGATTGGCATATTTTCGGCATTACGCCAAAACTTCATTATCGTTGGAAAAAACAACGTAGTAATTTTTCAACACTTCACTCTTACTCGGATAAAAGTATCACGTTTTTATTTGAGAAAGCCTTTTAACTTTTAACCTTAGGTAATTTTATGCACAAACAAATTTTAAACAAACGTGTTTTGAATACCGCCGTTGCGGTATTGATGTCATTAGGTGTAGCGGCTTGCTCATCGGGTGGTAGTGGAGCGCAACCGGGGATTTCTGTTGAAGAAAATAGACAAAAAATTGCAGTAACCACGATTGAAACCAATAAAACCTCTGCTCAAGAACACTTAGATAAAGCAGAGCAAGCATTAGCCGATGCAAAAGCGGCATTAGCCGAAGTATTATCGACTGATTCAGCAGGTGAGATCTTTGATATCAGTGCAAAAATCAACGATGCACTTACTACAGTTACAACAGCGGTTGCAGAGATTGCTTATATCGCAAGCTCTACACCAAGTTATGTTTCGAGTGCGTCTAAAATTTCTTCAACAGCAGAAAGTGATGTGCAACAGATTGCCGAAATGAAAGCAAAAGTTGATGCAATTTATACTGAAATAACCGAAATCCAAGCTCAAGCAAACAACGCTTTTGATGTTGCCATAGAGAAAGATAAGCTTGCTAAAGCGGAAGCTGAAGAAGCGGCTCGTATCGCAAGTGTAGAAACAGCGGTAAATGCCCAATTAACGACAGCACAAGCACAATTAACACAGGCAAAACAAGCATTGGCAGCGGCACAAAATGCAACCTCATCAGTGGAAGCATTAAAAGCGGCGGCAGAAGCACAGCAAGCGGCGAATAACGCACTTACTGCAGCAAATGAAGCAGCTAAGAAAGCAACTGAAGCAAGCAATTCAACAACGATTGCACAACTGGCTCAACAGGCACAAGAAGCTGCAACTGCCGCACAAACCGCAGCAAATCAAGCGAATACGGTTGCATCAGAATTATTAGCAAAAGAAGAGGGGATTGCCCGAGAAGAAGCCGCAAAAATCGCAAAAGCAAATAGCGATGCTGCAGTGGCTCGTCAAAATGCGGAAGCACAATTAACAGAAGCCACATCCATTTCAAACGGTATTACCACTGCGACAAACACAGCAACATCAGCAACTTCTGCCAAAGCGGTGCAAGCTGCATTAGCACCCGTTGCGACATCATTAGAAAGCTTAAAAACAGCCGCAACTTCTGCCCAAGCAGCAGCAGATACTGCTAAAAATGCAGCAGCAATCTCAAGTGCTGCAACAGCGGATGCAACCGTAGCCCAAGCAGCTGCAGATCAGCTTCAAACATTAGTTAGCCAAGCGGAAGCGAATTTAACCAAAGCGAATGAAGCGTTAAATGTTCGAGTGGCTCGTGAAAAAGAAGCCACAACAGCTGCTTCATATAACCGTGAAGATTCCATTGTGCAAGACTACCTAGACCAAACTAAACGTGAAGCACTGCTTGCTCAAGTGCAAAAAACAGGAACAAATGCCCCGGCTTCTTGTGCAAATAGTAAGTCTTCAACTTGTCATAAAGATGTAGAAAGAGGTTCTGTGGTGGTGAATTATAACCAAGCCTACTCAAGCTATGCGGTATTGCGTGAAACTTATGATGCAGACGGCGTAAACCCAACCAATTCCTTTGTCGCATTAGCTAAAGAGAGTGATTTAACCACAGACAGAGCGGCGGTAACCAATGCGACTTATACAGGTAAAGCATCTTATTCTCGCACGAATGGTCCGGCTGTATTAACGCGTGATTTCACTCTAACAGTGAATGACGACAAAGTATCAGGTTCGGTATATCAAACCACGGTAAATTCAAAAGGGGTAAGCAAAACCACGGAATTTGTTGGCTTAAAAGAGGGTAATATCAGTGTGAATAATGGCGTTGTCGGTTTTAATGGTGTTGCCGATTTTAGCCAGCATAACGCAGGATTAGGCACTTACAAAGGTGTGTTTGTGGGTTCAAAAGCTGGAGAAGTAGTCGGGACATTTGAAACCGATAGCACAGAAAAAGCCACATCTATTCAAGGTGCATTTGCAGGGGCAAAATAAGGAGAAGCAAGATGACTAAATATAAGCATTCTTTATTATACACAAGCGTAATGTTAGCACTCTCTTATCCTGCTTACGCTGAAAATACCGTTGAACAATTAGATGAAGTGATTGTGTCAGGCTCTTCGTTTAGCCAACAAATCGGTACACAGAAAATTACCGAAGAACAGATTAAACGCCGACCAACCAAAAATGGTGGGATTACGGATTTATTGAAATCAAACCCGAATGTTCGCTTTTCAAACAATGCTGATCTTTCCACCAACGCAGGGGAAATTCGCCCGAATGAAGTGTCGTTTCACGGTGAAAAATATTACGGCAATAACTTCATTTTAGATGGTATGTCGAACAACGATAACATTAACCCAAGCGGTAACATTGAACGTAATGGTGAGCCGATAGGCTCAAACCCGTATGATTTACCGAATGGGAATACCCAATCAATGTGGATTGATGCTAGCTTATTGAAAAGCGTAGAAGCCTTTGATAGCAATATCTCGGCAAAATACGGGAATTTCACGGGCGGTGTGATCAATGCCGAATTGAAAGATCCAAGTTTTGAACGCCGTACGGGTAAAATTTATTACCGCACCACACGTGATGATTGGACGCATTTTTATATTCAAGAAGGTCGAGAAGAAGCGTTTAATAAAGCAACACGCCTTGATTTCCACCCTCGTTTTGTCAAACAAACGTTTGGTTTACACGCCAGTGAAAAATTAGCGGATAATTTTGCGATTCTCTTCTCTTATAAGAAAAATCAATCAAAAATTGACTACGCACATTCTACAATGCGTTATACCGCAAATTTGGATCAACCAATTGCGACACAGCAAAAACGCACCAACGAAACCTATTTATTGCGTGGTGTGTATTTGCCTGAAAATGGCGACTTATGGCGTGGTACGGTCATTTATTCGCCTCATAGTGCAAAATTATTCCGTTCTAATACCGAAAATAGCTCATATACTTCGGTTGGTGGCGGTATTCAAGCAAATTTAGAATGGGAAAAACGCTTTGACTGGGGTCAAATGAAGAGCTATCTCGGCTATAAGAAAACGGGCGATACCATTGATTATGATGAAGAAAATTATCACCGTTTTATGTCGTCTGATAATCTCAACTGGACAAGTAATGGCACTTATTCCCAATATGGTGGTTATGGTAAGGTTTATACCCAAAATGAAATCTATACGGTAAAACAAGACTATAGCTTAACACCATTCGACTGGGCGAATATGGAGCATAAAGTTATTTTTGGTTGGAACGCAAATTTATCGAAAGCGAAATATCAACGAGATAATACCAATGCTCTTTACTACTATACCAAAAATACCAATATTATTTGTGGTACTGCATCAGCTTGTATTAGTGGCGATCAATATGCCAATAGTCGCAATGTTTACTCGGCTAAAAGCGTACACGCCAACGATAATGATTATGCGGCCTATTTAGAAGACACAATAAAATGGAAACGCCTTGAACTCTCGTTAGGGGCTCATTTAAATCATAACCAATTCTTAGGGAATACGAATTTAGCACATCGTATTTCTGCTTCGTACGATATTTGGGGTAATGGCGACACGACGCTATTTGGGGGGATAAACCGCTATTATGGTCGATCAATGTTGGCATTTAAACTACGTCAAGGCATTGGCGAAGCAAACAGAGAAACTCGTACCTTAAATAGCGATGGCTCATTGAGCGATTGGGAAGTGGCTAATATCTCAAATGCACCAACCAAATATCTGATGACGAAAGTCAAAACACCATACAGCGATGAACAAGTATTAGGTTTATCGCAAAAGTTATATGGAACAAAATGGACTTTCAAATGGGTACATCGTAATAGCCGAGATCAATTATCTAGCGATCTTCGAGTGGTTGATGGTTCGGCATATCGTGTGCTAAATAATAATGGTTGGTCAAAAAATGACACCTTTACATTATCTGTTTCCCCAGTAAAAGAGCATCAATTTAAACATGCAACGATTGGTTGGGATGTAGGCGTTCGTATTAGTCGTCAGAAAACGAATAATAAGTGGTATGACACATCAGCTTATGCCAATCAGAAAGCTATCTACAATAACCAGTTAATTGATGCGGTTGATTTGCCACCGTCTGATTTCAATACCCCTTGGTCTGCTACCGCAAATTTACATACATCATTCCCAAGTTTAAATCTTTCTTGGGATCAGAGTTTTAGCTATACCAGAGGTAAAAAACAGCGTACTTCAGATAGCGAAATTGCGTGTAATGGTGCATATACGGGTGGGCGATACGCTTCAATCTGTGGCGACTATATTGGTAATGCCACGTTATATGAAGATCTAGAAACGGGCAGTATGTTTAACGTGGATTGGCGTTTTACCTATACACAACCGACATTCCAAAATCAGTTTTTTGAAATCACACTTGATGTGAATAATGTGCTAAACAAAAAAGCATTATCCAAATCAAGTAGTGGTACTTCAGTGTATAAACAAGGGCGTAACTTCTGGCTTGGTGCAAGCTATAACTGGTAAGTTACAAGCGGTTTAATTTACAGCAAATTTTGCAAAAAATAGCACAAATTTAACCGCTTACTATCAATTTTCTCTCGCCTATTTCGGGCGAGAGCATTTTTATTTTTAGGGGAGAAAATGCGTTTTATCTTAAAAGCATTGATTTTGTTGGCAATACCGACATTCAGCTATGCAGAAAAGAGTGAGCCTATTTTGGGGCAATTAGCGAATGGATTTAAATATACCATTTTGCCGTTACACGATGAAAAAGGGCATATTGAAATACGTTTGCGAGTTAATGCGGGTAGCGTTGATGAAAATGATGACCAAGCAGGCGTGGCTCATATGGTGGAGCATTTAGTCTTTCGTGGTACAGAAGCCTATCCGAATGGACTAATGCCTTACTTACACAGTCAAAAATGGGTTCGAGCAAGAAATTACAATGCGGTTACCACGGTAGATAGCACCACTTATATGCTCACTCCACCGACTGTTGCAAGTTTAGATCAGAGCTTTGAAGCCCTTTCTCAAATGGTCTTCCACGCCAAACTTACTCAACAAGATCTTGATGATGAACGTAAAATCATTATGGAAGAGTGGCGACAAGGCTTGGGTGTTGGGGCAACAATGAACGAACAACGAACCGCCGCCGTGCGAGCCGACTCTCGCTATACTCGCCATCGTGTGATTGGCACTTCCGAGAGCATTCAATCAATGCCGGCTACTCAACTGCAACAGTTCTACCAACGTTGGTATGTACCGAATAATATGCATCTATTGCTAGTGGGCGATGTGCAACCCACACAGGCAAAACAGGCGATTCAACGCTATTTTGGCAATGTGAAAGCGAAAACCTTGCCGAAGCGTGATTATCTCGAACCGAAATTAAGTGATCGCTTGCTGATCAATAAAATTCAAGATGAACGCAGTGGCGTGAGCCAAATTGCCTATGTGTTCCGTTTTGATGAAAGCAAACATCGTGAACAAACAGAAGCAGGGCGTTATGCTCGCTTAGTGGATCGCCTTGCCCTTGCTTTACTTACACAACGCCTGCGTAACCAGTCAGAAACCTTGCCAAAAGGTGTTTCTGCGGTAGTGGTTCGAAAAGCAGATATTGGGCGTAATACCGTGGTACTTGGTTTGTTTGCCAGTGTTGAGCCGACTTCGCATCAATTAGGTTTAAAGCAGATTTTCAGCGAAATTGAGCGGATTAAACGTTATCCGATCACGGAAGAAGAGCTGAATAAGCAGAAAGATCTGATTTTTGCCCAAATTGAAAATGCCAAAAAACACGATGGGGATCGTGAGTTTGCTAAATGGGTACAGGTGATGGTAGAAACGGTACTCGTTGATAAGCCTTATCTCACTCAACCTGAAATTGCCAAACTTACCGAACCAATGTTGCAAAAAATCACCGTGGCGGAAGTCAATCAGCGTATTTCAGATTGGTTCTCAGCCAAAGATCGCTTAGTCAATTATCAGCCTCCACGAAAAACCGAGATCGAACCGATTACTGAAGCGATGGTTAATCAGCTCAAAGCAGAGGTGGAAAAAGCAGAGATTACTGAGCCACAAAAAGCCAAAGAGATTGTACCGATGTCGCTGAATACGGTTTCAGGCAAAGGCAAGATCGAACAAGCGGTCGATTTTAACGCACAAAATGTCAAACATTGGATCTTATCCAATTGTGATAAGGTAGTATGGCTGAAATCGCCATTAGCCAAAGATCGTACGCTTTTCCTTGCGCAAAATTCCGCAGGCTTTAAAGCACAGGGGATACAACCTTGGCAAGCACAAATCGCTTCGCAACTTATTGCCCAAAATGCACCGCTTGATTGGGAGGTTGAACAGCTGAAACATTGGAAAGAGCAGAAGAAAGTAAATCTTTCAATCAATCAAACCGCAACCAAGCTGACTTTTGACGGCTCGGTAGAAAACAGCAAATTGGCGGATTTATTGCGTTTATATTATGCCTATCAAACGGAAACGAAAGTCAAAGATGGCTTAGATGAAGCGAAAGAAGCGATCGCTCGCACTATTGATCTGCAAAGTCAAAAGAGTGATGAGACAGAGCGATTAAAAGCACTTTCACTGTTACGTTTTAACCTTGAAGAAGTGAATAACCTTTTACCTAACAAAGCCTCATTGAGTTCGCTTACTGAACAGATGCTTAATGACGAATGGGCAAAAATGGTGGTTGCCCCCACTACCTTCTACTTTGTTAATGATATGAACGAAGCAGAGATGAAAACGCTGGTAAGCAACTTCTTGGCAGATCTACCACGCAAGCAAGCTCTTACTTCAACCCAACAACTCGCCTTAGCCGGCAAAGACGAAGCAAAATTTGCAATGAACCCTGAGCCACGATCAGATGTACGTTTATGGAGCTTCACGCCGCATCAGTGGCAAGGCAAAGATGCAATGTTGGTGGCTTTAGTGAAAAACATCGCTAGTAACAAGCTCAAAAATCGCTTGCGAGATCAACAACTGGGTGTCTATAGCTTACGTTTTGAGAGTACATTAAACCCTGAAACACAGCGAATTGAAACAGAACTCAGTTTTGTTACTAACCCTGAAATGGCGGATAAACTCATTGAACAAGCTCGCCAAGTGTTACTGGATTTACCAAATCAAATTAGCGAAGAAGAGCTTAAACAGACTAGAAATACATTTGTTAAAGCGGAGCAGGAGCGTTTGAAAGATGCCAGAACGTGGCTTTCTCGCTTAGTATTAAGTGAAACACAATTTGGTGATCCGCGTTATCTCACCGAGATGCAATCACTCGCAGATGAGATTACATTAGAGAAAGCTAAAGCTATCGCAGGGCAAATTTATAACGTAGAGAATGACAAGGTGTTTATTACGATGCCGAAGACTACTCCTTAAGCGTAGGGACACACTGCGTGTGTCCGCTTGTCTTATATTTTATATATCAAGCCAATTTAAATTATGATGGACACACGCAGTGAGTCCCTACTAAATGGACTCGGTATATTTTTACAGGACTCTCAATGAAACAATTTATCAAAAATTTCTATATGCTTTCCAAGCCTTTTTGGGGAAAGAAATCAAACTGGCTGGCGTGGGTGCTTGCTATTGTCGTGGTGGGCATTGGCTCGGTGATTACTTATCTTAATGTCAGAATTTCAGATTGGTCAAAAGGCTTTTATGATGCACTCTCAAATTTTGAGATTGAAAAATCTTACTCCTTATTAAGTGAGTATTTTATCTATATTGCCATTTTTATTGTGATCAACGTTTACCGAACGTGGTTTCGTAAATTATTGATTATCCGTTGGCGCGAATTTATGACAAAACAATTCCTCGATGAATGGTTTTCTAAACAAATCTATTATCGCCTTGCTCATCGCAAAAAAATGGATAACCCCGATCAACGTATTGCTGAAGATATTAGTATCTTTATTGAATATACCATTGAATTAAGCGTATCCTTTATCTTCAATGTTATTCAGCTTTGGGCGTTCTTTATGGTGCTATGGAATTTAGCCAAGTCCCCTGAATTTACGCTCTTTGGTAAAACCTTTGTGATTGATGGTTATCTTGTTTGGGTGGCGGCAATTTATGCGACACTCGGTACGATCATCACGCATTTAATCGGAAACAAACTCCACCAACTTAACTACCAACAACAAGTATTTGAAGCAAACTTCCGTACCAGTTTAATTCGCAAGCAAGAAAACGCCGAGCAGATCGCACTGTATAAAGGCGAGCAAGTCGAGAAAGCTTCACTTTTTGATGAGTTTAAGGAAATTGTGAAAAACTGGCGTTTACTGATGGATAAAGAAAAACATTTAAGCTTCTTTACCGTTGGTTATGACCGCTTTGCTTTATTGATGCCCGTCTTATTCTCTATTCCACTGTTGGCAGCAAAAGTGATTACGTTCGGTGGCATTATGCAGATCAGAACGGCTTTCAGTGTGGTGTTTAACTCATTTAGCTGGTTTATCTTTGCCTATTCTCGCTTACCAAAATGGACGGCGGCAATCAAACGTTTAAGCCAATTAAAACAAGAAATGGCGGCACTCGATGAGATCATTAAATCAGAAGTAGAACGTACCGACAAAGCCCTGCATACGGAAAATTTAGCAATTTATACCCCTGAAAATAACCGCTTGTTTAGTAATTTATCCCTTGCAATCGATCATAATAAATGGATTAGATTAAAAGGCAAAAGTGGTTTAGGTAAATCAACATTATTACGGGTACTGAGTGGTATTTGGGATTATTATGATGGCATATATAAAGTGCCACAGAAATCCACCTTATTAGTACCACAGCGGAGTTATTTAAATGAGGGTAATTTGGCAGAGGTGTTAAGCTATCCAGCGGTAAACCGTTATTCAGACACTGAAATGAATTTGGTGCTAGAATTAGTGGGGCTATCGCAATGGCAAAATCGATTAAATGAAAAACATACTTGGTATCATACCTTATCAGGTGGAGAGCAACAACGTATAGCATTTGCACGCATCTTATTGAATAAGCCTGAAGTCATTTATTTAGATGAAGCGACAAGTAGTTTAGATGAAGAATCTGCTTGGCAAATGTTCCACCTCATTAAGCAGTATTTGCCTCAATCTTCAGTGATCTTTATTTCTCACCAGCAAGGATTAACTCATTTTGCCGATGAAGAAATTGATCTTGCTAACTATAAAATATAACAATATCTGAATATAAAATCAGAAACTAAAGGAGACAACAAATGATGAAATATGGTGTTATTGGTGTCGGCTATTTTGGTGCGGATTTAGCTCGTATTCTTAATGAATTAGATAATGCGACAGTAACGGCTGTTTATGATCCCGTAAATGGGCAAGCTATCGCTGAGGAGCTTCAGTGTGTTGATGCACAGAGCATGGAAGCGTTAGTCGCTCGAGAGGATGTTGATTGCATTATTGTGGCTACGCCTAATTATTTGCATAAAGAGCCGGTGCTGCTAGCTGCAAAACATAAGAAGCATGTTTTTTGTGAAAAACCAATTGCGCTTAGTTACCAAGATTGTGATGAAATGGTAAAAGCCTGCGAAGAAAACGATGTTATCTTTATGGCAGGTCATGTGATGAATTTCTTTAACGGTGTACATCATGCAAAGGCCTTGATCAATCAAGGTGTTATTGGAAAAGTATTATATTGTCATGCTGTTCGTACCGGTTGGGAAGAGGTCAAATCAACGGTTTCGTGGAAAAAGATGCGATCTAAATCAGGAGGGCATTTATATCATCATATCCACGAACTCGATTGTGTGCAGTTCTTAATGGGCGGAATGCCAAAATCTGTTTATATGAATGCGGCAAATGTTGCGCATAATACACCAGAATTTGGTGATGAAGATGATATGCTGTTTGCTAACCTTGAATTTGATGATAATCGTTTTGCAGTTTTAGAATGGGGATCGGCATTTCGTTGGGGAGAGCATTATGTGCTGATTCAAGGTAGTAAAGGTGCAATTAAGCTTGATTTATATCACTGTAAAGGGACATTACGTGTCGATGGAAAAGAGAGTTTCTTTTTGATACATGAAAGCCAAGAAGAAGACGATGACAGAACACGTATTTATACGGAAAAGGAAACAAATGGTGCAATTCAATACGGTAAACCAGGGGATCGCACACCAATGTGGCTCAGTTCAATTATGAAGAAAGAACTAAAATACTTGAATGATATCTTACATGGCATGGAACCTTGTGAAGAGTTTATCAAATTACTCACGGGTGAGGCAGCAAGAGCAGCCATTGCAACGGCAGATGCTTGTACGTTATCAGCAAAAGAAAAACGCCGTGTTGAGCTTTCAGAGATTTTATCTTAGAAATAGCATTTCTTGCTTAAAAAAACACCGCTTGTTAGGCGGTGTTTTTGCTTATGTAATATCCTATTATCTTGCTTTTTTATGAAAAATCAGTATAATTCCACCGCTTATTCTCTCTTTAGATAGAATAAGTTTGCAGTACCCTCACCTCGAACGAGGGTTTTATTTTTTACTATCAACAAATTAGAGGAAGGTTATGGTAACCATTCGTTTAACTCGTGGCGGAGCTAAAAAACGCCCATTCTATCAAATCGTGGTAGCGGACAGCCGTTCACCTCGTGACGGTCGTTTCATCGAGCGTATCGGTTTCTTCAATCCATTAGCAGCAGGTCAAGCTGAACGTTTACGTTTAGACGTGGCTAAAGTTGATGCGTGGGTTGCTAAAGGTGCTTCACTTTCAGACCGTGTTGCAACTTTAGTAAAAGAAGCACGTAAAGCGGCTTAATTTATTTAAAATTTTGCAAAAGTAGGTGAGTAGTATGAGCGAACAAAAAATTGAAGTTGTCGGAAAATTAGGTTCAACCTATGGTATCCGTGGCTGGTTACGCCTCTATTCATCCACCGAAGAAGCAGAAAGTATTTTTGACTATCAGCCGTGGTTCTTAAAAATTAAAGGGCAATGGCAGCCGATTGAATTAGAAAACTGGCGTTATCACAGCAATGATTTGATTGTGAAGTTAAAAGGGACTGAAGACCGTGAGAGCGCACAGCTATTAACCAACGCCGAAATCGGTGTGGATTTAGCCGTGTTTCCGGCATTGGAAGAAGGGGATTATTATTGGCACGATTTGATCGGTTGCCAAGTGGTAAACCTTGAAGGCTATACAATGGGAACAGTAACCGAAATGATGGAAACAGGTTCAAATGATGTGTTAGTGATAAAAGCAAATAGCAAAGATGCTTTTGGCAAACAAGAACGATTAATTCCGTTCTTATATGAACAAGTAGTTAAAAGAGTAGATCTCACCACCAAAACCATTACGGTGGATTGGGACGCTGGTTTCTAACCTCAGGTATGCAGTGAGCTTTAGCAGTCGCATTTCGTAGGTAACAATATGTGGATTGGTATTATTTCCCTTTTTCCCGAAATGTTTAAAGCAATTACTGATTTTGGGGTAACAGGTAGAGCAGTAAAACAAAATCTCTTGCAAGTGCAATGTTGGAATCCCCGAGATTTCACGCATGATAAACATAAAACGGTGGACGACCGCCCTTATGGTGGTGGGCCGGGTATGTTGATGATGGTGCAGCCGCTTCGTGATGCAATTCATGAAGCAAAAGCGACCGCTTGTAAGGAAGACGGTGTAGAAGCTAAAGTGATTTATCTCTCACCGCAAGGACGTAAACTCGATCAAGCAGGCGTACAAACGCTGGCAACAAATCAAAAATTGATTTTGGTTTGTGGGCGTTATGAAGGCATTGACGAGCGATTGATTCAAACTGAAATTGATGAAGAATGGTCAATCGGTGATTACGTTCTCACAGGGGGGGAACTCCCGGCAATGACGTTAATTGACGCTGTTGCACGGTTTATTCCCGGAGTATTAGGCAAACAGGCTTCAGCGTTGGAAGATTCTTTCGCAGAAGGTTTATTAGATTGCCCACATTATACTCGCCCTGAAGTATTAGATGACTTACCTGTACCACAAGTGCTGATGTCTGGTCATCACGAGCAAATTCGCAAATGGCGATTAGAACAGTCGCTGGAACGCACGTGGTTAAGACGCCCTGAGCTATTGGATAGCCTAGCTCTGACTGACGAACAACGCGTGTTGTTGAATAAAATTAAGAAACAACACAAAATCAGTTAATTCTAGGATTTAGAAGGTTTTTAAAATGAGTAACATCATCAAACAACTTGAAACAGAACAGTTAAAACAAAACGTACCTAGCTTCCGTCCAGGTGACACATTAGAAGTTAAGGTATGGGTAGTAGAAGGTAGTAAAAAACGTTTGCAAGCGTTCGAAGGCGTGGTTATTGCAATTCGTAACCGTGGCTTGCATTCTGCATTTACCTTACGCAAAATTTCAAACGGCGTAGGCGTTGAGCGTGTATTCCAAACTCACTCACCAGCGATTGACAGCATTGCTGTTAAACGTAAAGGTGCGGTACGTAAAGCTAAACTTTACTACTTACGTGAGCGTTCAGGTAAATCTGCACGTATCAAAGAGCGTCTTGGCGAATAATTTTCGCTTATGCGTTAATGCAAAAAGAAAGCCTTGGGGAAACCCAAGGCTTTTGTTTAGTTTTCTTTTTGTATTTTTTAGTTGTATTCTAACCAAATAGACTACAAAGCATACAAACGAAAATAATCTCAGAAAAAGTGCTTGATCTTATTTAAAAAACAAGTATTATATGCCCTCGTTACGCAACATTAAGGGTCGTTAGCTCAGTCGGTAGAGCAGCGGACTTTTAATCCGTTGGTCGAAGGTTCGAATCCTTCACGACCCACCACTTAATCAGCGTACCTTTCTAAAGGGTCGTTAGCTCAGTCGGTAGAGCAGCGGACTTTTAATCCGTTGGTCGAAGGTTCGAATCCTTCACGACCCACCACTTTAGAATTCAACTCCCAAATGGGTCGTTAGCTCAGTCGGTAGAGCAGCGGACTTTTAATCCGTTGGTCGAAGGTTCGAATCCTTCACGACCCACCATTTATTCTTCTTATCTAGCAATTAAAAATAAAAAATTAACCGCTTGTTTATTTTTCTTTTTCATCGGTTTTTATAGTAAAATTTATCCCTATTTCTTTTACTCTTTGATTTTATGTTAAAAAAATTTTTAATTTCACTCGGTTTGGTTGGTGTTGTTGCCGCAGGTGGTGCTTTTTATGGCTATCAAAAAATGATTTCATTGGCTGAACACCCACTAACAACACGAGAAGACCAGTTTTTTATCCTTGAAAAAGGAACATCCGCTCAAAAACTTGCTAAACAATTAGAAGAACAAGGCATTATTACGCATAGTGATGTTGAGCTTTTACCTTATCTTATTCGCATTAAACCTGAATTTTCCCAATTTAAAGCAGGGGTTTATTCATTAAATGGTTTACACTCCGTGCAAGATTTATTGAAGCACTTGAATTCCGGTAAAGAAGTGCAGCTTAATGTGAAATTGATTGAAGGGAAAACCTTTAAAACATTTCGTGAGCAACTTGAAAAAGCGAGTTATTTAGAACATACCTTGAAAGGGAAAAGCGAGGCTGAAATTGCTCAATTATTGGGGATCAATTCAGATAAATTAGAAGGCTGGATTGCACCGGAAACGTATAATTATGTGCCGTATTCCACAGATTTAGAGCTACTAAAGCGTGCTTATCAAAAGCAACAAAAAACTTTAGAACAAGCTTGGCAAAATAGAGCGGAAAATCTACCGCTTAAAAGCCCTTATGAAATGCTAATTTTGGCTTCAATTGTCGAAAAAGAAACGGGCGTGGCGAATGAACGTCCGCAAGTGGCATCGGTGTTTATCAATCGCTTGAAAAATGGCTGGAAATTGCAGACCGACCCAACCGTCATTTATGGTATGGGCGATAAATATGATGGCAATATCCGTAAGAAAGATCTACTTGAACCTACGCCTTATAACACTTATGTGATTGATGGCTTGCCACCGACACCGATTGCAATGCCAAGCGAAGCTGCGATTAAGGCAGTTTCTCAACCAGATAGTACGGCTTATTTTTATTTTGTTGCAGATGGTAGTGGCGGACACAAATTTAGCCAAACGCTGAATGAACATAATCAAGCGGTCAAAAATTGGATTAAAATTGAACGTGAGCGTAAGCAAGCGAAGCAAGAGGAAAAGAAATAATGCGTGGTAAATTTATTGTGCTTGAGGGATTAGAAGGTGCAGGCAAGACAACCGCTCATCAGGCAATTTTAGCGCAACTAGAAGCCGCTGGTATTCATCACATTGTTCAAACTCGTGAGCCGGGTGGTACACCCTTGGCGGAGAAACTTCGTCACTTGATTAAACACGATTTGGAAGAGCCCGTGAATGATAAGGCTGAATTATTGATGCTTTATGCAGCACGTGTTCAACTGGTTGAGAATGTGATAAAACCAGCTCTGGCAGAAGGGAAATGGGTATTAGGTGATCGCCACGATATGTCTTCACAGGCTTATCAAGGCGGTGGACGTCAATTAGATCGTCAATTACTTGAAACATTAAAACAGACGATTTTAGGCGATTTTGAACCCGATTTAACCATTTACTTAGATATTGACCCTGCCATTGGTTTAGAGCGTGCTCGTGGACGTGGCGAATTGGATCGTATTGAGCAACAAAGTTTGGATTTTTTCTACCGTACACGCCAGCGTTATTTAGAACTTACGCAAAATAATGATAAAGCGGTGATTATCAATGCCGAACAGCCGATTGAAAAAGTCGCAGCTGATATTCAACAAGCGGTTGAAAATTTCTTAAAGTTTGCAAAATAGTATGATGAACCTTTATCCTTGGCTTCAACAAACTTATCAACAAATTACCTCGACCTTTTTACAAGGTCGGGGGCATCACGCTTTATTGTTTAAAACGGATATTGGTTTAGGCACCGAGATATTAATTCAACATTTAGCGCAATGGCTTCTTTGCCAGCAGAAAAACGTTGAGGAGCCTTGTTTCCAATGTAAAAGTTGTTTGTTGTTACAGAGTGGCAATCATCCCGATCTTCATCTTCTTGCCCCGATAGAGAATAAGGATATCGGTGTTGATCAAATTCGTGAGATGACTTTGAAGCTTCAAACCTTTGCACAACAATCAGGTAATGTGGTGGTTTATCTTCGTGGTGCAGAACGTTTAACCGAAGCTGCAGCGAACGCTTTACTGAAAACGCTTGAAGAGCCACGAGAAGGCGTTTATTTTCTGCTAGAAACAGCATTGCAAGCCAAAATGATGGCAACAATTCAAAGTCGTTGTCAAATTTGGACGGTACACGCCCCTGAAATTTCGGTGGCATTGCCTTGGCTACAAGCTCATTGTCCGCAGGCTTCCGAAGAAGAGGCGATGATTGCGTTAAGGTTGTGTCATCAACGTCCGCTGATTTGCAAAACGTTTTTAGAAAATGACCGCTTACCGGTTCGTAAAGCCTTCTTGCAAACCTTTTGGCGTTTCTTTAAAAGCCGAGATGTTTTCCTGTTACTTTCTGCTTTTGAGAAAGAGCCGGTTCAGGTTTACGAACAATTAGAGTGGTTGGAAAGTTTCTTTAGTGATGCACTAAAAGCCAAAATGCAGATTTCTATGGGGTGGATGAATGCGGATTTATATCAAGGCATTGTGCAGTTTAGCCAACAACTTTCTTCCGTCCAGTTGCTAAAAGGCTATCAAATTTTGCAGGAAACACAGCAAGACTTACGAGAAGTAAATGCGGTTAATGTGGAATTAATGTTAGCAAGCGCTCTGACCAAATTGGTTTTAGACGTGTTTTAAAAAAGAGAAGTGAGAGCTTCTCATCAGACTGATGACAAGCCCTAAATAATATTGTCTTAGGGCTGATGATTTTAAATCCTCCCCCCAGCCTCTCTTTACAAAAGAGGGGGGAGCTTTCTTGTTAAATTTTGCTTTTATTGTCTAATATTTGCTCGATTTATTCCCCTCTTTAGCAAAGAGGGGTTAGGGGAGATTTGG
This sequence comes from Actinobacillus porcitonsillarum, assembly GCF_003101015.1. Classification (NCBI taxonomy): domain Bacteria; kingdom Pseudomonadati; phylum Pseudomonadota; class Gammaproteobacteria; order Pasteurellales; family Pasteurellaceae; genus Actinobacillus; species Actinobacillus porcitonsillarum. The sequence continues at coordinate 398,136 of NZ_CP029206.1, read as the reverse complement.
CAGAAGCAAAGACTTCTCTTTTTTGTTAGGGAGTAATATCCCGCAAGATCGGATTTTGCATTGAAATGAGTGTTTCGGTAGATTGAATTTCATCTATGCTTTGAATTTTACCTGCCAGTACTTGGTGTAGCTCTTCAATCGTATGTGTCATCACTTTAGTAAAAATCGAATAGTTACCCGTTGTGTAATAGGCTTCAACAACCTCAGGGAATTCTCCCAATTTTGCAATCACTTTTTCGTAATCTTTGGCAGACTTCAAAATAATGCCGATAAAGCAGCAAACATCATAGCCAAGTTTACGCTCATCCACTTTAATTTTGGTGCCTTCAATAATGCCGGATTGACGCATTTTCTCGACACGAACGTGAATAGTTGCGGCACTTACACCAAAAAGTTTACCCATTTCTGCATAGGGGGTTTTCGCATCTTGAATGAGGGCTCTTAAAATCATTTGATCGAGTTTATCGATAGTTTGACGAGAGTGGGAAGCGGTCAAAATTTCCTCCGGTTTTACGAATTATTAGATATTATCTTAAATATACTATATTTATTTAAACAATATCTATCATTAAGATAATTAAATTAGAATTTATTAGCGAAAAGATTGAAAAATTTATGCGTTCCTTTAAATTATACACATACCGCATTTGACGGGAAAGCAAATTGAAATTAAGGAATTAAAATGAAAAAGTCATTTATTTTACAACAAAACGAAATCAGCTTTGTTAAAAACACCTTTACACAGTATTTAATTGATAAATTAGGCGTAATTGAAGTTCAAGGTCCTATCTTGAGTGAAGTCGGCAACGGTATGCAAGATAATTTGTCGGGGATTGAAAAAGCGGTACAAGTACATGTGAAATGTATTCCAAATGCGACTTACGAGGTTGTTCACTCTCTCGCAAAATGGAAACGCCATACATTAGCGCGTTTTGGCTTCCAAGAAAGCGAAGGTTTGTTTGTGCATATGAAGGCATTACGTCCAGATGAAGACTCATTAGATCCAACTCACTCTGTGTATGTGGATCAGTGGGACTGGGAAAAAGTGATTCCGGCAGGTCGCCGTAATTTTGATTACTTAAAAGAAACGGTAAATGAAATTTATAAAGCAATTCGCTTAACGGAATTGGCGGTAGAAGCGCGCTTTGATATTCCTTCTATTTTACCAAAACAAATCACTTTTGTACATAGTGAAGACTTAGTGAAACGCTATCCGGATTTATCAGGCAAAGAGCGTGAAAATGCGATTTGTAAAGAGTATGGTGCTGTATTCTTAATCGGGATTGGCGGTAAATTATCAGATGGTAAACCACACGATGGTCGTGCGCCAGACTACGATGACTGGACAACAGAATCTGAAAATGGCTACAAAGGTTTGAACGGCGATATTTTAGTTTGGAACGAACAATTAGGTTCAGCATTCGAGCTTTCTTCGATGGGGATCCGTGTTGATGAAAAAGCACTTCGTTTACAAGTTGAGATCACAGGCGATCAAGATCGTTTAGAAATGGATTGGCATAAAGATCTGTTAGCAGGTAAGTTACCTTTAACTATCGGTGGCGGTATCGGTCAATCACGTATGGCGATGTTCTTACTTCGTAAAAAACATATTGGCGAAGTACAATCTAGCGTATGGCCAAAAGAAATGTTAGAGAAATTTGAGAACATTCTTTAATAAAAACAGAGAGAAAGGCGGGCTAAATGGCTCGCTTTTTTATTTATACTTGAATGAATATAAAGAAGAGAGTAGCATTTTACATAGTATTTCTTTATGTTTATATTATGAAACCGACAATTCTTTTATATGATTCCGGAATGGGGGGGCTCACGATTTATGATGAAGTTCGCAAAGTGCTGCCAAATGCCCATTATCTTTATTGTTTCGATAACGCCTTTTTCCCCTATTCAGAAAAATCAGAACAAGCGCTTATTGAACGAGCGGTCAAAATTGTACAAAAAATTGCAGAAAAACAACCGCTTGATCTTGTGGTGGTTGCTTGTAATACCGCAAGCACGGTGGTCTTACCGGCATTGAGAGAACATTTTGATTTTCCAATTGTGGGAACTGTACCGGCAATTAAACCTGCTGCGGCAATTTCTAAAACAAAAACAATCGGTTTATTAGCAACTGTTGGCACGATTAAACGACCTTATGTTTTGGATCTCATTCACCGCTATGCAAAAGATTGTCAGGTTGAAAAAATTGGCAATACCCAAATTGTTGAATTAGCCGAAACAAAATTATTAACAGGCACGGTAGATCTACCTTCATTGAAAGAATGTGTTGAACCTTGGCTTAATCATCCGACATTAGATACGGTTATTTTAGGCTGTACACATTTCCCATTATTGAAGGAAGAGCTAAAACAGTTATTGCCTCAGGTAACTTATTTTGTTGATTCAGGCGAAGCGATTGCAAAGCGTGTTCAAAGTTTATTGCTGGAAAATCATCATCACTCGCAAGAGAAAGAAAGGGAAAATACCGCTTTTTGCACTGAATTGACAGAAAACTTCAAAAATCGAGAAGTGATGATGCACAAATTAGGCTTTAAAAGCTTAAAAGTACTTGAAATATAGTTTTTATAATTTTCTTTAAAATCAATGCGTTATTGATTTTGTTGCTTAAAATTTAATGTTTTAATCACTTTTTTTGAAAAAAGTACTTGCAAGGTTTTTATTTTTCTCTATAATGCACCACACACAACGACGCACTGTTGTGAGTAAGTTAAATTGATTAGCAGTGCGTCGTTCTTTTTTGTTCTTTAACAACTTATCAGACAATCTGTGTGGGCACTTGTTGATTGACTTTATTTGAAAATATTATTTAATTTTGAAGTCTTAATAGGTGCTTAAACTAGAAATTCATTTTTACTTAAAAGTAATATGTAAACTTTAGCTAAGCAGTTTATTGAGCGATTAAACTTTTTGAATTGAAGAGTTTGATCATGGCTCAGATTGAACGCTGGCGGCAGGCTTAACACATGCAAGTCGAACGGTAACAGGGAGAAAGCTTGCTTTCTTTGCTGACGAGTGGCGGACGGGTGAGTAATGCTTGGGAATCTGGCTTATGGAGGGGGATAACTACGGGAAACTGTAGCTAATACCGCGTAATATCTTCGGATTAAAGGGTGGGACTTTCGGGCCACCTGCCATAAGATGAGCCCAAGTGGGATTAGGTAGTTGGTGGGGTAAAGGCCTACCAAGCCGACGATCTCTAGCTGGTCTGAGAGGATGACCAGCCACACTGGAACTGAGACACGGTCCAGACTCCTACGGGAGGCAGCAGTGGGGAATATTGCACAATGGGGGGAACCCTGATGCAGCCATGCCGCGTGAATGAAGAAGGCCTTCGGGTTGTAAAGTTCTTTCGGTGATGAGGAAGGCAGGTAAGTTAATAGCTTACTTGATTGACGTTAGTCACAGAAGAAGCACCGGCTAACTCCGTGCCAGCAGCCGCGGTAATACGGAGGGTGCGAGCGTTAATCGGAATGACTGGGCGTAAAGGGCACGCAGGCGGTGACTTAAGTGAGATGTGAAAGCCCCGGGCTTAACCTGGGAATTGCATTTCATACTGGGTCGCTAGAGTATTTTAGGGAGGGGTAGAATTCCACGTGTAGCGGTGAAATGCGTAGAGATGTGGAGGAATACCGAAGGCGAAGGCAGCCCCTTGGGAATATACTGACGCTCATGTGCGAAAGCGTGAGCAAACAGGATTAGATACCCTGGTAGTCCACGCTGTAAACGCTGTCGATTTGGGGATTGGGCTTTGAGCTTGGTGCCCGTAGCTAACGTGATAAATCGACCGCCTGGGGAGTACGGCCGCAAGGTTAAAACTCAAATGAATTGACGGGGGCCCGCACAAGCGGTGGAGCATGTGGTTTAATTCGATGCAACGCGAAGAACCTTACCTACTCTTGACATCCAAAGAAGAACTCAGAGATGAGTTTGTGCCTTCGGGAACTTTGAGACAGGTGCTGCATGGCTGTCGTCAGCTCGTGTTGTGAAATGTTGGGTTAAGTCCCGCAACGAGCGCAACCCTTATCCTTTGTTGCCAGCGATTCGGTCGGGAACTCAAAGGAGACTGCCAGTGATAAACTGGAGGAAGGTGGGGATGACGTCAAGTCATCATGGCCCTTACGAGTAGGGCTACACACGTGCTACAATGGCGTATACAGAGGGAAGCAATATGGCGACATGGAGCAAATCTCACAAAGTACGTCTAAGTCCGGATTGGAGTCTGCAACTCGACTCCATGAAGTCGGAATCGCTAGTAATCGCAAATCAGAATGTTGCGGTGAATACGTTCCCGGGCCTTGTACACACCGCCCGTCACACCATGGGAGTGGGTTGTACCAGAAGTAGATAGCTTAACGGAAACGGGGGCGTTTACCACGGTATGATTCATGACTGGGGTGAAGTCGTAACAAGGTAACCGTAGGGGAACCTGCGGTTGGATCACCTCCTTACCAAAATGAAGCGACTGCAAGTGTTCACACAGATTGTTTGATAAAGATTGACAAAAAGAGTGGTATTCATTAGAATATTGCTCCTAAATAAATGGACGTCGTTGAGAGCATCTTTAAATGTTGTCCCCATCGTCTAGAGGCCTAGGACATCGCCCTTTCACGGCGGTAACCGGGGTTCGAATCCCCGTGGGGACGCCATTTAAAGATGACTTTTGTTGTCTAAATTGTTCTTTAAAAAATTGGAAACAAGCTGAAAAACTGAGAGATTTTTCAAGTCAGCGATGAATAAGCAAATGATTCTGCTGATAAATAAGAAAAGTCTGAGTAGTAAAAAATCTTAACTGAACAAAAGCAGTTAAGTGTTTAGTAGTTAATATCAGTCTCGAATGTCTTATCTTTCTTTAAGATAAAGAAAGTAAAAATGTTTGAGGTTGTATGGTTAAGTGACTAAGCGTACACGGTGGATGCCTTGGCAATCAGAGGCGATGAAGGACGTGCTAATCTGCGATAAGCTTGGATGAGTCGATAAGAGGCGTTTAATCCAAGATGTCCGAATGGGGAAACCCAGTAGATGAAGAATCTACTATCACTTGTTGAATACATAGGCAAGTGAGGCAAACCGGGAGAACTGAAACATCTAAGTACCCCGAGGAAAAGAAATCAACCGAGATTCCGTGAGTAGTGGCGAGCGAAAGTGGAAGAGCCTGTCAGTAATAGCAGTTTTGTTAGAGGAATGAGTTGGGAAGCTCAGCAATAAAGGGTGATAGCCCCGTACTCGAAAACATTATTGTGGTACTAAGCTGACGACAAGTAGGGCGGGACACGAGAAATCCTGTTTGAAGATGGGGGGACCATCCTCCAAGGCTAAATACTCCTGATTGACCGATAGTGAACCAGTACTGTGAAGGAAAGGCGAAAAGAACCCCAGTGAGGGGAGTGAAATAGAACCTGAAACCGTGTACGTACAAGCAGTGGGAGCCCAAAAGGGTGACTGCGTACCTTTTGTATAATGGGTCAGCGACTTATATTTTGTAGCGAGGTTAACTGAATAAGGGAGCCGAAGGGAAACCGAGTCTTAACTGGGCGTTGAGTTGCAAGGTATAGACCCGAAACCCGGTGATCTAGCCATGGGCAGGTTGAAGATTGGGTAACACTAATTGGAGGACCGAACCGACTAATGTTGAAAAATTAGCGGATGACTTGTGGCTGGGGTGAAAGGCCAATCAAACCGGAGATAGCTGGTTCTCCCGAAATCTATTTAGGTAGAGCCTTGAGCGGACACCTTCGGGGGTAGAGCACTGTTTCGGCTAGGGGTCCATCCCGGATTACCAACCCGATGCAAACTGCGAATACCGAAGAGTGATACTCAGGAGACACACGGTGGGTGCTAACGTCCATCGTGGAGAGGGAAACAACCCAGACCGCCAGCTAAGGTCCCAAAGTCTATATTAAGTGGGAAACGAAGTGGGAAGGCTTAGACAGCTAGGATGTTGGCTTAGAAGCAGCCACCATTTAAAGAAAGCGTAATAGCTCACTAGTCGAGTCGGCCTGCGCGGAAGATGTAACGGGGCTAAAATATAGCACCGAAGCTGCGGCATCAGTCGAAAGACTGTTGGGTAGGGGAGCGTTCTGTAAGCGGATGAAGGTGAATCGAGAGGTTTGCTGGACGTATCAGAAGTGCGAATGCTGACATAAGTAACGATAAAACGAGTGAAAAACTCGTTCGCCGGAAGACCAAGGGTTCCTGTCCAACGTTAATCGGGGCAGGGTGAGTCGGCCCCTAAGGCGAGGCTGAAAAGCGTAGTCGATGGGAAACGGGTTAATATTCCCGTACTTGGATAAACTGCGATGTGGGGACGGAGAAGGTTAGGTTAGCAGACTGTTGGATGTCTGTTTAAGCCGGTAGGTGGGAAGTTTAGGCAAATCCGGACTTCCTTAACACCGAGAAGTGATGACGAGTCTCTACGGAGATGAAGTAACTGATACCACGCTTCCAGGAAAAGCCACTAAGCTTCAGGTTTATCTAAACCGTACTGAAAACCGACACAGGTGGTCAGGTAGAGAATACTCAGGCGCTTGAGAGAACTCGGGTGAAGGAACTAGGCAAAATAGCACCGTAACTTCGGGAGAAGGTGCGCCGGCGTAGATTGTAATCCCTCGCGGATGAAGGTTGAACCGGTCGAAGATACCAGCTGGCTGCAACTGTTTATTAAAAACACAGCACTCTGCAAACACGAAAGTGGACGTATAGGGTGTGATGCCTGCCCGGTGCTGGAAGGTTAATTGATGGTGTTATCGAAAGAGAAGCTCCTGATCGAAGCCCCAGTAAACGGCGGCCGTAACTATAACGGTCCTAAGGTAGCGAAATTCCTTGTCGGGTAAGTTCCGACCTGCACGAATGGCATAATGATGGCCAGGCTGTCTCCACCCGAGACTCAGTGAAATTGAAATCGCCGTGAAGATGCGGTGTACCCGCGGCTAGACGGAAAGACCCCGTGAACCTTTACTATAGCTTGACACTGAACATTGAATTTTGATGTGTAGGATAGGTGGGAGCCTTAGAAGCAGTCACGCCAGTGATTGTGGAGGCGTCCTTGAAATACCACCCTTTAACGTTTGATGTTCTAACGAGGCGCCCTAATCGGGTGTTCGGACAGTGTCTGGTGGGTAGTTTGACTGGGGCGGTCTCCTCCCAAAGAGTAACGGAGGAGCACGAAGGTTTGCTAATCACGGTCGGACATCGTGAGGTTAGTGCAATGGTAGAAGCAAGCTTAACTGCGAGACAGACAAGTCGAGCAGGTGCGAAAGCAGGTCATAGTGATCCGGTGGTTCTGAATGGAAGGGCCATCGCTCAACGGATAAAAGGTACTCCGGGGATAACAGGCTGATACCGCCCAAGAGTTCATATCGACGGCGGTGTTTGGCACCTCGATGTCGGCTCATCACATCCTGGGGCTGAAGTAGGTCCCAAGGGTATGGCTGTTCGCCATTTAAAGTGGTACGCGAGCTGGGTTTAGAACGTCGTGAGACAGTTCGGTCCCTATCTGCCGTGGGCGTTGGAGAATTGAAAGGGGCTGCTCCTAGTACGAGAGGACCGGAGTGGACGCATCCCTGGTGTTCCGGTTGTGTCGCCAGACGCATTGCCGGGTAGCTACATGCGGAAGAGATAAGTGCTGAAAGCATCTAAGCACGAAACTTGCCTTGAGATGAGTTCTCCCAGTCTATAAGACTGTAAGGGTTGTTGGAGACTACGACGTAGATAGGCATGGTGTGTAAGTGTAGTGATACATTGAGCTAACGTGTACTAATTGCCCGAGAGGCTTAACTATACAACCTCAAGCGTTTTTGGAAGGAACGTGAGAGAGTTGATAAGCGAAAAGCTTAAACGAACTAAACAAAAAACGAATAAAGATACTCAGACAGCTTGTTTCGAATTAAGATTAAAGAAAGAACAAAAGAAAAGAGATAACAATCATCGACCGGATATTCTGGCGACCATAGTGCGGTAGTTCTACCTGACTCCATTCCGAACTCAGAAGTAAAATGCCGTAACGCCGATGGTAGTGTGGGGCTTCCCCATGTGAGAGTAGGGCATCGCCGGATTGAATAAAGAGGAACCCTGAGCTTAGAGATAGGCTCGGGGTTTTTGCTTTTGTATATTTTGTGTTGGGACTGTTTTTTGACTTTTGTGTTTTGGAGTAGGATTTACGTTATATCTATCCAAAGGAAAAGAATAAGCGATAGGATTTGCAAAAAGATATGCAAATCCTATCGCTTGTATTGAAAATTACAGACCTACAATCTTCCAACGGTTATGTGATAACCCTTCAATCTTACCTTTCTTCACATTAGTAATGTAATCTACCATCATATTTTGGATTGTGCCGCTTTCTGAACCCATTGCGACTTTAGATTCCCATAAGGTTGGAATAGTTTGTCCTGCCCAAATGCCACCTTTTTTGATAAGTTGCCCAAAGCGATAAGAGTTCATACCGAGTTTGATTTTGGTGTCATCGGTAATAGAGCGACCATCGGCAAAGGTTAAATCAACAATTTTTTCACCGCTTGGTTTGCGTAAATCAATGTTGTATTTTACCCCACCGAAAATATCAAAAGTCACGTATTTTGATTTTTTACGTTCGGCATTATAACGATATTCTTTATCCCCTTCTTGAATGGTATCGAAATAGTCCGCCGCCCAATTCATATATTGTTTAAGCTGCTTTCCAGTTACTTCATAAACAGATACATCGCCACCGGCATAGCGGTAGTTATAGATAACATCTTTTTTCTTAATCTCCCCTTTGTCTAAACGCACGGTTTCATAATCGAAAGCAAAAGCGGTAACATCTGCGTGGCTATAATGTTGCATAACATCAGTAATGAAAGAGGACATACCCGTATCTTGAGAGAAGGCAATAGAGACCCCGTGATTTTTGCCTTGAGGGATCATCTCATTTGCGGTTTCGCCAATTTTCACGTTATTTAAACGGCGTAGCTCATCGTGATAAGGTTGATAAATTTTAACGATGTTTGGATCGGCATCTAACTTATTAACCGGCACGGTTTTGGCTGTTTTTGATAACAGTTTTACTTTACCTTGTGGATCGACATCAAAGATCATATCCACTTCAGAAACAACCGTTCCGTAGCGATGCGGTTCGGTAATCACCGTATTTTTAATGGTTTCAGATGACACATTTTTGTGCATATGTCCTGCGATAATGACATCAATGCCATCTACATTTTGAATTAAATCCGCCACGCCTGTGTCAGCGATATTATTTTCGTTTTCAATTCCCATATGGGCTAACACCACGATAGCATCGACATTTTGCGCTTTTAAGGCAGCAATTTGTTTTTTCGCTTCTTCACTTGGTGAAGAGAAGGTCATTTTATCTAAATGTCCGGTATCTTTTTCAAAGATTGCCGACATTGGGGTCGTTAACCCAATAATCCCTAATTTTACCCCTTCTTTTTCTACGATCATGGTTGGTTCAACATAACGTTTACCGTTTTCTTTATGGTAAAAATTCGCTGTTAATGTTTTTGCTTGAATATCTTTGAGGATTTCATTTAACGCTGTCATCCCAAAATTAAACTCGTGGTTACCTAAAATAAAAATATCGTAACCCATCGCATTTAATACTTTCGGCACAGGATTGTCTTTGTAGTATTTTTCACTTTTCGCAAACACTTCTACTTGGTTGTCCTGAATGGCATCGCCAATATCAACCAAAATCACATTTTTAGCGTTTTTACGTACTTCATTCACATAAGTGGCTATTTGCGCATAGGAACCGGATTTGTCTTCCACATCTGCACCATAAGACCACGGAACAATTCGCCCGTGTACGTCTGAAGTCCCTAAAAATTTGATGTTTACCTCTTTAGCCACAGCAACACTGACAGCAGAAAGGGCAAATAAGGTAGTAAGTAGTTTTTTCATAAAGTCTCCTTAAGGATTAAGTGAAAGCATTTCAATGAGTTGGTCGAATTGCGCCACAGAACGCAAATCTAACCAGAATTTTTGTTCGGAAAAACGCCCGATAATCGGACAAGGGAGCGATTTAAACTGTTTTTCTAATGCCAGCAAATCGCTCTGTTTTTCGCTTGTGATGGTTAATGCCAGTGAAGGTAATCGCTCCGTTGGTAACGCACCACTGCCAATTTGTGCTTGGCTTACCTCAATTTGCAAAATATAACGAGAATCTAACCGCTTGCTTAATGTATTTTTCAAGCATTCAGCCTTTTCTTGCAAATTCTCCAAAGATTGGGTTAATAAATGCAGCGTTGGCAAATCTTGGCACAGATGTTCAGGGAACAAATAGTGGCGAAGCGTTGCTTCTAATGCCGATAAAATCACTTTATCACAGCGTAGCACACGTTTGAGCGGATGGGATTGAAGCTGATCAATAAAGGCTTTTTTTCCGACAATAATACCGGCTTGTGGGCCGCCTAAAAGTTTGTCGCAAGAAAACGAAACTAAATCAACGCCGGCTGCGACCTTTTGTTGCACCATCGGCTCAGCGGGGAGATTGAGCAACTTCATATCGGTCAGAGAGCCGCTACCTAAATCACTGATTACCGGCAAATGAAATTCTTGACCAAGTGCAACCAACTCTTCTTCGCTCACGCTGGAAGTAAAGCCTTGAATTTGATAATTACTGGTGTGAACTTTCATTAAAAAGGCGGTATTTTCGTTGATTACGTTGCGATAATCTTTTAAATGAGTGCGGTTCGTTGTGCCGACTTCAACCAATTTACAGCCTGCTTGTGCCATAATATCCGGAATACGGAAGGCGCCGCCGATTTCCACTAATTCGCCTCGAGAAACAATCACTTCTTTATCTTTCGCAAAAGTCGCAAGCATTAAAAGCACGGCTGCAGCATTATTATTGACGATACAAGCAGCTTCTGCGCCTGTTAATTGCTGAAGTAATTGGGAAATATAAAGATCACGATGAGAACGTTTACCGGCATCAATATCAAATTCTAAAGCGACATTATTTCGCATCGCATTGGTTGCGGATTCAACGGCTTTTTCAGACCATAAACCTCGCCCTAAATTAGTATGCAGAACCGTCCCGGTCATATTAAACACCGTGCGCAGTTCAACTTTTTGTGATTGGGTAAGTTGATGTTCGAGTTGCGTAAATAAGGTTGTTTCGTCAGCGAAAAAAGAAGGCAGGGTTTGGGTTTGTTGAATGGAAACGCGTGCCTGTTCAAGTAAAAGGCGAAGTGTTTTAACCACCGCAGAATATCCAAATTTTTCAATAAATTCGACCGCTTGTGGCTGTTTTAGTAAGCGATCGAGGGAAGGAATTTGACGAAAAAGCATTTGCATAAAGATTACACCCTAAAAAAGTGCTAGAAATTTTGGACAATTTTAATAAATAAAGTAGAATATAGCTACATTTTCAAATGGAAGGGCGTCATCTCCGGTGAGGTGGCAGGACTTCAAATCCTGTTGAGGACGCCAGCGTTCTCGGGTGGGTTCGACTCCCATGCCCTTCCGCCATTCATATTTCAATTCTATGACCAAATCAATTTGTATTATTACCGGAAGTACCTTAGGTGGTGCGGAATATGTCGCTGATCACCTTGAAAGCTGCTTAACTAACCAAGGTTTTGAGGTTGCCTTATTTAATCACGCAACATTAAACGACATTCAATCACAAGAAATTTTATTGGTAGTGACCTCAACACATGGCGCAGGTGAGCTGCCTGATAACATTAAGCCACTGTTTGATGAGCTTGAACAAAGCGATTTAAATTTAAGCCAAATGCAATTCGGCGTTGTTGGGTTAGGTAGCCGTGATTATGACACTTTCTGTAATGCAGTAAACATCGTTGAGAATACGCTTAAAGCGAAAGGTGCTCAGCAAGTTTGTGAATCTGAGCGTATTAATGTTTCAAGTAATTTTGAACATGATGAAACGGCTGAAACATGGCTTAGCTTATTTTCACGTCATTTAAAATAGTTATTTTAGCCCTTACCTATTCTATTAAAAAGACCTATTAAAAATAGGTCTTTTTCTTTATTTGATATTTAATTTACGTAATATTAAAAATTTACATTTATTTAATAATTCAACAACTTATTTACCATTGATGTACTATAATCACTCCATTTGATTAAAAACGAGACAATGCAATATTTTGCTGTTTTATAGAGGAAGAGAAATTTAATGAATCAAATTTTTAGAGTAATTTGGAACCAATCTACTCAAACATGGGTTGCTGTATCTGAATTAGCAAAGGGCAGGGTAAAATCATCAACAACATCTGAAGTTAGTGTAGAAGTAAATCGTTCAGATAAGAGTTTATGGTCGATAGGTACTTTATCTGTATTATTAGGTTTATCTGCGAATGCATGGGGAGCATATACCGGGGATGGCGGTTCGGCAACAGGACTAAACTCAATTGCAATTGGAGTTGGTTCTACAGCGACACAACTTAATGCAATAGCAATAGGTAGAGGTGCTTCAGCTGCAATTTATAGAGATACTACTGCGGTTGGTTCAAACTCAACTGCAAGTGGGTATTTATCTTCAGCTTATGGATTTAATTCAACTTCCAGTGGAGAAACATCAGTAGCATTAGGTACAGAAGCAAAGGCTTCAGGCGCTCAAGGCGTTGCATTAGGATCTTCAGTTAATGCAAGCGGACCTCAAAGTACCGCAATTGGTAATAATGCAAATGCTTCAGGATATGGTTCAATTGTTATTGGTGGGGATGATATTGGTACAGCAACAAGTTACACCGTTGCAGGCAAAACATTTACTATTGAAGGTAACGGTAATTCTGCTTATGTATCACCTACAGCAAGTGGACATGCTGCTGTTGTAGTGGGTTCTTTAGCAAAAGCAACGGGCAATTTTTCTTCGGCATATGGTTCTAATGCTTTAGCTGTAGCAGAAGGCGCAACTGCTTTAGGTACATTCTCAAATGCTTCTGGTATTGGTAGTTTTGCCGGAGGGGTAAACTCAACATCAAGTGGCAATAGTTCTACAGCTCTGGGTATTAATAGTTCAGCGGTGGCTGACTTTACGACAGCTATCGGTGTAGATGCTAAAGCTAGTGGTGCCAACGCAACATCAATCGGTGCAAATGCGACAGCAAGTGGTGGACAAGCTATTGCGACAGGTTTGAATGCACAAGCAACTAAGGGGCAAACCATTGCTATAGGTATGAACGCAACGGCTACAGGAGATCGAGCAATAGCCACAGGTCTTAATGCTGCTGCCTCTGAGCAAAATTCTATTGCAACCGGTTTTAATTCTAAGGCATTAAGCGATTCTTCTATTGCGATTGGTCATGCTACTACCTCTGGTAAACAAGTCTTAAATGCGGATGGTACGGTAAATAGCACGCTTTCTTCTACAAGTACGGTTGCTATTGGTAATGGAGTAAATGCGACAGGTAAATTCTCAATGGCATTTGGTTCTTACTCAAATGCAACGGGAGCACGTGCTATTACGATTGGTTCAAGCTCAAGTGCAAATGCAACAAGCGCAGTTTCAATTGGTGCTCAGTCAAAAGCTAATACAAATTACTCAACAGCTATTGGTCCTAGTGCAAATGCCTCTACCGCTGAAAATAGTACTGCTATTGGTGCAAATGCAAATGCGACATTAGCTGGTTCAGTTGCATTGGGTAATAATTCCATAACGGGCACATCAGTTCCAGCTACAACTTTAAGCTATAACTTTGCAAATGATGCAGGCTCAACTGTTGCAGCTAGCGCTCAAAAAGATAAAGCAGACTCTGTTGTTTCTGTTGGTAATGGTACATATCAGCGCAAAATTATTAATCTCGCAGCTGGGGCGGTAACAGCAACATCTACGGAAGCGATCAACGGTAGCCAGCTTTATAATGTGGTAACTAATGTTGGTTTTAATATTCAAGAAAATGGTACGGCGAAATCGCGTATTAATAATAACAATATCATCAACTTTGCCAACGGCACTTATACTACCGCGAGCGTGACGGATGGTGCAAATAGCTCAAAAGTTGTCTTTAATGTAGTAAACCAAGCTATTACGTCAGCAAATGGTGTTGCAGCGGTATCTGGTACAACAGCAGGTTTGGCTACTGCTGCTGATGTAGTAAACGCGGTTAACAATACAGGCTTTAATTTACAAGCGAATGGGGCAACGAATTCATTTGTTAAATCAGGCGATACAGTAAACTTTAAACAAGGTGATAATATCCTTGTCACAAAATCAGGTAATAACATTACTGTCGCTACATCAATGACGCCAACCTTTACAATGCTTACTACAACAGGGGATGCAACGATAGGTGGTAATCTTGATATGACAAATGGCAAAATTACTAATCTTGCTAATGGTACAAATCCAACCGATGCGGTTAATTTACAACAACTAAATGCAACTGCCGCATTAGCTAATCGCCCTCTTACTTTTGCGGGTAATACAGGAACGACAGAACAACAACTTGGTTCGACATTAAATATTAGTGGTGATGCTTCTACGTCTGGTACTTATAGCTCTGCGAATGTTAAAACCGTGGTCACTCAGGATAAAGTAGAAGTTCAAATTGCAGAAAGTCCAACGTTTAGCAGTGTAAATTCAACAGGTGGTATTTCTGTAGGCGGTGAGCTATCTGTCGCAGGTGAATCTGTCTTCCAAGGCGGCATTATGGTTGATGGTACACAAACTGTAGATATGGGCGGTAACAAAGTCCAGAATGTGGAGGCTGGTACAGATGATACAGATGCGGTGAATGTGTCGCAGTTAAAAGCTAATACCACTAAAGTGGTTGCAGGTAAAAATACAACAGTTACTAATACCACAGGTGCAGATGGTACAACTTATACCATTAATGCAGACGATACTAGCGCAAGCGTTTCAACAGATAGTAGCTTATTAACTGTTGCGGCAAATGGCTCAAAAACAGTCGGAAATGCAACAGTAACCGATTATAAAGTGAGCCTAACTCAAGGAACATTGGCAACAAATAATGGCGTTGTTTCATCAGCAACTAATGGTGTGGCTACAACGCAAGATGTGGCGGATGCAATTGGTAAAGGTTATTGGAAAGTCGGTAACAACGTAGGTACGGAAACCGCACAAATTAAATTTGGTGATCAAGTTAATTTCGTGAATGGTAGTGGTACGGTATCTAATGTAACGGGTGCGAATGTTAGCTTTGATGTTAATGTAGATGGTAAAACGATCAATGTAGGCAGTGACGGCAAACTTACTGTTAATGCAAGTGCATTACCTAAAGGGGTATCTGTTGAAGCAGGTAACCATACAACGGTAACACCAATCGCAGGAACTAATGGCGAGACTGTTTATAAAGTTGATGCGGAAAAAACCACTGCAAGTGCAGGATCAAATGCAGTAACTGTCACGGCGGGCACAAAAGATGCGAATGGCGTAACGGATTATGCGGTAGATTTAAGCCAAACAACTAAAGATCAATTAGCAAAAGCAGATACAGCAATTCAAAACTTTACGACAAGCGTGAACGGAACACCTGTTGAAACGATTACAAAAGACAACAACGATGTTGGTTTTGTGAATGGTACAGGTACAACCGCACGTAATGACAATGGTAACATTACTTTTGATATCAAGACGACAACCTTAACAGCAGATGCAGCAGGCAACGTAACTGCAGGCGATGCGACAGGCGATAGTTTTGTGAAAGCAGGCGATGTAGCGAATGCGATTAACAATGCATCTAAAGTGGCGAAAACGGAAGTGAAAGCGGGCGACAACATTGAAGTAACGAGTGCGACAGGTACAAACGGTCAAACGATTTACAATGTATCAACGTCAGCGAACCCAACGTTTACGAGCGTAACGGCAGGCGGTACGGTATTAAATGGTAATGGTTTAACGATTAACAACGGTCCGAGTATCACTACAAGTGGTATTGATGCAGCGGATAACAAAATTACCAATGTAACTAATGGAACGCTATCAGCGGATAGTCAAGATGCGGTAAATGGTAGCCAGTTATATTCAGTGCAAACCGTGGCAGACAGTGCATTACAAACTTTCACGACAAGCGTGAATGGAGTAAATGTAGAAACCATCAGCAAAGATAACAACGATGTTGGTTTTGTAAACGGTACAGGTACAACCGCACGTAATGACAGTGGTAACATTACTTTTGATATCAAGACGACAACCTTAACAGCAGATGCAGCAGGCAACGTAACAGCAGGCGATGCGACAGGCGATAGTTTTGCGAAAGCAGGTGATGTAGCGAATGCGATTAACAATGCATCTAAAGCGGCGAAAACGGAAGTAGAAGCGGGCGACAACATTGAAGTAACGAGTGCGACAGGTACAAACGGTCAAACGATTTACAATGTATCAACGTCAGCGAACCCAACGTTTACGAGCGTAACGGCAGGCGGTACGGTATTAAATGGTAATGGTTTAACGATTAACAACGGTCCGAGTATCACTACAAATGGTATTGATGCAGCGGATAACAAAATTACCAATGTAACTAATGGAACGCTATCAGCGGATAGTCAAGATGCGGTAAATGGTAGCCAGTTATATTCAGTGCAAACCGTGGCAGAAAGTGCGCTCCAAACTTTCACGACAAGCGTGAATGGAGTAAATGTAGAAACCATCAGCAAAGATAACAACGATGTTGGTTTTGTAAACGGTACAGGTACAACCGCACGTAATGACAGTGGTAACATTACTTTTGATATCAAGACGACAACCTTAACAGCAGATGCAGCAGGCAACGTAACAGCAGGCGATGCGACAGGCGATAGTTTTGCGAAAGCAGGTGATGTAGCGAATGCGATTAACAATGCATCTAAAGCGGCGAAGACCGAAGTGAAAGAAGGCGAGAATATTCAGGTAAGTTCAGAAACGGGTACAAACGGTCAAACGGTGTACACGGTTGCGACGTCGAAAGATCTCGTTGTAAATACGATTACGGCAGGCGATACGGTATTAAACAGTACAGGTTTAACCATTAACAATGGTCCAAGTATTACGACAAGTGGTATTGATGCGGCGGATAATAAAATTACCAATGTAACCAATGGAACAGTATCAGCGGATAGCCAAGATGCGGTCAATGGTAGTCAGCTATACTCGGTACAAACCGTGGCAGAAAGTGCGCTCCAAACTTTCACGACAAGCGTGAATGGAGTAAATGTAGAAACCATCAGCAAAGATAACAACGATGTTGGTTTTGTAAACGGTACAGGTACAACCGCACGTAATGACAGTGGTAACATTACTTTTGATATCAAGACGACAACCTTAACAGCAGATGCAGCAGGCAACGTAACAGCAGGCGATGCGACAGGCGATAGTTTTGCGAAAGCAGGTGATGTAGCGAATGCGATTAACAATGCATCTAAAGCGGCGAAGACCGAAGTGAAAGAAGGCGAGAATATTCAGGTAAGTTCAGAAACGGGTACAAACGGTCAAACGGTGTACACGGTTGCGACGTCGAAAGATCTCGTTGTAAATACGATTACGGCAGGCGATACGGTATTAAACAGTACAGGTTTAACCATTAACAATGGTCCAAGTATTACGACAAGTGGTATTGATGCGGCGGATAATAAAATTACCAATGTAACCAATGGAACAGTATCAGCGGATAGCCAAGATGCGGTCAATGGTAGTCAGCTATACTCGGTACAAACCGTGGCAGACAGTGCATTACAAACATTCACAACAAGCGTGAATGGAGTCAATGTTGAAACCATTAGCAAAGACAATAATGATGTTGGTTTTGTAAACGGAACGGGGACGACGGCTCGTAATGACAACGGTAATATTACCTTTGATATCAAGACCACGAACTTAACCACGACAGATGGTAATGTTACAGCGGGTGATACCGGCAACAGTTTTGCGACAGCAGGCGATGTTGCGAACGCGATTAACAATGCCTCTAAAGCGGCGAAGACCGAAGTGAAAGAAGGCGAGAATATTCAGGTAAGTTCAGAAACGGGTACAAACGGTCAAACGGTGTACACGGTCGCGACGTCGAAAGATCTCGTTATAAATACGATTACGGCAGGCGATACGGTATTAAACAGTACAGGTTTAACCATTAACAATGGTCCAAGTATTACGACAAGTGGTATTGATGCGGCGGATAATAAAATTACCAATGTAACCAATGGAACAGTATCAGCGGATAGCCAAGATGCGGTCAATGGTAGTCAGCTATACTCGGTACAAACCGTGGCAGACAGTGCATTACAAACATTCACAACAAGCGTGAATGGAGTCAATGTTGAAACCATTAGCAAAGACAATAATGATGTTGGTTTTGTAAACGGAACGGGGACGACGGCTCGTAATGACAACGGTAATATTACCTTTGATATCAAGACCACGAACTTAACCACGACAGATGGTAATGTTACAGCGGGTGATACCGGCAACAGTTTTGCGACAGCAGGCGATGTTGCGAACGCGATTAACAATGCCTCTAAAGCGGCGAAGACCGAAGTGAAAGAAGGCGAGAATATTCAGGTAAGTTCAGAAACGGGTACAAACGGTCAAACGGTGTACACGGTCGCGACGTCGAAAGATCTTGTTGTAAATACGATTACGGCGGGCGATACGGTGTTAAACAGCAATGGTTTAACCATTAATGGTGGACCAAGCGTTACTAAATCAGGTATCAATGCTGGTGACCAAAAAATCACTGGTGTGGCAGCAGGTGATATTTCATCAACTAGCACAGATGCAGTAAATGGTAGCCAGTTATACCAAGTACAAGAAGCCGCGAAAGCCGCTAAAACAGAAGTCGTTGCAGGTAAAAATACAACTGTTACTTCAGAAACAGGTAATAACGGTCAATCTATTTACACTGTAAATGCAGATAAATCTGTTGTAGAAGCAAAAGCTGACTCTGGTTTAACTGTTACGGCAACAACAGATGCAGACAACTATACAACAACGTATATGTTGGATTTAGATGCGGACACGAAGAAACAACTTGCGAAAGAAGAAACTGTGAAAGCAGGAAGTAGCAATATTGTTGTGAGTGAAAGTACTAATAGCACAGGTGGTAAAGAGTTTACCGTTGATCTTGCAAAAGATATTGCTGTCGATACGTTTAAAGTAGGCGATACCGTAAATATTGATGCAAATGGCATTAATGCTGGTAATACGAAAATTACTGGTGTTGCAGAGGGGACTGCGGATACTGATGCAGTTAATGTGAAACAATTAACAGACACTATTACAGCATCTAAGACAACGGTTTCCTCAAAAGATGGTTCTATCGCTGTAGTATCATCAGGCAATAACTACGATATTTCAGTGAAAACTGATGGTGCAACAATCCGTAACGGTTCAAATGGTTTAGAAGTTGTTACAGGAGATATTAGTACAAATTCTAATGGCCAAGTGGAAGTTACTTCTGGCGATGAAACCAAAGTGGCAACAGCAGGCGATGTCGCTAAAGCAGTAAATAATGCTTCTTGGGCGGTTAAAGCTGGCAAAGTAGAAGGTACTAATGGTAATGCAAGTGGCTACACCGGTGGCGATAAAGTTAAAGCTGGAGATACTGTATCGGTAAATGCGGGACGTAATATTGTAATTAGCGGTTCAGGCAAAAATATCAATATTGCAACATCAGATACACCAACATTTAGCTCAGTTACAGCGAAGTCAGTGACTGCTGATGAAGTGAATATCGCTAATGGTCCATCAATCAATGCGAATGGTATTGATATGAATAATAAGCGTATCACAAATGTTGCGCCAGGTCGTGTTGGGACGAACGATGCTGCAAATATGAATCAATTAGATGATGCAATTGGTAAAGTAAATAATAGAATTCACTCTGTAGATAAGAAACTACGTAGTGGTATTGCTGGAGCTGTTGCGATTGGTTCTCTTGTTCAGGCATATAATCCAAGCGATAGCTTGTTAGCTGTAGGTGGTGGTACTTACCGTGGATCTTCTGCATTAGCATTAGGTTATTCGAAAGTATCAGATAACGGTAAAATCATCTTAAAAGTGACGGGTAGTGTGAATAACTCTGGTCACTATATGGGTGGTGCAAGTGTAGGTTATCGTTTCTAATTATTAACCGCAATTAAGTTTAAAAACCTAGTCAAATTTGACTAGGTTTTTTATTGGGAATAAGCGGTTAAATTTGTTTAATTTTTTGCAATAAAAAAGCCGTTTGAGCGATTCAAACGGCTTTGTGTTATTTGTTGATTTGGCTTCCAATGACGCCACCAAGTGCGGCACCACCTAATGTTGCACCGGTTGAGTTACCAATCATATTTCCAGCTACGCCACCAATTGCTGCGCCGATAGCTGTATTACGTTGGCTTTTACTTAATCCGTTGCAAGCAGATAGTCCCACTGCCATTGCTAATACAGTAATAATTGTGGTTACTTTTTTCATATAAAATACCTCATCAATGATTTTTGATATGCATTAAATGCATTACTAAGACGAATTTTTCTTTAAGAAGTTCTAATTGATGATATTTCTTTGCTTGTTTTACATTCTTTATAGGAGTAAAAAAGCACCAAATGTATTTGGTGCTTTAGTGAATAGCTTATTATAAGGTATTTACCTATTTCTTTTTGGGCTTTTTAGTTGTTTCTTTTGAAGAAGAATCCTTTTTAACAGTTGTTTTTTTAGCCGTTGTTTTAGCCTTTGTTGATCGAGGCTTTTCTTTTGGAGTTTCTTTCGATGTAATCTCTAGCTTAATTTTATTTGTTTTAGCCCATTCTTTTAATTTTGCTAAGAATACTTGCCCCATTGGACGAGGATCACCACTAAAGAGTGTGTTCAGTCCATTATTCTCAATAATATGACGGCGTAATGTTAAACGTTCTTGATGATTCTCTGCTAAACGGATTGCTCTTTCTACATATTCATCAACAGTATTCGCGATAAGCCACTCTGGTAAGCCTAATCGTTTGAATAATCCTTCATCAATATGTTCGTGCACCTCAGGGCCGGTTTTGCAAATACCCACTAAACCTAACGTTACCATATCGATAATGCCGTTAGTATTTCCAAATGGGAATGGATTTACCATCATATCGCAGTTATGTAAGATTGATAGATAATGGTTATATGGTGAATGCGGATGTGCAGTTGCATTATCTCCTAGATAGCTTTTAATAAATCGTTCTACATAAGGATGCGTAATTCCATTTGATTGACCTAATGCAAAATGGAAATGGACTTTTACTTTTGCACGATCTCGAATTGCTTTTAGTGCCTCTAAGAAATATGGATTTAACTTCATTGTTGTTGAAGCGATACCAATATTTACTACTTCAGGATTTTCACGTAAACGATATTCTACATTTGTTGGTGCAAGTGCAGATGGCACATAAGGTAACGCATCTTTAGGTAAACGTAATAGGGTCTCGCTAAAACATTCTTCAGATCCAACGTAATCATCTTCTACAATAACATATTCAATAAAATCAGAGTGAGTTGTACCAGGGTGTCCTAATGCAATCGCTTGAATTGGTGCTAAGCGAGTATTGCTTGCAAAAATAGGTAATAAGTCCATACCAATACTTGGCATATAAAATATTGATGCTCCATGTTGTTCACAAAGATTTTTAATGAATGTTAATTTCTCAAAAATATTATTACCTTGGATAAGGTGAAATTCATCAAAAACATCTTGTCCAGCTTTGTCTACCGCTTTGCCGCCCAAGCCAATTAGGTAAAAATGTTCTTTGGCTGCAACCATTGATGTTGAATGAGTACGATAAATTGAATGAGCCGAATGAAAATGCTCCAAGAGTACTACCATAACGGCTTTTCCATCTTTATAGCCAATATGTTGAATATTTCTATCAGTCCATCCGCTTTCAAGTAAATGGCGACGAATTACCTGATTGAGTGCTTTTTTAACGTCATGTTTATTTGGTGAAATATCGTAACTACAATGCATATACACATCATGAGAGATACTGCTCGGAATATGGTTTAAATTTTGAAACTGAGCTAGTTTTTCTGGAAACCACTGTAGAATAGCTGCACGTTTCCCAAATGCGGCTGGAGTACCAATAAAACGAGGAGACTGTAGAGCAAAGCATAATGATGCACAGATTAGAGGATTCATTTGCCAAATAGTATCTAAGTTCAAATTGATATTTGATTCGGGTAGATACATGATGCAGAATTTTATCAATGCAGACTTGCTTGCATCGATTTGAATACTGTTTATATCTTGTTCATTTACGCTTTTGTTATAGGAGCGTAAAATATGATCGGCGTTAACATAAGGAGAACTAGCAAAAATTAAGCCGATCCAACGTTGTAAACTAAAAAAGCGTTGTGCTCCTGAGTCTGAAATTTCTAACTTAGGATCTTCAAATAATTGAGTTATAGCTACAGCCATACGAGTACAGAAATATACTGTGCGTTCTTTTTCTAAGTTAGTTAATTGCTCAGGAATGTTGATTTCAATGTCTTGGATGCCACCAAAGTTGCTATCAATTTGACTTAATATAGCAAGCAATTGACTACAAGCCTCTTCATAATTTTTTGTTTCTACAGCTTTTTCAAAGCGAATCACGCTTGGTTTGTTATTTTCTGACATAATAAGTCCTTATAATATTTAGCAAGTTCCCCACAGATCATATTCATCTGCGTTGGTAATTGTTACAGAAATAATTTGTCCTACCGTAACTTCCATTTCTGAAAGATTATCGACATAGACTACGCCGTCAATTTCAGGCGCATCTGCCATTGAACGGCCAATAATGCCCTCATCATCAATTTCATCAACAATCACGGCTAATGTATTACCGATTTTTTGTTGTAGACGTTGTGCTGATATCTCTTGTTGTAATTGCATAAAACGGTGGAAGCGTTCTTCTTTAACGTCTTCTGGTACTTGGTCTGCCATTTCTGTTGCCACAGCACCTTCAACAGGGCTGAATTTAAAGCAACCAACACGGTCTAATTGCGCTTCTTTTAAGAAGTCTAATAACATTTGGAAATCTTCTTCTGTTTCCCCCGGGAAACCAACGATAAATGTTGAGCGCAATGTTAGTTCAGGGCAAATCTCACGCCATTTTTTAATACGTTCTAGCGTTCGTTCAATGGAACCGGGACGCTTCATCGCTTTTAGAATTTTTGGACTTGCGTGTTGTAGCGGAATATCCAAGTAAGGCAAAATTTTGCCTTGCGCCATCAGTGGAATAAGGTCATCTACATGTGGGTAAGGGTAAACATAATGTAAACGAACCCACACGCCCATTGAGCCTAATTGCTCACAAAGCGTGATAAGATTATTTTTGATTGGCATGCCATTCCAGAACACGGTTTTGGTGCCTTCTTCTTTTTTCTTATCTAAGGCGTAAGCAGAAGTATCCTGTGAAACAATCAATAACTCTTTTACACCAGAATCCACAAGACGTTTTGCTTCATCTAAAACTTGAACGATAGAACGGCTATCTAAATCCCCACGCATAGAAGGAATGATACAGAACGTACAACGGTGATCACAGCCTTCCGAAATTTTTAAATAGGCATAGTGTTTAGGTGTTAATTTAACACCTTGTTTTGGTACTAAATTCACATACGGATTGTATTCTGGTTTAGGCACGTATTTGTGAACGTGCTTCATGACCGCTTCATAGCTATGTGGGCCGGTAATTTCTAGAACTTTAGGATGTACTTCACGAATCTGATTTTCTTTCGCACCTAAACAGCCTGTTACAATCACTTTGCCATTAGCTTCTAGGGCTTCGCCAATGCTTTCTAGTGATTCTTGCACGGCACTGTCAATAAAGCCGCAAGTGTTTACAATCACAAGATCCGCACCTTCATAGCTTGGAATAATGTTATAACCATCTGAACGGAGTTCAGTCAAAATACGCTCGGAATCCACTAAATTTTTAGGGCAACCGAGACTAATAAAACCAATATTGGGAGTTGAATTCGTCATAAAAAATAATAAATTGATCGATCAAAAAGACCACTACATAACGTAGTGGTATTCAGTTGGGTTATTTTACAAAACTTGGCGTAAAAATGTGAGAATAAGCGGTCAATTTTGCATAAAGTTTTGTAAATTTCTGAAGATAGAAGTACTAATTTAATGTATTTAACATAGCAAGTACAATTTCAGAGGATTTTTCTGCCGCAAGCGGTAAGAACTCATCAAAAGAAAGATGAGAAGCTTTGTCTGCAACATCAGAAATGGCGCGCACAACAACAAATGGTACACCAAAGGCATGGCACACTTGTGCAATGGCGGCTGCTTCCATTTCAACGGCAGCAACGGTTGGGAAATCGCAACAAATTTGATCAAGTTTTTCTGCACCATTGATAAATGCATCACCGCTACAAATAAGACCGATAACTGCATTGGTTCCTGCTTTTTGTGCTTCTTTTTGGGCAACTTCCACTAATTGCATATTCGGTAAGAAGGCTGCAGGGTTAGCAGGCAGTTGTCCTTTTTCATAGCCAAAGGCGGTTACATCTACATCATGATGGCGGACTTCATTTGAAATCACGATATCGCCCACATTTAATTGGCGATCTAATCCACCGGCTGAGCCTGTGTTAATAATCATATCCGGTTTGGCAAGTTCTAATAGTAATGTCGTGCCGACTGCAGCAGCAACTTTACCGATGCCGGATTGTAATAGCGCAACGTTACGGTTATTGATTTTACCTTCAAAAATTTTACAACCGGCAATTTCGGTTAATTTAGGCTCGATCATCAGACTACGCAAAATTTCAATTTCTTGAGGCATTGCGCCAATAATTCCAATTTTACTTTTCATGTTTTTCCTCTTATTTTTCTTGTTGTAATTTTTCGACTAAAAAATCTAACACCGCATAAGTATAGTCATCGTTATACAGTGTATTTTTTAATAACACATAGTGACCATTTAAAACCGCAATGGGTGTAAAGGGTGGCGGTTCGTATTGACGATAAACGCTTAGATCTTGCTCCATACGTTTTTCAACTTGAGCTGACGTAAAGAGTTGGTAGAACTTAGCAATATCAATACCATTTCGCTTGAGCCAACGTTGGATTGCCTCATTATTCTCTGTCAGGCTCTCTTTATCTTTACGATCAAGGCTGTCAAATAAATAGAGTTCACTTAATTCAGGGCGACCATATTCCGAAAAAGTCGCATGCATTTTCCCGGTAAACGCATTGCCTTTCGCAAAACTCGGCGAGTATTGCAAAATTACCTTATCTTTATTTCGTTCTGCGTACAGCTTGAGATAATCCAAACCATGGGAGCAGACTTCACAACCATATTGATAAAAGTATTGGATTAACACTTTTCCATCTTTAGGTAGTGTAATGTTTAACGGCTTTTTATAGGTATAAAAGCCTTTCCCGTCTTTGAAAAGCGGTTCTTTTTCAGTGGAATTTTGCAAATTTGAAGTTACCTCTTTTGGTGAGGTTGCTGTATCCGCAAGGGCAGCAGTAGAGAGCCACAGCCCGAATAAACCATAAAATAGCGATCTTAATGTCATGCGTATTTATCTTCTTGCTGATTTGGGTCTAAAGCTCTCACAAACCGTTGGGTCTGTCTCGATATAAATTTCACTTAAGAGCTGTAAACAGTAAGGCACAGCAGCAAAAATGCCACGGACTAAGGTCTTGCCTTGCTCATCTTTTACGCCCTCAAGCGTCTCTTTAATGGCTTTCGGTTGCCCTGGGAGATTTAAGATTAACGTTTCGCCACGAATAGCACCGACTTGGCGAGATAAAATTGCCGTAGGGACAAAGTGTAGGCTCACTTGACGCATCTGCTCACCAAAACCGGGCATTTCACGATCTGCAATGGCAAGGGTTGCATCGGGCGTAACATCACGTTTTGCCGGGCCTGTTCCACCTGTGGTAAGAATTAAGTGGCAAGCATGTTTATCACTAAGCTCAATGAGTGTTTGCTCAATAACGGCTTGTTCATCAGGAATTAAGCGGGTTTCAACCTCAAAAGGGGCGGTCAAAGCGCTTTCTAACCATGCTTGTAATTCAGGAATGCCTTGGTCTTGATAGATGCCTTGAGAGGCACGATCTGAGACGGAAACTAAACCAATTTTTAATTTATCTTTACTTAAAGCGGTCATTTTTCTTACTTCTTTTGCAGTTAAAAATGAGGCGGAAAAGATCGGTATTATGTAGTATTTGCATAAAAGTTAATTTTTAAGAAGTCGCGTAGGGTGGACGTAAGTCCACGCTTAAAATAATGATCTTAATGCGTGGACTTACGTCCACCCTACAAAAATTAAGGTTTGTACAACTGCTACATAATATCGGAAAAGATTTCCGCCTATGATTATTTTTTCTCTGGTGCAGGAGGTGGCGTTTCCTGCGCTTTCATCATTTGCATTGCCATATCAATGCTCTTTTCAACGGTTTTTCGTCTAGGGTTATCTTCGGGGATCAGCTTTAACATCATACCCCAAGTCATGGCAGCCATTTTAAAATCTTCTTCCTCAAAGGCATTAAAAGCTAACATACTTAATGCATCTAAATTTGTATGATCTTCACGAATCAACTCTTTGAGTAAGACTTTCCCTTTTTCTTTATCCGCCTTATCTTGCGAAAGCATTAAAAGTTGGGCGTAGCTTGACTTATATTGCAAATTTTTGGGCTCAAGTTGAGCAGCTTTACCATAGCTTTCATAAGCAAGTTGTCCATCATCTTTTGCCATGCCAACCTGACCGAGCATAAACCAACCTTTGGCATTGGTCGGATTTTCTTGTAGCTCCGCTCGTAAGGCAATGGCAAACTGATTGAGTTCTGCTTCTGAAAGCGGATTGGTTTCTTCATCTTTAATACGCTCATAAAAATAGTCGAGTTTTTTATGCGTCATCTCAATCATTGAAGTTGCCTGCCATGAACCTACGGTAAAATAAGAGGCGGTACTGATTGCGGCAACCCCAATAAAAAGGGGAATAAACCATGCTTTATGGATTACCGTTTTACTTTCTGAAGGGGCTGTCGCCGTTTCAGGAATATCCTCTAATAAACTTTGTTGAAGCTCAAGTTGGGTTTGCGAATGATCTTCAATAATACCTTCATCAACCTCACGTTCTGTCTCTTTTAAACGATGCAGATAAAACGTTTTATTTAACAGGTCACGTTGGTGTGTTGCCTCGAGTGTATTTTTTCTGAATAAAGGGTAAAAACCTACGAGGCAAACAATAAGAGTAATAACAGCAATGATGATCCAAAATGTCATTTTTCGTCCTTATTCAGAATTTTGTCTAAACGGGCTTGATCGATTGTTGATTTTGCAACAGATTGTCGATTTTCGACCGCTTGTGTCTTTTTCTTACGGCTTAAAATCAGCCCGATACCAAATAAAATCAGCAAGACAGGCATTACCCACAGCAAAATAGTCGCAGGCGTGATTGGAGGATTATAGGTCACAAAATTGCCATATCGCTCAATCATATAAGAAACGACTTCGTCTTTGCTTTTCCCTTGTTTCAGCAATTCCAACGTTTTTGCTCGCATATCGGTTGCAATGGTCGCATTGGAATCTGCAATGTTATTATTTTGACATTGCGGACAGCGTAGCTCTGCGATGAGCGTTTTATAATCTGCTTCTTGTTGTGGATTATCGAATTGGTTGAATTCCACAGGGGCAGCGAGGGTAAGAGAATTGGCAAAAAGTAGAATGTATAGTTGTTTTTTCATATTAAATAATAATCTATTACTTAGTGATTAAAAAATCTATCTCACACAAAATGTGTTTTCCCTGAAATTCATATACTTTGTCTTTAGGAATCCTAATATACTCATTATCATTCATTTGTTTAAAGACAACTTCAGTATTACTTTTCCAGTAAATTTTACCACAGTAAGCTTTGTATTGCTCTGTATTTGTTGGTTTAGTATTAGTTAGACTATGTGTGTTTTTAAGGGACTTTTGTATAAATGTTTTTTCTATAAAATAAGTCTTACTATTATTATCTATAATGCCAATAGATCTCAATGAATTTCTCACAATATCTATTTTAAAAATCTCAAATGGCGATGTAGAAACAGCAAATATAATGGTAACGGATGATAATAGGTAAAAACGGACAGGAGCTCTTTTATGTTTCTTTATATTTAGCAGATACGTATTATTTAGAAAAAAACTAAACCCCATAAAAATAAAATAGAGAAATGCCATTTTCTCTATAGTTAGATTATTGATATCCCCATCAAATATTATGATTATAATCGGAGATATAAGAAAAATAGATATGGTAAAACAAAAATATGGAAAAAATTCGATTGACTGTCTTATAGAATGAAGTAGGAAAAAATATGTTGATATTATAGGTAATGTTATAATTAATAATTCCCATCCCCCTTTTATTAATACTATAGATATTAATGGAATGAAAATTATTTCCATTAAACAGATTATTTCTATATAGAGTCTATTTTTTGAGTAGTTGTTGTTTCTCTTTACTGCAAAAAATGATCTAATTGGTAGTGAATTCATTAAGAATAGAGAGTAAAAAATAACTATTGATATAGGAATAAAAATTGCTGAGAAATTATTAGAAATAGATTCTATAAATAACTCAGAGGAATCTATTTCTTTTAAATATTTTAATATAAAAGCATTTGTTAGAATACCTGTAATTATGGCTGTAATGGCAAGGATTCCAACAGTACTATTTATAATATTATATTCTTTTAAGTAATCATTATTTTTTCTATGTCTATATGGTTTGAATGGTAACATTTACTTTAACCCTTCATAAATCGGTTTTAACACTTCATTCCATACTCGCTCATTCACATCACCGGCGTGGCGGTATTGAATAATACCATTACCATCCACAATAAAGGTTTCAGGTGCGCCATATACGCCAAGATCTAAGCCTAACGAACCTTTTGGATCGTAAATGATCGCTTTATAAGGATTGCCATAAGTCATCAGAAATTTCATGGCTTTAGGGCGTTCATCTTTATAATCAACACCAACAATTTCAACCCCTTGTTTCGCTAAAAGCGTTAGGTATTCGTGTTCCGCATAGCAAGTCGGACACCAAGTTGCCCAAACATTTAATAAACGTGGCGAACCTGTTTTAAGTACATTTTGGTCGATGAATTGTTTTTCATCTTGTACGGATTCTAAATTAAAAGCAGGAACGCTTTTGCCAATTAAAGCGGATTCTAATTTTTTCGGATCTTCACCTTGCGCATTTCGGGTTAATTGAACCATTAGAGTAATGGCAAGTGCTAAGAAGATAATTAAAGGAAGTAATAATTTCTTTTTCATCGTATAAGCGGTTGTTTTTAGTGATATTTTTACAAAATTATTTACGCAGTTTCACCGTTTGAATGGCATGGTTTTCCCCTTTTTCTAAAATCAGGTTCGCACGCTCACGGCTTGGTAAAATATTCTTTTTGAGATTTAGCCCATTAATCTCATCCCAGATAGTTGAAGCGGTTTGTATCGCCTCATCTTCCGAAAGTTTTGAATAGTGGTGGAAGTAAGCATTTGGATCGGAAAATGCACTTCGGCGAAATTTCAAGAAGCGATCAATATACCACTGTTTTAAGAGATCTTCATCTGCATCAACATAAATAGAGAAATCCACAAAATCAGAAACAAAGACATTGTGTGGGCTAGAAGGATAATTCATGCCACTTTGTAAAACATTTAAGCCTTCTAAAATCACAATATCAGGTTGTTCAACAACATTAAATTGATCCGGAACAATATCGTAGGTCAAATGCGAATAAATAGGCGCTTTGACTTGTGTTTTACCTGATTTTAGATCGGAAACAAATTCAATTAAACGGTGAATATCATAAGACTCAGGGAAGCCTTTGCGTTTGAGTAAATTTTTCTCGACTAATGTTTTTAATGGATAAAGAAAGCCATCCGTGGTAATTAAGTCGACTTTACGCTCGTTAGGGTAATTCGAAAGCAGTGCTTGTAAGATACGTGCAGAGGTACTTTTCCCGACCGATACGCTTCCTGCAATACTAATAATATAAGGAACCTTAGGCGATTCAACATCAAGGAAGCGATGTAATACTGTCTGACGCTTTAAGTTTTCTTCTATATAGTAGTTAATTAAACGGGCAAGCGGTAAATAAATCGTGCGTACTTCTTCTAAAGAAAGATCTTCGTTAAATCCCAATAAAGGTTTTAAATCTTGTTCTGTGAGTTTTAATGGCACCGATTTCCGAAGTTCAGCCCATTGTTCACGATTAAAAGTTAAAAAAGGCGTTATTTTGTTATTTTTTTCAAGGCTCATGGCCAAAATCTCTGTTTTGTAATGAAAACGTTGCGGTTTATTCGCAAATATAATGGTGCGAACTATACAATATAAAAGGGATTTTAGGGGATTTTATTCAAAGAAAAAGCCTAAAAAGTTACAAAAATTCAACATTTGGATCATTAAATAATCGAAAGAGCGTTTTTTTTAAATTTTTTGAAAAAAATGCTTGCACGGTTTTTAAAAATCCCTATAATGCACATCACTTGCTTACGACAACGCAACGCCGACTTAGCTCAGTAGGTAGAGCAACTGACTTGTAATCAGTAGGTCACCAGTTCGATTCCGGTAGTCGGCACCATTCTAGCTTAGCGTAAACGAGTATTCAATTATCGTGGAGGGATTCCCGAGCGGCCAAAGGGGGCAGACTGTAAATCTGTTGGCTCAGCCTTCGAAGGTTCGAATCCTTCTCCCTCCACCATTTCTTTAATTGAATTCCTATGGGACAGACGAATTTAGAACAGCGGGCATCGTATAATGGCTATTACCTTAGCCTTCCAAGCTAATGATGCGGGTTCGATTCCCGCTGCCCGCTCCAAACGCTGATATAGCTCAGTTGGTAGAGCGCACCCTTGGTAAGGGTGAGGTCGGCGGTTCAAATCCGCCTATCAGCACCACTTACCTTTTCTATCTTCATCTTTTCCTTGAAACAGTTAGTAATTAATTTCTACATTTGGTTAATGTGGTAAAGTACCATCGTAACCGTGTTTGTTTAGAGGGACTTTTTAAAAATGTCTAAAGAAAAATTTGAACGTACAAAACCGCACGTTAACGTGGGTACAATCGGCCACGTTGACCATGGTAAAACAACTTTAACAGCAGCGATCACAACTGTATTAGCGAAACACTTCGGTGGTGCAGCTCGTGCATTCGACCAAATCGATAACGCGCCAGAAGAAAAAGCGCGTGGTATCACCATCAACACTTCACACGTTGAGTACGATACAGCAACACGTCACTACGCACACGTTGACTGCCCAGGACACGCGGACTATGTTAAAAACATGATCACGGGTGCGGCACAAATGGACGGTGCTATCTTAGTAGTAGCAGCGACAGATGGCCCAATGCCACAAACTCGTGAACACATCTTATTAGGTCGCCAAGTAGGTGTACCATACATCATCGTATTCTTAAACAAATGCGACATGGTAGATGACGAAGAGTTATTAGAATTAGTTGAGATGGAAGTTCGTGAACTTCTTTCACAATATGATTTCCCAGGTGATGATACACCAATCGTACGTGGTTCAGCGTTACAAGCGTTAAACGGCGTAGCGGAGTGGGAAGAGAAAATTCTTGAGTTAGCAAACCACTTAGATACATACATCCCAGAGCCAGAGCGTGCGATTGATAAACCATTCTTATTACCAATCGAAGACGTATTCTCAATTTCAGGTCGTGGTACAGTAGTAACAGGTCGTGTTGAGCGTGGTATCATCAAATCAGGTGAAGAAGTTGAAATCGTAGGTATCAAAGAAACGACGAAAACAACAGTAACTGGTGTTGAGATGTTCCGTAAATTATTAGACGAAGGTC
The DNA here is from genome assembly GCF_003101015.1 of Actinobacillus porcitonsillarum. Classification (NCBI taxonomy): domain Bacteria; kingdom Pseudomonadati; phylum Pseudomonadota; class Gammaproteobacteria; order Pasteurellales; family Pasteurellaceae; genus Actinobacillus; species Actinobacillus porcitonsillarum. The sequence goes on along the minus strand of NZ_CP029206.1, from coordinate 366,379 downwards.
GTGCGGGTGAGAACGTAGGTGCGTTATTACGTGGTACAAAACGTGAAGAAATCGAACGTGGTCAAGTATTAGCGAAACCAGGTACAATCACACCACACACAGACTTCGAATCAGAAGTTTACGTATTATCAAAAGAAGAAGGTGGTCGTCATACTCCATTCTTCAAAGGTTACCGTCCACAATTCTATTTCCGTACAACTGACGTAACAGGTACAATCGAGTTACCGGAAGGCGTGGAAATGGTAATGCCAGGCGATAACATCAAAATGACAGTAAGCTTAATCCACCCAATCGCGATGGACGAAGGTTTACGTTTTGCGATTCGTGAAGGTGGTCGTACAGTAGGTGCGGGCGTTGTAGCGAAAATTATCAAATAATTAGATTGATTATTTGACGCTATGAAAGCGAAAGAGGGCTCATCGAAAGATGAGCCTTTTTGTTTATTTGTTGGAATCAATCTATTTTCAAGTGGTCTAAGTTCTTATAAAATCGTTAAATTTGTAAGATTTTATTCGCAAAATTAGCGAAAATCGGGTAATCTACGCACATCTTGATTATCCGTCTGCTTATCTTTATAAGCGGGCGGTCTATTTTTGTCTCACATAACGGAATTTCACTATGGATATTCGCAAAATTAAAAAATTAATCGAATTAGTTGAAGAATCAGGTATCACAGAATTAGAAGTTTCTGAAGAAGAAGGTACAGTACGTATTAGTCGTGCTGCACCGGTTGCTTCTCCAGCAACGGTACAATATGTTGCAGCTCCACAACAGACTGTAGCACCGGCAGCTCCTGCACCACAAGCTATATCAGCAGTTGAAACGACAGCTTCATCATCAGAAGTGTCTGGACACGCTGTACTTTCTCCAATGGTGGGAACTTTCTATCGTAGCCCTAGCCCAGATGCGAAACCATTTATTGAAGTTGGTCAGCAAGTAAAAGTTGGCGATGCACTTTGTATTGTTGAAGCAATGAAAATGATGAACCGAATTGAATCAGATAAAGCTGGTGTTGTTAAAGCAATTCTTGTGAATGACGGACAAGCGGTTGAATTTGATCAAAAATTAGTAATTATTGAATAATTTAAGTTTCCTAGTTTTATCGTAGGAAAATAAAGTCATTTCCAAAAGGAACAAGCAATGTTAGAAAAAGTGGTCATTGCCAATCGTGGCGAAATTGCGTTGCGAGTTTTACGTGCGTGTAAAGAGTTAGGTATTAAAACGGTTGCGGTTCATTCTACGGCAGACCGTGAGTTAAAACACGTACTATTAGCTGATGAAACGGTTTGTATTGGTCCAGCGCCATCAGTAAAAAGTTATTTAAATATTCCGGCTATCATTGCGGCAGCGGAAGTAACAGGTGCAGATGCTATCCACCCTGGATACGGTTTCTTATCTGAAAATGCAGATTTTGCCGAGCAGGTAGAAAAATCAGGTTTTATCTTTATTGGTCCGACTGCAGATGTTATCCGTTTAATGGGCGATAAAGTTTCAGCCATCAATGCAATGAAAAAAGCAGGTGTACCTTGTGTTCCGGGTTCTGATGGTCCGGTGGGTAACGATGCAAGAAAAAATAAAGAAATTGCAAAACGCATTGGCTATCCGGTGATTATTAAAGCATCGGGCGGCGGCGGTGGTCGTGGTATGCGTGTGGTTTATAACGAGAAAGATCTTGAAGAATCCATCGCAATGACGAAAGCTGAAGCGAAAGCAGCATTTAATAATGATATGGTGTATATGGAAAAATACCTTGAAAATCCACGCCATATCGAAATCCAAGTGTTAGCCGATACACATGGTAATGCTGTTTATTTAGCAGAGCGTGACTGTTCAATGCAACGCCGTCACCAAAAAGTGGTTGAAGAAGCACCAGCTCCGGGAATTACACCTGAGTTACGTAAATTTATCGGTGAACGTTGTGCGAATGCGTGTCGTGAAATTGGCTATCGTGGTGCAGGTACTTTTGAATTCTTATTTGAAAATGGTGAATTCTATTTCATTGAAATGAATACCCGTTTGCAAGTTGAACACCCTGTTACAGAGATGATTACCGGCGTTGATTTAGTAAAAGAGCAGCTCCGTGTTGCAGCTGGCCTACCGCTTTCTATCACACAAGATGATATTAAAGTGAAAGGTCATGCGATGGAATGTCGTATCAATGCTGAAGATCCAAATACCTTCTTGCCTTCTCCGGGTAAAATCAATCGTTTACACGTGCCGGGTGGTTTAGGTGTTCGTTGGGATTCTCATATTTACGCAGGCTATTCAGTACCACCACATTATGATTCAATGATTGGTAAATTGATTACTTTTGCTGAAAATCGTGATATTGCTATTCGCCGTATGGAAAATGCTTTATCAGAAACTATTGTGGATGGTATTAAAACAAATATTCCACTCCATCATCAAATTATGGCAGATGAGAATTTCCGTAAAGGTGGAACAAACATCCACTACCTTGAAAAAAAATTAGGATTGAAATAATCTTAAGAATTTTATTAGTAAAAGCACTTATCATGTATGATAAGTGCTTTTTGTTTATTGTAGGCATGGCATAGTAGTTATAAAAAAGTAAGGAAAATAATGAAAATGCTATTTAGAGGAAGTGATTGATAAAATGTATGAGGTTTGTTTATTTTAGTTAGAAAAGATAAAAAATAAGGCGGTTTATACCGCCTCACTTTTTATTATGCGTTAGCTTTTGTCACGTAGTCAATCGCTGATTGAACAGTTGTGATTTTTTCAGCTTCTTCATCTGGAATTTCGATATCGAATTCTTCTTCTAAAGCCATTACTAACTCAACTGTGTCTAAAGAGTCAGCGCCTAAATCTTCGATGAATGAAGCTTCAGGTTTAACTTGTGCAGCGTCTGCACCTAATTGATCAACGATAATTTTTTTTACGCGTTCTTCAATGCTCATGTTTTGTTTCCTATATAAAATCGCTTAATGCGAGAGTTAATTAGTGTAATCTAAATTTTGCGAAATTCAAGCCCAATAAGCAAGGTCAAACCAGGCAATTTTAAAATACACTAGTTAAAAGGTTTACTTACAGGGTGTAAGCAAAAAGCCTTAGTATTCTACCATTATGTCTGAGGTTTATCCATTAAAAGCCGTTTGAAAGACTAAAATTTTCTAGAATTTAATCAAAAACGGGTTAGATTGTTGCTAATTTCGCACGCATTTTATCAATGACGGCTTTATAATCCGGCAAATCAAAGATAGCTGAACCCGCAACAAAAGTATCTGCGCCGGCTTCTGCAATTTCAGCAATATTGTCAATTTTCACGCCGCCATCAACTTCTAAACGAATGCTTAATCCGCTCGCATCAATACGTTTACGGACTTCGCGTAATTTATTTAATGTTGCCGGAATAAATTTTTGTCCGCCAAAGCCGGGATTTACCCCCATCAATAAAATCATATCGACTTTATCCATTACATAGTCAAGATAATGTAGTGGTGTTGCAGGGTTGAATACTAATCCGGCTTTACAGCCTAATTCACGGATCAGTTGTAAATTACGGTCGATATGATCCGTTGCTTCAGGGTGGAACGTAATGTAGTTCGCCCCCGCTTTAGCAAATTCCGGAATGAGACGTTCAATCGGTTTAACCATTAAATGAACATCAATCGGAGCGGTAATACCATAATCACGTAATGCCTGACAAATTGCTGGACCGAAGGTCAAATTAGGAACAAAGTGATTATCCATGACATCAAAATGAATAATATCCCCTCCAGCCTCGAGGACGTTTTTTACATCTTCGCCTAACTTGGCTAAGTTTGCAGATAAAATCGAAGGTGCAATGAGAAAAGGTTGTTGAGCCATAAAGTTTTCCTTATTACCAATCAAGTAGCTATAGCCTAACATAAAAATGTACGGAATAACGCGATCAATCTCTCAAAATTAAAATCTTTTATAAAACCATAAAAAAATTATTGAAATAAAAAATCTTTCCTGTATGATATTTCCATAATTTAATAATGGTTATTATTTAGGGGACAAAATGAAAAAAGGTATTCATCCTGAAAATTATCGTGAGGTATTATTTTATGACGGCTCTGTTCAGCAGGGTTGGGTTATTCGCTCTTGTGCGGCAACAACAAAGACAATGGTATGGACAGATGGTAAAGAGTATCCATTTTATCCGTTAGATACCTCTTCAGCGTCTCATCCGGTTTATACCGGTAAACGCCGTGAAGCCAATACCGAAGGGCGAGCAAGTAAGTTCAGTGATAAATTTAAAGGTATGGCGAGCCTCGTTACTCGTAAATAAAAGGAGACAATGTGAAAATTTTAAATTCATTAAAAAGTGCAAAAACACGTCATCAAGATTGTAAGGTTGTACGCCGCAAAGGCAAACTTTATGTGATTTGTAAAAGCAATCCACGTTTCAAAGCACGGCAAAGATAAGGAAAGCAAATGAAAAAACTACTATTGGCAACAGCGATTTGTTCTGTGGCATTTTCGGCACAAGCGCATCGGGTTTGGGTACAAAGTGAGCCGACAAAACCGAATGAAATTTTAAAAGCGGATCTCGGCTATGGAGAATTTCCGACATTAGAACAAATTTCTGAAAAACGTCTTCACTTCTTTGATAAAGGAATGGTGTTGGTAAATAGCGAAGGGAAGCAGCAACTCGCACAAAAAGGCGATAAAAATTATCACTTTGAAAGCAAAGCTCCTATAAAAGAAGGAAGCTATGTTTTAGCCGCAGAATATAAGCCAACATTTTGGTCTAAAAATGCGGAAGGTTGGAAGCAAGCCGATATGAAAAACACGCCAAACGCCAGTTATTGTGAGCAAACAGCAATGTACGGCAAAAATATCATTAATATCGGAAATGTGGCGGATAAAGCCTCTGTTGCTGAAGTGGTTGGGCACGAATTGGAAATAGTGCCAATGGAAAACCCTGCTAATATCAAAGTGGGAGAACGCTTTAAAGTGGTTGTGTTATATCAAGGCGAACCCCTTGCGGATGCTACACTCACAGCAACCTTCAAAGGTTTTGATAATAGCGACAACCATCACACGCATAAAGTTGAAGCTCAAGCGTTTTCTGATGTAACAGGCGAAGATGGCACAGTGGATATTATTCCGTTGAAAGCAGGTTTCTGGAAGGCATCTGTTGTTTACGATGTACCATTTAAAGATCCGGCACAATGTCAAAAAGCCAAACATTATGCGACTTTAACATTCGATATTGCACAATAATTTGAAAGCGGTCTGATTTGTAAAAAGTTTTGCCATTTTTAGATTAATAACGCTATCTAAGATAATCTGCGCTCCAAATGTTGTGTTAAGTGCACAAATTGAAGTGCAGATTTTTTTATACTTATATTTTTCTTATTTTCAATACTTAGTGAGTGAATTCTATTCATCACATCTTATCTTCTTCGGGTTTAGATTATTCTTAATGTAAGCGGTTAAAAACGAGTAATTTTTTATAGATTGGTTTGATTTAAGCATAGCGATTAGCAGAAATATTCCCAAATATTTAAATAACTTCTTATTTTGTGAACCTGCTCACAGTATTTCTTATTTTTATAGCATACACTTTACCCACTGCTTTAATTGATTAATTTTATATCATATAAGATGTAAAAATTAACATGGGAAATACATTTTAATTAAAAATAAGGGAGATTCTATGATGAAGATGAAAGCTGTTTCTTTAGTTATTTCAACGATGTTTCTTGGTGCGAGTGTGTTATTACATCCACAATTAGCTCAAGCAAAAGGTCGCTTGATTGTATATTGCAGTGCAACGAATGATATGTGTGAGGCTGAAACGAATGCGTTTGGTAAGAAATACGACGTAGATGCCTCCTTTATTCGCAATGGTTCAGGTAGTACATTTGCTAAAATTGAAGCTGAGAAAAATAATCCTCAAGCAGATGTTTGGTATGGTGGAACACTTGATCCGCAATCTCAAGCTGGGGATTTGGGGCTACTACAAGCCTACCGTTCTCCAAACGTAGATCAAATTGTCGAACAATTCCAAGATCCAGCTAAAATAAAAGGGAATTACACATCCGCTATTTATATGGGGATTTTAGGTTTTGGTGTAAATACGGAGCGTTTGAAAAAGCTAGGTATTACTGATATACCAAAATGCTGGAAAGATTTAACCGATCCACGTTTTAAAGGTGAAATCCAAATCGCAGATCCTCAAAGTTCAGGAACGGCATACACTGCAATAGCAACTTTTGTTCAGTTATGGGGAGAAGATGCTGCATTTGATTACTTTAAACAACTTCACCCTAATATTTCCCAATATACCAAGTCAGGTATTGCACCATCACGTAATGCAGCACGAGGCGAAACGGCTATAGGTATAGGCTTTTTACATGATTATGCTCAAGAAAAACTTCAAGGTGCTCCACTTGAATTAATCGTGCCTTGTGAAGGTACAGGGTATGAATTAGGTGGGGTAAGTATCATAAAAAATGCTCGTAATATGGAAAATGCGAAGTTATTTGTTGATTGGGCTTTATCTAAAGAAGGTCAAGAATTAGCATGGAAAAAAGGCAAAGCTCTCCAAATTTTGACAAATAAAACAGCGGAGCAATCTCCTGTCGCATTTGAACCGACAAAATTAAAACTGATAAATTATAATTTTGAAAAATATGGATCTGCTGATGAACGTAAACGCTTAATTACAAAATGGGTTGATGACGTTAAATTAGCAAAATAAATTTCAAATATTTTTAGCGTAAAGTACCTAAGCTTTACGCTAATTACACAATATTTGCTGCTTAACGATTTTAATAGGCATCATATTTATATTTTAGAACTTGATGAGTTTAGTTTAGTCGGTTTGATTTTTATAACTGTAGTACTCATAAAATTTGTTACCGCTTTTGATATATGGAAGTCAAATTTGCTAGATGAAGCTCTCATGGAGGTATTATGCGAAAGTGGACACCATGTTTCAGTACAAACTTATTTTGGATTTTATTTTCGTTATTGGGTTTTATCTTTCTTCCATCAACAGCACTCTATTATGGAATATTTAATTCCACTTACGATGAAATATGGCAATCTATGGGATGGTCTTCTCCTAATCTTAGTTGGTTATGGTTTAGTTCAGTACTTCTCGTTCCCACTGTCTCTCAACTTCTAAAACATAAAAATGAATATATCCAAGGTGTTTTCGAGTTCTGCATCACAGTTATTATTTTTGGATTCATCTTTATTTCTGCAATCGTAGCCAAAATCAGCTTAGGTTATGCAATACTTATTTTATTGATCACGCTAATTGCTTTAGCTACGAACGCACTTGCCAAAATGAAAATAATGCAGGGCGACAAATTTATTATCGCTTCTCTCATTAGCATAGTCTTACTGATATTCTTCTTTATTGTTTATCCGACATTTGCCATTTTTATTTCCATGTTTTATGACGGGAGTGAATTTGTACCAAGCCAAGTACTGACGATTATTAAGCAACCCTATATATTACGAATTATTATGAACTCATTAAGTGTTGCAGGCACAGTCGGTATTTTATCAACACTTTTTGGGCTTATTTTTGCATTATATACGACTCGTATTGCTAAAAAGACCGCATTTATTGGTAAAATCTTTTCAATTCTTCCTATTGTTACTCCGCCCTTTGTTGTTGGGCTAGGTGTTACTTTAATGTTGGGAAGATCGGGCTATGTAACAAATTTCCTTGTGGAGTATTTAGGGTTTAATAATAATTGGCTTTATGGTTTTACGGGTATTGTTATTGCTCATACCCTTGCTTTAACGCCCATGTCTTTTATGCTTTTAGAAGGGGCTTTAAAATCTATTCATCCGTCAGTTGAAGAAGCTTCTTATACTTTGAAAGCAAACCGCTATCAAACGTTTTTTAATATTATATTCCCACTCTTAAAGCCTGCTCTCGCAAATTCTTTTTTAGTGGTTGCCATTCAATCTTTAGCAGACTTTAGTACCCCATTAGTTCTTGGTGGAAGTTTTGATGTTATTTCATCTCAAATCTATTTTTATATCGCAGGCTCACAATTAGACTATGCATCTGCGAGTACATTAGGGACTTTATTACTTATTTTCTCTTTATCCATTTTTATTATTCAGTATATTTGGATTGGTAATCGATCATATGTCACAGTATCAGGAAAATCATACAGAGGAGATGTTCAAGACCTTCCACAATTGATGAAATACATGATTATCTTTCTACTTTGCTTCTGGGTTCTATTTAATACAGTGCTTTATGGAAGTATTTTCTATGGAAGTTTTACTGTAAACTGGGGGGTTGATTATACCTTAACACTCAAAAATTATATTACCCTATTTGGGCAAGGGTTTAGTGATGGAGCATGGCCATCTTTAATTCAAACTGTTATTTTTGCTGCAAGTGCGGCACCAATTACAGCAATTTTGGGCTTACTTATTGCTTACATTACGGTACGAAGAGATTTTAAAGGTAAAAAAACGTTAGAGTTTTTAACATTACTTTGCTTTGCGGTACCGGGAACAGTAGCTGGTGTATCTTATATTTTAGCGTTTAATGATGCACCTATTTACATTACAGGAACAAGCATTATTATCATTTTGTCTATGGTTATGAGAAATATGCCTGTAGGTATGAGAGCTGCTATTGCAGGTTTAGGGCAATTAGATAAGTCTTTAGATGAAGCCTCTTTATCATTAAAAGGTAGTTCGTTCAAAACCATTGTTTTTATCGTATTTCCACTGTTAAAACCAGCACTTTTATCTGCCTTAGTAACAAGTTTTGTGAGAGCAATGACAACGGTGAGTGCTATCGTCTTCTTAGTCACTGCAGATACTCGAGTTGCAACTTCTTACATTCTAAATCGAGTTGAAGATGGTGAATATGGGGTGGCTATCGCTTATGGATCAATCTTAATTGTTGTCATGATGGCGATTATATTACTGTTTGATTGGATTGTTGGAGAGACGAGAATATCTCGATCTAAAGCCAAGAAAATGAATTAGAGAAAATGATAAAAAATACGGTAAGACAATAACAATATTGATAGGTAATTATATGAGCAACAATTTCTTAGTATTAAAAAACATTACAAAATCTTTCGGTAAAACGGTAGTTATTGATAACTTAGATTTAACGATTAAACGTGGCACAATGGTCACTTTATTAGGTCCATCTGGTTGTGGAAAAACGACAATATTACGTCTTGTTGCAGGGCTGGAAAGCCCGACAGAAGGTCAAATATTTATTGATGGACAAGATGTAACAAAATCTTCTATTCAAAATCGAGATATATGTATTGTGTTTCAGTCCTACGCACTCTTTCCGCATATGTCTATTGGCGATAACGTAGGTTATGGACTAAAAATGCAAGGCGTAAAAGGACCGGAGCTTCAGCAGAGAGTGAAAGAAGCATTAGAGCTGGTTGATTTAGCTGGGTTTGAAGATCGTTATGTCGATCAAATTTCAGGGGGACAGCAACAACGTGTTGCATTAGCTCGAGCATTGGTGCTTAAACCTAAGGTATTACTTTTTGATGAGCCATTAAGTAATTTAGATGCGAATTTACGACGAGCAATGCGAGAAAAAATCCGAGAATTACAACAAAGCTTAGGTATTACCTCTCTCTATGTTACCCATGATCAAACAGAAGCGTTTGCTGTATCCGATGAAGTTATTGTGATGCATAAAGGTAAAATTATGCAAAAAGCACCAGCTAAAGAATTATATCTCCGACCAAATTCTCTCTTTTTGGCGAATTTCATGGGAGAAAGTAGTATTTTTGAAGGAGAGCTCAAACATGGGGTGGTTTCTGTTCAAGGCTATCAGTTTGCCTTACCAAATAGTGAACAATTCGGCTTAAATGATGGAAAATGTTTAGTCGGTATTAGACCTGAAGCGATTAGTTTACAAACACATGGCGAAAAAGCACAGTATTGTAAAATAAAAAATGCAGTTTATATGGGAAATCATTGGGAAATTATCGCTGAATGGGGAAGTAAAGAATTACTCATCAATGCAAATCCCGAACATTTTAATACGCATATTACTGAAGCCTATATTCATTTCTCTGGGCATGGGGTTTTCTTGCTGAAAAATGAGTAAATAGCAAATGATGTAAAAATATTTTACCAAACAGATCCTTTGCTTTTCATTGTCAGAATGTGGGAATTTTTGTATAATCTCCGATCTTTTAGAAGAATGAATTTTGCAAAATCCTTTGGAGTAATAAAATGGCTCGTGTAACCGTTCAAGCTGCCGCAGAAAAAATCGGCAACCGTTTTGATTTAATTTTAACTGCAGCACGTCGTGCAAGACAAATCCAACTTCACACTCGTGAACCGTTAGTGCCGGAAGAAGGCGATAAACCGACAGTGATTGCATTACGTGAGATCGAAGAAGGTTTAATCAACAGCGAGATTATGGATCAATTTGATAATCACCAAGCGGCTCAACAAGATATTGCAGAAAAAGAAGCCATTTCTTTCTTAGCAGACGTTCAAGCTAAAGCTTAATTTATTATCTTTTAAATGGATAATGGACAATTTAAAAGCAAGCGGTTACATTAACCGAAAATATTGCAAATTGTTCGTTATCCGTTTTTTTATCTTTTGTGGGGTGTAGCGTGTATCTTTTTGAACCTTTAGATCGCATTATTCAAACTTACTTACCGGCAGATAAAATAGAGTTAGTCAAACGTGCTTTTGTCATCGCACGAGATGCTCACGAAGGGCAAACCCGCTCAAGTGGCGAACCCTATATTACGCATCCGGTGGCGGTTGCCGGCATCATTGCAGAGATGAAGCTTGATCATGAAGCTGTTATGGCGGCATTATTGCACGATGTTATTGAAGACACCCCCTATACAGAAGAACAGCTTGCTGCTGAATTTGGTTCAAATGTGGCAGAAATTGTGCAAGGTGTTTCTAAGTTAGATAAATTAAAATTCCGTACTCGCCAAGAAGCTCAGGTGGAAAATTTCCGCAAAATGATTTTGGCGATGACCAAAGATATTCGTGTCGTTTTAATCAAATTAGCCGACCGTACTCACAATATGCGTACACTTGGTGCTTTACGCCCGGATAAACGAATGCGAATTGCGAAAGAAACGCTTGAGATTTATAGCCCTCTTGCGCACCGTTTGGGGATTACCCACCTTAAAAATGAATTAGAAGATCTTTGTTTTAAAGCGATGTATCCGCATCGTTATAACGTGCTTCGTATGGCAATTGATATGGCGCGAGGGACACGTCAGGATTTATTAGCGAAAATTTCTCACGAAATTGAAAGCCGTTTAATGGAGTTCGGTATTAAAGCCCGTATTTACGGTCGTGAGAAACATCTTTATTCTCTTTACCACAAATTACGTCAGCGTGATCAACGTTTCCGCTCCATTTTAGATATTTATGCGTTTTGCGTGGTGGTTGAAAATGTTGATAATTGCTATCGTGCGTTAGGACAAGTTCACGCTTTATATAAACCTCGTCCTTACCAAGTACGAGATTATATTGCGGTGCCGAAAACTAACGGCTATCAATCTCTTCACACGTCAATGATTGGACATAAAGGTTTACCGATTGAAGTGAAAATCCGTACAGAAGAGATGGATCAAATGGCGGAATTAGGCGTTGCGGCATTTTGGCGCTATACCGATGAACCACTTAAAGCAACCACTGTGCAACAAAAAGCACAAAAATGGCTACAAAGCATTATTGAGTTGCAACAAAGCGCTGGCAATTCCGAAGAATTTATCGAAAATGTCAAATCGGATCTTTTCTCAAATGATATTTATGTCTTTACACCGAAAGGACGCATTGTTGAGTTACCGGCTAAGGCAACACCGATTGATTTTGCCTATGCAGTTCACTCTGATATTGGTGATCGTTGTGTGGGGGCGATTGTGGATAGACAACCTTACCCGATTTCACAACCGTTACAATCAGGGCAAACCATTGAAATTTTAACAGAAGAAGGGAAACGCCCAAGCCCTTCTTGGCTCAGCTTTGTTGTGAGCGCAAAAGCCCGTTCTAAAATCAAACAGGCACTAAAACATCTTGAAAGTCTTGATGAAATTTTGGTGGAAGAAGAAAAACCGGAAAATCAAGATGTCGATATTGAGCTTGAAATTAAGAACCAACCGGGTGTTTTAGCAAGTCTGACGAATACCATTGCCGCCTTAAATAGCAACATTGGTGCGGTTCATAGCCAGCCAAAAGAGAATGGAAATTACCAAGTCAAATTGCAAATTTCAGTGACGGACAATGCACACCTTTATGTTGTTATTCAGCGTTTAATGAAACTGAATGGTGTTGTGAAGGTTATTAAAAATTAGCCAAATCATCGTAATAAGCGGTCAAGTTTGTAAAATATTTTGCAAATTTGACCGCTTTTTCTTCTCATCAAACTGAATTCGGCTATAATTGATCGAATTTTTTATTTTTGATTAGAAAGGAACAAAAAATGCAAAATCCAAAAGATGATGTTCTTTATGCCCCTGTTGAATGGGTGGATCATAGCGAAGGTTATACTGATATTCTTTATCACAAATCGACAGATGGTATCGCAAAAATTACCATTAATCGTCCTGAAGTGCGTAATGCATTCCGTCCGCAAACAGTAAAAGAGATGATTCAAGCTTTCTCTGATGCACGTTTTGACGAAAAAATCGGTGTGATTGTTTTAACAGGTCAAGGTGAAAAAGCATTTTGTTCTGGCGGCGATCAAAAAGTACGTGGCGACTACGGCGGTTATAAAGACGATAGTGGCGTACATCACTTAAACGTATTGGATTTCCAACGTGATATTCGTAGCTGTCCGAAGCCTGTGGTGGCAATGGTGGCGGGTTATGCGATTGGTGGCGGTCACGTTTTACATATGCTTTGTGACTTAACCATCGCCGCAGAAAATGCGATTTTCGGTCAAACAGGCCCGAAAGTGGGTTCATTCGATGGCGGTTGGGGTGCAAGTTATATGGCGCGTATCGTTGGGCAGAAAAAAGCGCGTGAAATTTGGTTTTTATGCCGTCAATATGATGCGAAAGAAGCCTTAGAGATGGGCTTGGTAAATACCGTTGTGCCTT